>CANHVU010000001.1 GCA_947464275.1 Bacteroidota bacterium
GTAATGCGCAACATAAATTTTATAAGCTTTTAAATATTTTTTTGCTATTTAATTCATAACCTTATTATTGTACCAATGAATAAAGTTAATGTATTAATAGTAAGCGCAATAACGTTTATTGCGGCATGCAAGGTAAATAAAAATAGCGATACTCAAAACAAAGATGCTAGTTTGTTGGCAAAACCAATCAATATCATAGCTCATAAAAATGCAGCTAATTATCAGCCAACTAGAACCAAAGAGGTTGATTTATTGCACACCCATTTACAAATAAAATTTAATTACGATTTACAACATGCTTATGGCAAAGTAAATTTATTATTTAAACCTTATTTTTATGCTACCAATAAAGTGGTAATTGATGCCAAAGGTATGGAGTTGCATCGCGTGGCTGTAATTAAAGGAAAAGATACTACCAATCTTTCATTTACTTACGATTCGCTTCAAATTACAGCTAATTTAGATAGAACTTATAGCCGAAACGAAACCTTTAATATTTTTATTGATTATACCTCAAAACCAAATGAGTTAAATTTTGAAGGCAGCGCAGCCATTAGAGAAGCCAAAGGTTTGTATTTTATCAATCCTAAAAAAGAAGATGCAGAAAAACCTCGTCAAATATGGACGCAAGGCGAAACTGAAAGTAATAGCTGCTGGATGCCAACTATTGATGCTCCTAACGAAAAACATACACAAGAATTATTTATTACTGCCCAAGCTAATGAGGTAACTTTAAGCAATGGAAAATTGGTTTCCATTACCAAAAATGCAGACGGAACACATACCGATTATTGGCAACAAAATTTGCCTCATGCGCCTTATTTAACTATGATGGCTATTGGTGAATTTAATATAACCAAGCGCAAATGGCGCGATTCTGTAGAGGTAAGTTATTATTTAGAAAAAGATTACCATCAATATGCCGATTTAATTTTTGGCCCAACGTCCGAAATGTTGGAATGTTTTAGCCAACGTTTGGGAGTTGATTATCCATGGCATAAATTTAGCCAAATTATAGTGCGCGATTATGTGAGTGGAGCTATGGAAAATACTACAGCTGTAATTCATGGCGAATTTGTGCAACACGATAGGAGAGAGCATTTTGACAACGACCAAGAAGATATTATTGCTCACGAAATGTTTCACCATTGGTTTGGCGATTTAACCACAGCAGAAAGTTGGAGTAATTTACCATTAAACGAAAGTTTTGCTACTTATGGCGAATATATTTGGAACGAATGGAAACATGGTGCCATAGAAGCTGATGCTGTTTTTGATAGAAATTTACAAGGCTACATACGCAGTAAAGGCAATGCCAATAAAATTCCAATTAGATACCATTACCATAACAAAGAAGATATGTTTGATGGCGTTAGTTACAGTAAAGGCGGACGTATTTTACATATGTTGCGCAAGGAAGTTGGCGATGATGCTTTCTTTAAATCGTTGCAATTGTATTTAACCAAAAACAAATTTAAAAGTGCCGAAATTCACGATTTGCGTTTGGCTTTTGAAGAAACTACGGGCCGCGATTTAAACTGGTTTTTTAACCAATGGTTTTTAAAAGCAGGCCATCCCGAGTTAAGTTTAAACACGGTTTATAATGGCAATACAGCCAATTTAACAGTAACCCAAAAACAAGATTCAACAGAATTTGGGTTGTATCAATTGCCAGTTTATGCCAATGTGTTTGATAAAAATGGAGTGAAAACTTGGCCAGTAAAAATTACCAAAGCTACCGAAACATTTTCTTTTAAAGGCGATTCAATTTACTTGATTAATTTTGATACAGCCAAAGCCTTAGTAGCCAAAATAGATTTAGTGCAAAGCAATGCTATTTGGTATGCTCAATTAACCCAAGAAAACCATTGGAAAGCCAAACAACAAGCCATGCAAGGATTGGTTTATAACTATAATTTAGATACTGTAAATTTGAGTCAAGACTTTAAAAATGCTATTTTGTATTGTTTAAATTTTAACCATTCGCGTGTGATTGAATTAGGTTACATGACTTTAAATTCACTTACAGAGCAACAACAGCAACTATTTGAACCTCAAATTTTGGCATTAACCAATTACAGTAAAACTGCTAGTGTGAGGGCAAATGCCTTGTTATTATTGTACAATTGGAACAATGTAAAATACAAACCAAATTTTGAAAAAGCGTTAACCGATAGTTCAAACCAAGTATTGGTAAGTGCCTTTTATGGTTTAAGTTATATTGATAGTGTTTACGCTTTACAAGTAGTTGAAAAATGGAAAAACTATCAAAATTACTCGGTTAGCCAAGCCATTTGTTCTGTATTGAGTAAAAACACTTTTAAAAACGAAAATGCTTATTTTGAAAAAACAATAAACCATGCGGGTTATGGCAAGCGCAATATCATGTATATTTATGCTAAATATTTAATGCGTTCAGATAACGCCATTGTAGCCGATGCGTTAAATACTTTTGAAAGATTAGGTAAAAAAATGGATGGTGAAGAGCGTAAATATTTGTTGTTTAACAGTGTTAACGAAATAAAAGAAAACCTAGTAGCTAAAAACGAATTGATAAAAAAGCAAATAGCTAAAGATGCTGCTAATACTGCCTTACAAGCACAAAATCAGTCGTTAGAAAATTTGATAAAAAAATACGAAGAGTTGGTTAAAAGTAATTGATAAAAAAATAAAAAAACCGCTTTAGTTTTTGGCTAAAGCGATTTTGTTATGTTTAGTTCCTTTGTGCACTTCAAAGTCTTGGCATTAACCCATAATATTAATAATATTCTGGATAATTCATATCAAATTTTATTTTTTCTATTTTATGTGCAAATCTTGCACTATCAAAAGAAGTAATATTCAAAGGTCCTATCACTTTATTCTCTTCGAATGTATCTAAGTTCATATTGATAATATAATAATTGGTAATGTTTGTATCTACTTTAAAACTACCTTCAAATCCATTAGTGGGATGTTGTTTGGCAATAATAAATTTTTCGTCATACCCTACACTAAAAACAAAAGCTGGAATTCCAATGCCAACATATTGGGATTTTGAAAGTTTTTTATCCGTTGCATAAATAGTTTGACTGTTAGGTAAATCAATCCAAACCAATCTGTAATTTCTGCAAATATCGTCTCCACCTGTATCACATGAATTAAAAAATAAAAACACTAAAAAAATAAAATAATTGCTTTTCATATAATTTATCACTTTTTTAATAAGTTATGCTTTCATTCCACTCAAGTTTCTGTTATTTCTCAGACAGTGGTCCAATTTCACCTAAGGCATTTGCTTATGGTTGATGTTATCACCAATCCACTTTTATTCATTTCAAATTAAGTAGTTTTTACATTAAAAAACCGCTTTTCAGAACATTCGCTAGCGTCCCGCTAGTGAATATATTATTAAGCCTCTGGCTAATTTTGTTTTTTATTACAGCCAGAGGCTGTTTTATATCCTCTTTAGCAAGATGCTAGTGAGTGCGAGAAACGTTTAAAAAAATTTATTTTAAATCCCCAAATCGCTATGCTAACACTAAGGATATTTGTAAATAACTTCCATCATTTTTTATTGAGTTCTTTATTTAAAAAATTACTATAGGTTAAATTACAATAAAGTAAACCTAATATTATGAACGTATGAATGAACACTACCCTTTCTAATGCTAGTTCTTTTGTACTCTATAATATAAATAAAGACAACTCTTTTTGTCTCACAAAAAATAGCTAAATAAATATATCAAAAGAACTTTTACCCTTTACCTCTTTTTAATAATTTGTTGTTTATCACTAAAATTTTAAAGGTAATTTTTAGTATTATTTTATAAAGAAAATTTGTATAAATTTGCCCACATTACATTCTAATTATATGAAAGACATGAACTTGAACAGAAATTTTATTGCTTTTTTATTACTACCTTTTTTGTCTATCAATTTCTTGAATAGTCAAAATATATATAACTTAGAACCAATTCAAGTAGTTGGACAAATGAATGGCTACTCTACTTCATCAAATTCAAATACTACCTATCGTAAAATTAGTACTTCAGCAGCTGGCAATCCTACCGATGGTAGGGGGCAATGGATAAAAACATACAATGTTGAAACAAGTGGTGGAGATTTCGCACCACGTAATATGATTGGAGGAAGTGGAGCTGGATTTTTATTTGTATCAGGACCAAGTACTAATAGATTTGCGAATAAGTGGGTGTTTAGTGGAGTTGCTCAAGGGTCTGTAAATGCTGTAAATGTTTGTAATGCCTATAATTCAGGAAACGATATGGGTTTAAATATGAATACTGTAGGTAAATATACATTTGTATTTAATGATGCAGGTTATTCATCAACCAATGCAAAATATTATGTAGCATATACATCATCAACTCCAATAACTGTTAGCAGAACAAGCGAGTTTTTAAACATTGATAGAAGTGCTAATATTTCAATTACTACCAATACAACACCCTCATTTGGCGAAAATATTTTTATTCGTTATACCACTGCTGCTGATTTCTCATCAGCTAATACAAGTTC
Source organism: Bacteroidota bacterium (assembly GCA_947464275.1). Lineage (GTDB taxonomy): Bacteria > Bacteroidota > Bacteroidia > UKL13-3 > UKL13-3 > JAAFJM01. The sequence continues at coordinate 4,519 of CANHVU010000001.1, forward strand.
AGTTGTTCAAGCCACTGGATTAAATACTTCTTGGTCGGCAAATATTCCTGCTCAAGCAATAGGAAGCACTGTTAGGTATTATATATTCACCTCCACCATTAGTTTAGCTTCATTAAACAGCATGTCAGAAATTGACAAATCGTTAGCAACATTAAATTATGATGATAATAGTGGAAGCAATTATGCTTATAATTTAACATCAAATTTCACTTCTGTAACCTCTGGTAATTTTACTGATTTGGCTACTTGGGGTGTAAGTCAAATATTTAGTGGTGCTTCATATACAATTGCCAATTCAAACACTGTTAACTTAAATCAAGATTTTACTGTTCAGAATTTAACGCTAAACTCTGGAGGGAATTTTAACAACAACTCATTTACTTTAAATATTGCAACAAATGGCAGTATTATAAACAATGGAGATTCAAGCACTTCATTTAATGCAAATTCAGGTAAAATCAATTTCATTGGAGCAGGATCAATTAGTGGTAGTAAATCAACCATTTTAAATAGGTTAACCATTAATTCTGGAACAGTTACATTAACAACTGTACCTTTTATTAATGATACCTTTCAAATCAATGGAGGAAATGTTTCAGCTGCACCTATTTATTCAATTAACTCAACCCTTTTATATAACACAACTTATAGTAGATTTAACGAATGGAACCATGTTGGTGTAGGAACAATTGGAACAAGTGCTGGGTACCCTAATAATGTTACCATAGCTGCAGGCACTTTTAATTTGGCCAACTCAAGCACAGCTGCTAGAGCAATGTATGGTTCATTAAATATTAATTCAGGAGCAACATTAAATGTTAACTCGGCTAATATGCTTTTAACTGTTGGAGGAAATATTGCTAATAATGGAACCTTTAATAGTGCTTCAACTGGAACGATAGCGCTGGCAAATAATTCAACCATAACTGGGAATACATTAATATTAAATAATTTAACCATAAATGGAATAACATCATTAGGCCAAACAATAATAAATGGACAATTAACCTTAAACAATGGTTCAAGCATTAATTCGGGAACTCCAAATTATGGTTCATCTGCTACATTAATTTATAATTATAATACAAATATTGGATTAGAATGGCCATCAACAAACGGCCCTTTTAATGTGACCTTAGGTGCTTCAATTGGATTGTTAGAACTTAATGAGAATAAAACGATAAATGGCACCTTAACCATAAACAATGGTTCAACTTTGGATGTAGGTGCATCAAATTATTCAATAACATTTGGCAACAATTCAAATTTTATTAATAATGGCACTTTCAATTCAAACTTTGGCACAATAAATTTTAATGGTTTATCAACTATTACGGGCAATATTAGCTTTTATAAAGTAAATATTTTAGGTGGTGTTAATTTTGGTACTCTATCAACTGTAAATGATAGTTTAAACATTAAACCCGGTGGCTATATTATAAATAATCCACCAACATATGGAAGTTCATCCACACTAAATTACTCATCAGGTGCCACTTATATTGCAGGTACGGAATGGACAATTGGAACGGAATCAGGAAGAGGAGTACCTAGCAATATTTTCATAAGCAACAATACCAATCTTTCCTTTGGAACTACAGCTGCTTACAGACAATTATTAGGAAATATAATTATTGAAAATGGTTCAACTGTTACATTATCGAGTAATATTGGCGGTGATATTAAAATTAAGGGTAGCTGGCAAAACAATAACATTGCTAAAGGGACTGGTTTTGTGCATAATAATAGGGCTTTAATTTGTAATGGTTCAGGGAATCAATATTTAAATAATTTATCAGGAAGATTAACTATAGGTTATTTGCTTTTAAACAAAACAAATGGATCATTAATTTTAAATGATAGCTTATTTTTAAATGGAACCGCAACCGGAACTGCACAGGTACTTCAGTTGTTAAACAATGGAAACTTAGATTTAAATGGAAATGTTTTAACAATAAATGGTGGGCAAGTTCGCTCTATATTATGCAATAACACTTCAAACTTAATTACAGGATCTGAAAATAGTCAAATAAACTTTGAATCAGGAACAGGAATTGCCCTAATTGAAGGAATAGGAAATTTAACAATAGATAGTAATATCTACTTAAGTATTAACAAAGGAGTAAATTTTGGTCTAAATAAAACCACCATAAAAGGAACACTTGAGATAAATGACGGTTCATTTTGCAGTGTTAATTCACCACTTTATACTTCTTCATCTACACTAGTTTATAAAACAGGAAGCTACACACAAAGCAATGAATGGACACCAACAAATTATCCTTCAAATATTAAAATTAATTTACTCAATTCATCAAATTCTATTACTTTATCAAGTAGTAGATCCATTTCAGGAACTTTATCATTAATAAATGGAAACATTAATACCAATAACGATACTTTAAAACTACTATCAAATTCTTCAATAATTAGAACCAACGGACACATAATTGGTAATTTATCGAAGTACTTTCCAATAGGAAGTAATACTTCAAAAACTTATGAAGTTGGTACAAGCCTAGGATATACGCCAATAGCAATAAATTTTCCAAATATTACAACTGATGGATTTATTACTTTATGTTCTAAGGATAGTGATAATGTGAATATAAGTTCGTCTGGTTTAAAACCTAACAAAAGCGTTAATAGAAATTGGTTAATTAACAGTACAACGGTTGCGCCTATATCTTATAATATAGAACTAAACTACTTAAATTCAGACAATGATACGCTGGTAAATTATTCAAATTATAAACTTAATACATTTAACTTGGGTGCGTGGGGCGGCAAAATAAATGCTACAGGAACACCAAATGCTACAACTGCTAGTTATAGCGGTTTAAGTAGTTTTGGCTCAATTCAAATTGCAGAAGATAGTGCTACTTCAATGGGAGCAACACTTAATTTAACGGCTTATTTACAAGGCTTATATACAGGTGCTGGCACCATGACTTCAGCTCCATTTAATTATGATGGCGTTAGCCCTAACTCAATTGCGGATACTATCACAGTTGAATTACATGAAGCAGCCTCGCCTTACAATACTGTATTTTCAGTAACAGGTTTATTAAGTACCACAGGAAATGCAAATTTACTTTTTCCTTCAGGAGCCATTGGAAACTACTATTATATTGCAGTTAAACACAGAAACTCAATAGAAACTTGGAGCTCAGATACTGTTCAAATGACAACTGCTACCAATTATGATTTTAGTTCAGGAGCTGGTCAGGCTTTTGGTAATAACATTATTGATGATGGTACGGGTATATTTTTATTATATAGTGGCGATATTAATCAGGATGGCTCTGTTGATTTTGCAGATTATCCCGATTTAGATTTGGGAAGCAGCAATGGAGATATTGGATATCTTGCAACTGATTTAAACGGGGACTCTTCAGTCGATTTTGCTGATTATCCACTAATAGACCCTAGTAGTAGTTTAGGAATTATTTTGTTTAGACCTTAATCACAAAACGAAAAGGTATCTCCATTAAATAATCCTTTATCGCTTAATTTTAAATGAGGAATTACCAATAATGCCATAAATGATAAACTCATAAATGGAGCTCGTAAAGTTGAACCTAATACTTGTTTACTAAAATTATCCAATTGAGTATAATCTTCGGCTACTTTCCAAGCATCTTCGTTGCTCATTAAACCTGCAATTGGAAGAGGCAAAATTAATTGGTCAGCACTATTCACAGCACTTAAGCCACCTTTATTGGCTATTATTAAATTTATAGCATTACAAATTTCTTCATCGTTAACACCTACAGCTATAATATTATGGCTATCGTGCGCCACAGACGAAGCAATAGCACCATTTTTCAAACCAAAATTTTTAATAAATGAAATAGCAATAGGTGCAGCTTGATACCTATTAACCACCACTATTTTTAGAATATCATTTTGCGGTAATACTTCATGTTTAGGAAACGAAAGTTTATTGGTAATTAATTGACCATCTAAACATTCAATAACCAATTCATTTTCCTTTATTTCATAAAAAAAATCTGATACCTTTTTAGATTCTATATTGAACTGATTAATGGGTTCAATTGGAACTTTTGCCATAAGAGTTTTACCATTATCAGCAACTAATTTTCCTTTTATAAAAGTGCGTTCCGCAATAAAATCTGTTAAATTATTTACAATAATAAAATCAGCCGAATCGCCAATATTTAATGTGCCTACGGGCAATTTGTAATGCCATATAGGATTTAAACAAGCTACTTGTAACACATCAAACAAATTATATCCTAGAGCAATTGCCCGAGCAACTAATTGATTCATGTGACCTAATAACAAACTATCAGGATGTTTATCATCGCTACAAAACATCAATTGCGAAGCATGTTTTTCCATTAATGGAATCAAAGTATCAAAATTGCGTGCTGCACTTCCTTCACGAATAATTACCTTCATTCCAAAACCAATTTTATCTAAGGCTTCTTCTAAAGTAAAACATTCATGGTCGGTACTCATACCTTCGTTTATGTATTGTTTTGCTTGCGCTCCGCGCAATCCTGGGGCATGTCCATCAATAGGTTTATGGTGTTTTTTAGCACTTGCTATTTTAGCCATTACCTCTTCATCTTTGAATAAAACACCTGGGAAATTCATCATTTCAGCCAAATACAATATTTCTGGTCTAGCTAAAAGTGTATCAATATCTTGGGCATTAATTACCGCACCTGCTGTTTCAAAAATAGTGGCAGGAACACAACTTGGCGCTCCAAAAAAGAAACGAAAAGGCACTTGTTTACCATTTTCAATCATAAAATCAATGCCTTGTAAACCTAGCACATTAGCTATTTCGTGAGGATCGCTAACTGTAGCAACTGTCCCATGAATAACAGCCATTCTTGCAAATTCACTTGGTGCTAATAAGCTACTTTCTATATGCACATGCGCATCAATAAAACCAGGAAGTGCATAGTTTTGGCAAACTTCATTTATTTTTTCAATAGCAGCTATTTCTCCATTTTCAACAGTAATTTCGGCTGCATAAATTTGTTTGTTTATTATATCTACGTAGTTCGATTTTATTTTCATAGTTTTATTAAAGATTGAAGGATTAAAAATTAGAAGATTATTTTGACTTCGCTCACGCCTTGCGTGATTGTCACTCCGCACTTCGCATTAATATTGTTTTCCATTAATAATTACTCTGTCAACACAATCGTTTCCAAAATTATAGGGTATATAAGCTAAGGATGATATTGGTTTAGTAATAATCAGATTGGCCATTTTCCCTTTGGTAATACTTCCATATTGATGGCTTAATTCCATGGCATAAGCACCATTAATGGTAGTAGCGTTAATAGCTTCTTCTGGTGTAATTTTCATTTGGGTGCAAGCCAAACTTACCACAAAACCCATACGCCCGTTAGGCGAACTTCCCGGATTATAATCACTTGCCAAACAAACAGGTAAACCTGCATCAATCATTTTACGAGCAGGCATATATGGAATTCCTAAAAAAAACGAACAATTAGGCAAACCAACCGGCATGGTATTACTGTTTAACAAACATTCAATTTCTTCCTTGCCAGTATATTCTAAATGATCTACACTTAATGCATTATGCTTTGCTCCTACTTGAACACCGCCTGTATATCCTAACTCATTTGCATGAATTTTTGGTTTTAAATTATACTTGGCTGCTGCATTTAACAATAAATCTGTTTCTTCTACCGTATAAAAACCTTTGTCGCAGAATACATCAAAGTAATCGGCTAGTTTTTCATTGGCGATATTGGGCAGCATTTCATTTAAAATTAAATCAATATAACCTTGACGATTTTGTTTAAACTCAATAGGTATAGCATGCGCACCCAAAAAGGTAGCCTTAATTGGAATTGGCGAAACTTGTTTTAATTGCGCTATTACGCGCAACATTTTTATTTCATCCTTTACCGTTAATCCATAACCGCTTTTTATTTCAATGGCTCCTGTTCCTTGGCTAATAACTTGTTGCAAACGTTCATGTGCTTGTTCAAAAAGCTCGGCCTCGCTCATGTTTTGTAACTTTTTAGCAGAATTTAAAATGCCACCACCTGCTGCTGCAATTTCCTCATAGCTTTTGCCTTTTATGCGCATTTCAAATTCTTCTTCGCGCCATTTTGCAAAAACTATATGAGTGTGGCTATCCATAAACGATGGTAAAACCATTCCGCCTTTGGCATCTATTTGGTTTGAAATAGTTATATGTTGAGTAGCGTTGGCCAAATCTTCCATTTTACCAAAATTAAAAATGGTATCATTTTCTATGATTAAAAAAGCATTGTCAATACTTTCTAAATGAGCCATTTCCGACCCTCTTTTTAAAAAAATTTCAGGAGCTAAAATTCCTTTTAACGATTGGATATTTGAAACTAAAGTATAGGTTTTCATAAAGGTCAAAATTAATAATTAAAACGAATTGTATTACAAAAAAGCCAAGACCATTTTTAGTTAAATATTTAGTGTATGTGAAAGGCATTATGTTGTGTATTTTATGCATTATTGAAAAACAATAAAGTGATAACCTATTACGTTTTTATCTTCGATTAAAGCAACGATTTTTTATACTTTTATTTAGTAATAGAAAGCACTCATTTATAACAAAGAAATGCCTTCTGCATAAACTGGTTAGCGAAGTAAAAGTCAACAAATCTCCAAATCAATAAATCAATTTAAATCCAGCCTTTGCGGCTAAACCATTGATAAATAATTATGGTAAGCAAAAGCATAAAAATTAACACACCGGGATAGCCATAATGGTGCGTTAATTCAGGCATAAACTGAAAATTCATTCCATAAATACCTACTATAAAAGTTAAAGGTAAAAAGAATGCTGAGAAAACCGTTAAAACACGCATTACCTCATTGGTTTTTTGGCTCGAAAGTGAAATATAAATATTTAACAAACTATGTATGCTATCGTAAATTTCTTCCGTAATGGTTTCTACACGCACATAAGTATCTTTTAAATCTTCATAAATCGTATTGCGTTTATGCGAATTTCCTAACTGTTCAATTACAGCCTTGGTTAAAGTAAACAAACGCTTTTTTACATAAATTTTTCTTTTAATCAAGTATAGGTTTTTAAGTAAATCGGGTATTTTACTTTTTAAAAATATACGCGTTTCGTACGAATCAATTTCAGCATCTAAGGCCGCCAAAGGATTTTCAAAACTTTGCAAAGAGTCTTTAATTATTTTACAAATAATATCGAAAGGGCTTTTACAAACATTGGCATTTGCATACTTTTTAGCTACTCCATCTATAACTATTGAATCATGTCTGTGTATGGTAAGCAAAAAATCTTTACCCCAAAAAACAGCTATTTTACGAGTCAATTTTTGAAAACTATCTGCTCCAATATCGCACTTATTGTCATAATTTCTAATAATAATAAAATGCTCATTATCGAGTTGTTCAAATTTTGGTAAATGTCCGGGGTCTAAACAATCTTTAATGGCTGTTTCTGGTAAATTGTATTTTATAGCCAAGTCTTTTAACTCTTGCTCAGTTGGTTGGTTTACATCTACCCAACAAAACGAATGTTCTGAGGCCTCTTTCAGTATTTGTATCATGCTTTTTGAAAGTATAAAAATACATATATTTACTTTTGAATAAAATTAATTTACTCACTTAATTCCAAACAATTCAATTTTTCAGGATAAAATTAATTAATTGATTTGCAGATAATTGCATTTAATTTAAAATTATTAGAAACTATTCATCTCATTTCGATGTTTTTGTACTTTGAGTGAGTAAATTTTTTCATAATTAATGAAGAAACCTTTGGAAACATTGGGCAAAAAGCCGGGGGAGCCCGGCTTTTTTGTTTTCATTAGTTATTAAATTTTATTTTTAATATTTAAGTATGCTGCTTTATTATATTTTTGTGTTGAAACATTAAGCTTTGATAAACTACCTTAAACATACCGAAATAGATAAAACAAAGTGGGACCATTGTATTTCACAAGCTAGCAATAACATTATTTACGCCTATGCTTGGTATTTAGATATAGTAAGCCCTGGTTGGGATGCTTTGGTGCTTAATGACTATGAAGCTGTAATGCCTTTAACTCACAGAAAAAAGTATTTCATTTCTTATTTATATCAACCTTTTTTTACGCAGCAATTAGGTGTATTTTCAAAAAACGAATCACAGGCTTTATTGGTTCAAGATTTTTTAAATGCCATTCCTACCAAATTTAAATTAATCGATATCAACTTAAATGAAGAAAATAGTACTGAAGGATTAAAACCTCGTAAAAACTATTTGCTTCCTATTGATGAAGGTTATAAAGACATTTTTGCTGGATACAAAGGGCAAGCAAAACGTAATATAAAAAAAGCCAAAGAGGAAGGCTTATTTTTACAAGCCTTACCTTACAAACAAGTAATTGATTTTTACCAAAAATATAAGGGTAAAGAAACCAAAGGTGTAAAAGAAAACGACTATAAAACCCTTAAACGATTGTACAAAATCTGTAACAAACAAAATAATTTATTGGCAGTTGGCGTTTATAGTAATCAGTTTGGTTTATTAGGTGCTGCCGCTTTTGTTATTAATGACGATAGGGCAATTTTTCATTTAGGAACATCAAACGAAAAAGGTAAAAAAATTGGTGCCATGCACTTTTTAATGGATTCGGTTATTATGCAATTGTGTGGCAAAAATTTGTTTATTGACTTTGAAGGTTCAGAAATTGATGGAATCGAACGATTCTACAAATCATTTGGCGCTTATAAGAAACCTTATTTTAAATATAGAAAAAACAATTTGCCAAAACTTTTGGCTTGGATAAAATAATGAAATTAAAATATTTATACATAGTTATCGCTTTGTTATTTTTAATGGCTTGCGAGAAAGACAAAAGTGCCTCACAAAACAATGATTTTTTTCCTCCAGTAAATTTTGATATCAATATCAATTTATTACTGCCCGATGCTGCTCCACTTCAAAACATGGGAGGCTACATATACCGAGATGGGCAAGCTGTTGGTTATAAAGGAATTGTAATATATAATAATTTTGACGATTTTGTGGCTTTTGATAGAGCATGTCCTTACAAAGTTGATAGTGCTTGCAGCCGCATTTACATAGCCGATAATAATTCAAAATTTCAATGCGGAAGCGGCAATAACCGATGCTGTGCTAGTGAGTTTTTTTTAACCACAGGAACACCAAGTAAAGGCCCTGCCGATAGAGGATTGCGCCAATATTATGTAACCAGAAATGGAAATTATTTAAGAGTTACTAGCTTTCCTCAATAAAAAATCATTTTTAGGGGCTATGTAGCCATAAAATGATTTAGTATTATTGCACATGCAATTTGAAAATACCTTAAGTTTTGCTCAGCAATTAGATGCAAACGATAAACTAGCCCATTTTAAACATCAATTTCATTTATTAACTCATAACAATAAACATGTAGTTTATTTATGTGGCAACTCATTAGGCTTGCAGCCAAAATCAGTGCGTGCAGCTATTGATCAAGAGTTAAACGATTGGGCAAAATTTGGAGTAGAAGGACATTTTGATGCAAAAAATCCTTGGTTTGGTTACCACCATTTTTTAACCGAAAATGCTGCAAAAGTAGTAGGTGCAAAACCTAGCGAGGTAGTTATAATGAATAACCTAACTGTAAACTTACACCTCATGATGGTAAGTTTTTACAAACCAACTGCCACTCGATATAAAATAATAATGGAAGCTGCTGCTTTTCCAAGCGATTTATATGCCATGGAAACGCAAGCTAAACACCATAATTTAAATCCTGATGATGCCATTATAGAACTTAAACCACGCGAAGGCGAACACACTTTACGCACCGAAGATATTATTGCAACCATAAATGCAAATGCCGATAGTTTGGCATTGGTAATGTTAGGTGGTGTAAATTATTATACAGGCCAAGTTTTTGATATGAAGGCCATAGCTGCTGCTGCACATGCTGTTGGGTCTTATGCAGGCTTTGATTTAGCTCATGCTGCAGGAAACTTACATTTACAATTACACGATTGGGATGTAGATTTTGCGGTTTGGTGTACTTATAAATACTTAAATAGCGGCCCTGGAGGAACAAGTGGTGTATTTGTTCACCAAAGACACGAAAACTCTGAATTAAACCGTTTTGCAGGCTGGTGGGGACATGATGAAGGCGAGCGTTTCCAAATGAAAAAAGGCTTTAAAGCCATTCCTGGCGCCCAAGGTTGGCAATTAAGCAATGCGCAAATTTTCCCAATGGCCATTCATAAAGCTTCTTTGGAAATGTTTGCTGAAGCGGGTATGGAAAATTTAAGAGCCAAAAGCGAATTATTAACGGGTTATTTGGAGTTTATTTTAAATCAATATACAGAACATTTAACCATAATAACTCCAAAAAATAAAGACGAAAGAGGTTGCCAACTATCAATTATTGTAAAGCAAGACGGCAAAAAATTATTTGATTATTTGGTGAGCGAAAACATAATGCCCGATTGGCGCGAACCTGACGTTATACGTATGAGTCCAGTACCAATGTATAACACCTTCGAAGATGTTTATTTAATTGGCGAAGCTCTAAAAAAATACTTTGCTAAATGATAAAAATAGAAAAAATTATTGACGAAAATATACAGCAAATAGCTTGGGATATTAGGCACGAAGTTTTTGTGATTGGGCAAAAATGCCCTAAAGAAATTGAATATGAATTTGAAGAAGAAAGTATTCATTTTTTGGCTTATTATAATAACGAACCTGCCGGAACAGCCCGTATAAGAGAAACTAAAAATGGTTACAAATTAGAACGATTTGCAGTATTGGAAAAATTTAGAGGCAATGGAATTGGTTCTGCTTTGGTAGCTCATTTATTGAACGAAACCATTCCATTTGGTAAAAAAATTTACTTGCATGCTCAATTAACGGCTGCACCTTTATACGCAAAACACAACTTTAAACCAGAAGGACCAAACTTTTGGGAAGCAGATATTGAACATGTAAAAATGGTTTACAGTAAACCATAAAAAATATATGAAATTTTTAATTGTAGGATTAGGAAATATAGGAGTTGAATATGCACAAACCCGTCATAATATTGGGTTTGATATAGCCGAAGCTTTGGTAAAAAAACATGCAGGAAATTTTACTGTTCAAAAGCATGCACAATATGCTCAAGTAAGTTTGCGTGGCAGGCAAATGCACGTAATTATGCCAACCACTTATATGAATTTAAGTGGCAAAGCTGTGCGCCATTGGATGACTGATTTAAAAATTCCAATTGAAAATATTTTTATTTTAGTAGATGATTTGGCTATTGATTTTGGCAAACTACGTATTAGAGGAAATGGCAGCGATGCGGGTCATAATGGACTAAAAAGCATTAACGAATTGCTCGGTACTCAAAATTATCCTAGACTTAGGTTTGGTATTGGCAATAATTTCCCCAAAGGTCGTCAGGTAGATTATGTTTTAGGAAAATGGACTACTGACGAAATGAAAGAAATGCCTTTTTTAATTCATAAATCAGTAGATGCTATTGAAAGTTTTGTTATAAAAGGATTGCCTTTAACCATGAATGAATACAATAAATAATGCGTTTATTTATTAACCATATTGCATATAAAATTGAATCATTAATCGATTTAAATTTAATTGATAAAAGCCTTTTGAACGATAACGAAAAAAAGGCTTTTTCTTTTATTGAAAAATGGTTTGCCAATCAAGATTTTAACTTTCAAAGTTCAGGAAGTACAGGCATTCCCAAACAATTTAGATTTACTAAAGAGGAAATTATTTGGTCGGCCACACAAACCATAAATTACTTAAATTTAAACCAAGAAAAACAACATTTTTACATTTGTTTAGATACCAGTTTGGTAGCAGGTGCCATGCTTTTAGCTCGAGCAATTTTATTACAAGCAGATATAACAATAGTGAATCCAAGTGGCAATCCATTTGCAACATTAACACAAAATCATATGTACACTTTTTGTTCATTAGTTCCTCTGCAACTGCAACAAATAGTAAATAATGATTATGAAAAAAAAGTACTCAATCAGTTTAAAAATATACTTTTAGGAGGAGCTCCAGCTTCTAATTCACTTATTTTAACAAGTGCAGATTTAAAACCAAATATATGGGCAACTTATGGCATGACAGAAACTTTAAGCCATATAGCTTTACGCAATTTAAAAACTGAATCGTATTTTAAATTATTACCCAATAATGAAATAGCCTTAAGCCAAGAAAATACTTTAAAAATAAAAAATAAAATTACCAAAAACCAATGGCTACAAACCAACGATTTAGTTGAAATTACTACTAATGGATTTTCAGTATTAGGCAGAATAGATTTTGTAATAAACAGTGGAGGATTTAAAGTAAATGCACTAAAAGTGGAGGATGAAATTTCTAACTATTTTACAGAACAAAATATTTTGCCCTTCCCTTATTTTATTGGCAGTTTGCCCGATGAATTACTTGGAGAAAAAGTGGTTTTATTCATTGAAAAACAAAACAAAGATTCCGTAAATTTTGTTGACTTAAAATTATATTTATCAAAAACTTTGAAACATTATGAGATACCCAAACAAGTTCAAGTTGTTGATGAATTTTACTACACCCCAAGCCAAAAAATTGATAGGAATAAAAGTAAATAGAAAAAGCTATTCGTTTAACGAATAGCTTTTTCTATTTAAAAATATTTAGCCTTACATAGCCATTGGTTTTTCAGCCCAAAGGTGTAATAATGTGCTTAGTTTTTGTTTCAATTCTGTTCTTGGAACAATAATATCCACAAAACCGTGTTCTAGTAAAAACTCTGAGCTTTGGAAGCCTTTTGGTAAATCTTTACCAATAGTCTCACGTATTACACGAGGACCAGCAAAACCAATTAATGCTTCTGGTTCAGCAATATTAATATCGCCAAGCATAGCAAAAGAAGCTGTAACACCTCCTGTGGTTGGATCTGTCAATAAACTAATATAAGGAACTCCTGCTTGACCTAATAAAGCAAGCTTGGCCGATGTTTTAGCCATTTGCATTAAACTAAATGCAGCTTCCATCATTCGTGCTCCTCCCGATTTTGAAATAATCATAACCGGTATTCTATTTTCACGACCATAATCAATTGCGCGAGCAATTTTTTCACCAACTACACTTCCCATACTTCCTCCAATAAAACCAAAATCCATACATGCAATTACCAATGGTAATCCATCTACATTACCTACACCAACTCTTAAAGCATCTTCCATTCCTGTTTTTTTAATGGTTTCTGCCAAACGATCTTTGTAAGCTTTGGTATCTTTAAATTCTAAAGGATCGGTAGGTTTAATATTACTATAAAGTTCTTTGCAGGTTCCTTCATCAAAAATCACTTCAAAATATTCTCTTGAACCAATTTTATCGTGGTAATTGCAATGCATACAAACATATTTGTTTACTGCATGATCAGAACTTAATGTGGCTTTTTTACATCTTGAACACTTATGCCACAATCCATCAGGCACCGATTTTTTATCAGATGTAGATGTTGTAATACCTTCTTTTACTCTTTTAAACCAACTCATTTTTGCTACTGACTACTAGCTTCTAGCAACTAGCTGTAATCCTTTAATAAGACGCTAGTAGCTAGAGGCCAGAAACATATTTATGCTATTGTTATACTATTATCTAAATAAACGTCTTGAATGGTATTTAATAACTGAATACCTTCGTTCATTGGTTTTTGGAATGCCTTACGACCGCTAATTAAACCTTGTCCACCAGCACGTTTATTAATAACTGCTGTTGTTACTGCTTCAGCTAAATCACTAGCGCCTTTACTTTCACCACCTGAATTAATTAAACCTTGACGACCCATGTAGCAATTTGCAACTTGGTAACGAGTTAAATCAATTGGATGATCAGTAGTTAATTCACTATAAACTTTTGGATGTGTTTTACCATGTTTTGTAGCATTGTAACCACCGTTATTGGTAGGTAATTTTTGTTTAATAATATCTGCTTGGATAGTTACACCTAAATGGTTTGCTTGACCTGTTAAATCAGCAGCAGTGTGGTAATCAACACCATCTACTTTAAATGCATTATTACGTAAATAGCACCATAAAATAGTAGCCATACCTAACTCATGAGCACGCTCAAAAGCAGCTGCTACTTCTTGAATTTGGCGGCCAGATTCATCCGAACCAAAATAAATAGTAGCACCAACTGCTACTGCACCTAAATTATAAGCCTCATCAACAGAACCAAACATAATTTGGTCAAATTTATTAGGATAGCTTAAAAACTCATTGTGATTAATTTTAACAATAAACGGAATTTTATGAGCGTATTTTCTTGACATTGAAGCCAAAACGCCATACGTTGAAGCTACTGCATTACAGCCACCTTCAATTGCCAATTTAACAATATTTTCAGGGTCAAAAAACGCAGGATTTGGAGCAAAACTTGCACCAGCCGAGTGTTCAATACCTTGATCAACAGGTAAAATAGACATATAACCTGTATTTGCTAAACGACCTGTCCCATATAACTGAGCAAGACTACGCAATACTTGAGGATTTCTATTAGTTTGAGCAAAAATGCGATCAATAAAATCGCTACCAGGTAAGTGGATATTTGATTTGCTAATAGTTTTACTTTCGTGGTTTAAGTAATAATCGGCTTTATCGCCTAATAGTTCAACAATTTTTGACATAAAATTATAAATTTATTGTGAGTGTTTTGCTGCGCAATTTATATTTTTTTATCAATTTATCATTTTTTTGATAAGATTTAGTTGTTGCGCCTTGCTTTAGGGTTTTATTTAATTGCCTAATATGAAAATAGTTGGTTTTTTATGTAAATCAGGTTTTACTTTTACCCACTCTTTAATTGGTTTTGTTTGTATCAATTCATCATTTGCCGAAATATTGCAAGCAATACATAGCAAAACATTACCATTACAATTTTTTACTAAATCATCAAAAAGATGATTATTTCGATAAGGTGTTTCCATAAAAATCTGGGCCTGATGTTTGGTAACCAATTCTCTTTCTAACTCCTTAATCCTTTTTACTCTTAAATTTTTATCAATTGGCAAATACCCCGTAAAAGCAAAATTTTGACCACTAAAGCCACTTGCCATCAAGGCCATAAAAATAGATGACGAACCTGGCAGAGGAATAACTTTTATATTTTTTTGATGCGCTAAAGCCACAAGCTGAAAACCAGGATCGGCTACACAAGGAAGGCCTGCATCACTTATTATACCAGCATCTTGGTCATTTTCCAATGCTTTTAATAATCGATGGTAAGTATTTGCCTCTGTATGTTCATTTAAAATAAAAATTTGCAGTTCATTTTGAGGCGTGTTCAATTGCAATTTTTTAATTAAGGCTCTTGCCTCTTTTTCACTTTCAACCACAAAATTTTTTAAATGATGGGTCATTCTTTTCACCATTTCGGGTAAAAAATCATTTTGGCTATCATTTGCCAAAAAATTGGGAATTAAGTATAATTTTCCGTAGGTCATTTTTATGCTATTTATGTAATTACCTGATTATATTACAAATGTAAAAATAAATAACATTTGCCTTGTATAGTCATTGCGCTTATTTTTGCCACTCTTTAAAAAAATCGTATGGCAATATTAACCAAAATAAGAAATAGAAGTGGCATAGCAATTGGATTTGTTGGATTAGCCTTAGTTTTATTCCTAGTTTCTGATGCACTAACTGGCAGGAACAGCTTTTTAAATACCAATTCAAATAATGTAGGAACCATTGATGGTGACGCCATTACTTACAAGGAGTTTGAAATGGAAGTGGCTAAACAAGAAGAGTTATTCAAAGAGCGTGCTCAAGGTCAACCACTTGATGATAATACCCGCAATCAAATTAGAGAACAAGCTTGGAATACCATCATTCAAGAAAACTTAATGACCAAAGAATATGGTGATTTAGGTGTAGCATTAACAAACGAAGAATTAACAGATTTATTTGTAGGTGACAATATTCACCCACAAGTTAAACAATCGTTTACTGATCCTAAAACTGGAATCTTTGATAAAAACGTTGTTATTCAAAACTTAAAACAAATTACTGAAAAAGGTGATGAAAAAACTAAAAAGCAATTACGTGCTTTCGAAGATTACCTTTTACAAGAAGGATTAAGTAGAAAATACGCTAGCCTTGTAAAAAAAGGAGTTTATACTACAAATGTAGAAGCTAAAAAACTGTATGAGGGTAGAACTAAAACTGCCGAATTAAATTATGTAGTAATGCCTTTTAATACCATTGCTGATTCAACTATTAAAGCTGAAGAAAGTGATTTAAAATCTTACTTCAATAAAAATCAAAACAAATACAAAGAGCGCGAAAACAGCCGTAAAGTTGATTTTGTTGTATATAATTTTTCTCCAAGTAAAGAAGATTCAGCAGAAATGCAAAAATGGGTGAGTGATCAAGTTGTTGCATTTGCACAATCAAAAAATGATACTCAATATATTGATGCAAACAGTGAAGTAAGATTTGATCCAACACCTCGTTCTAGAAAAGATTTTCCTGAAGACATTGTAGAAAAATTATTTTCTGATTCTGTTGGTGGTTTGGTTGGTCCAATATTTAAAGATAATAAATACCAAATTTATAAAGTTTGTGGTGTTAAAAACGACACTTCCATATTTATGCGTGCAAGCCATATCTTATTCAAAGTTGAAGGAACTACTGCACAAGATACATTAAACAGTAAAACAAAAGCAGAAGAAATTTTAGCTCAATTAAAAAGCGGTAGTGACTTTGCGATGATGGCTAGTCAATATGGAACAGATGGAACAAAAGATAAAGGTGGAGATTTAGGTTGGTTCCAAGATGGCCAAATGGTAAAAGAATTTAATAGCTTTTGCAAAAACGGCAAAAAAGGTGATATTGGCTTAGTTAAAACCCAATTTGGATGGCATATTGTTAAAATAACAGAAAATAAATCAAGCAAATTAATTGTAGCAGGTTTATTAGAGCGCACTTTCAAAGCTAGTGAAAAAACTGTTGGTATGGCCTTTAATGAGGCAAGCCAATTTGCTGCTTCAAGCAGAAGTGCTTCATCGTTTGAAGAAAATGCCAAAGCAAAAAAATTAGAAATTAAAACTGCTGAATACGTTAGGGAAAATGATAATTTCTTACCTGGCTACCCTGAAGCTAGAGAGGCTGTAAAATGGGCTTATAATGCAGAAGCTGGCGATGTAAGTGAAGTAATAACTATTGGCGATAAACATGTAATAGCAGTTGTAAAAGATATTCGTGAAAAAGGAAAAGCTAGCTTTGATGCAGCAAAAGCAAGAGTTGAGGTTGATTATAGAAAAGATAAGAAGGCAGAGCAATTAACTGCTAAGATGAAAGAAGCCGTTGATGGTGGAGCAAATACTTTGGATGCAATCAGCAAAAAATTAAACTTACCATTAACTCCAATTGGAAGTCAAACTTTTGAAAACACAAATATTGCTTATGTTGGTCAAGATAATTCTTTTGTAGGAGCTGTTTTAGGATCAACTCCAAATAAGTTTGTATCTTCTTTCAAAGGTGATGGTGGTATTTATGCATTTCAAGTTAATAAATTTGTTGACGCACCTGCTATAAAAGATTATACTCCATACAAAGCTGAGTTAAAACAACCTTTAAGCCAAAAAGTAGAGTATGGTTTTATGGAAACCTTAAAAGATTTACACAAAGTAACAGATTTACGTTATAAATTTTACTAGTATTTAAATAAAAACACAAAAAGCCATTCGTTATATTCCGAATGGCTTTTTGTGTTTTATAACCTTTTAATTATGCTCAAACACCAATTTTATTTCTCTAATAAAAACGAGACCATTGTTCTTATCCATGGATTTTGTGAGAACAGCAAATTATTTGATAAACAAACAGATTATTTGAAAGATAATTTCAATATACTTACACTTAATTTACCTGGATTTGGTGGAAGTAAAGTTATCAAAAATATTACTATACCAGCAATGGCATCTAAAGTGAAGGAGCTATTAGATTATTTAGAAATAAAGAACTGTTTTATGTTTGGACACAGTATGGGTGGGTATGTCACTTTAGCATTTGCCAAAGAATTTAGCTTTATGCTAAATGGTTTTGGACTTATCCATTCTACAGGAGCAAAAGACAGTTTTGAAAGACTGGCAAAACGCACCCAATTAATTAAATTTATTCAAAAAAATGGTACTGATCCATTTTTTAAAACGTTCTTTCCAGAACTTTTTTTTGATAAAGAAGTAAACAAGGAAGCTATCAATCAATTAATAGGAAATGCTCAATCAACGGCACTACAAGGCGTTATTGAAGGCATTAAGGCAATGATGATGAGGGATGAAAGTATTTCATTACTAGAAAACACAAAATTACCTGTTTTTTTTGCCATTGGTAAATATGATAACATAATTACCGATAACGAAATGTTTGCTCAAGCCGCATTGTGTAATCATTCGCAAATTTGTTATCTCCAAAACTCAAATCACATGGGAATGATTGAAGAATGTACAAAACTTAATTTATCGATTGAGCATTTTGTAAAAATAAATATTAAAACTACTCATTAAAAAATTATTATTAAATACAGCCAATTGATATGTTTTATAGTGCAAAAAATTATATTGCAACATATTTCAATCTTATTTCATTAATTAAATAATCATAGCTTATGAAAGGAATAATTTTAGCCGGAGGTAGTGGCACTCGTCTACATCCATTAACATTAGCCGTTAGCAAACAATTAATGCCTGTTTACGATAAACCGATGATTTATTATCCATTATCAGTATTAATGTTGGCAGGTATCAAAGAAATTTTAATTATTTCAACTCCACATGATTTACCTGGATTTAGAAAATTATTAGGTGATGGCTCCCAAATTGGCTGCCGTATAGAATATGCTGAACAACCAAGCCCAGACGGACTAGCGCAAGCTTTTGTAATTGGTGAAGAGTTTATTGGCAAAGATAAAGTTGCATTAATCTTAGGTGATAATATTTTCTTTAGCTCAGGTTTAAAAGCATTATTACAAAGCAACAATAACCCTGAAGGTGGAGTTGTATTTGCATACCATGTGAGCGACCCTGAGCGTTATGGGGTTGTAGAATTTGATGAACAAATGAATGCTTTAAGCATTGAAGAAAAACCAGTTAATCCTAAATCAAATTATGCGGTTCCAGGATTATATTTTTACGATAACTCAGTTGTTGAAATTGCTAAAAATATCAAACCATCAGCACGAGGAGAGTACGAAATTACAGACGTGAATAAAGTATATTTAGAGCAAGGAAAACTTAAAGTAGGTGTTTTACAACGTGGGACTGCTTGGTTAGATACAGGAACCTTTGCTTCACTTATGCAAGCAGGTCAGTTTGTGCAAGTAATTGAAGAACGCCAAGGATTAAAGGTTGGTTGTATTGAAGAAATAGCCTATAATATGGGTTATATAACTAAAGAACAACTAGAAACAGAAGCCAAAAAATTAGTAAAAAGCGGATATGGTCAATATTTATTGAACCTAATAAAAAAATAATAAAAGAAAAATATGAACGTACAACACGAAGCATTAAAAAAATTCAGTTATCAAATTGAATTTGCGCTTAATAATTATAGCGCACATGGAATGGACATTACTAAATACACCAATATCATGATTGGTGGTTTAGGCGGTAGTGGTATTGGTGGTAGATTAGTAAAAAACATTTTTATGGATGAATTCCCAGTTCCTGTAGAATGTATTGCTGATTACACTTTACCTTCATATGTAAATAAAAGCACATTGGTTATTTTAGGTTCGTATAGCGGAAATACTGAGGAAACATTATTTATGTTTGATGAAGTTAAAAAACGTGGTTGCGATATGATTATTTTAACTGGTGGTGGTAAATTAGCTGAACATGCAACTGAAAATAACTTAAAAAGATACCATTTAGAGCCTGGTTTCCAACCAAGAATGGCCTTAGGCTTTTCGTTAACTTATTTGGTACAAATTTTTGCTGAGTTTATTAAAAAAGATGTTGCCTCAACATTGAAAGAAATAGCTGCTAAGGTAAAAGATACTGCTCCATACGAAGAAGAAATGACAAGAGCTTTTGAAGCAATTAAATCTAAGGTAAACAACAAATTTATTATTGTTACCGATGGTTATTTTGAATCAACAGGAATTCGTTTTGCACAGCAAATACAAGAAAATGCTAAGCACGAAGCATTTGTTAGTGTATTACCAGAGGCCAACCATAACATGATAGAAAGCTATTATGGTGACCTACCATCTCTATACATTTTATTAAACTCAAATAGCAATCCTAGAGTTGGTGCTCGTTTTGAATTTTTAACCAATTTATTGGAAGTTGAAAACCATAAAGTGATTAATATGGCTGTAAACAAGTTTAATTTAGAAGCGGTTTACGAAATGATTCACCGCTTAGATTGGTTAAGTTTATACGTAGCTGATTACAGAAAAGTTGATTCATTAAATGTTCCAAATATTGCTTCGTTAAAAGAATATTTATCAAACGTATAATTTGGGATTTTTAAATAAAATATTCGGTAATAAAGAGGCAGCTAATAAGGCTGCCTCTTTTATAAATCCTATAAAGGTTGAGCTTCACTCGCACCTTATTCATGCCGTAGATGATGGCGTGCAATCCCTTGACGAAGCGGCCGAAACGCTAAAAGTATTTGAGGAAATGGGTTACACAAAGGTGATAACTACACCCCATGTTATGAGTGATTATTATAAAAATGGACCTAGTAATTTATTGCCCAAACTAGCTGAACTTAAAGCCCATTTGATAGAAAAAGGAATAAACCTTGAAATGGAAGTAGCTGCCGAGTATATGATAGACGATGCATTTGAGGCAAAAATTAATAATAACGAAATATTAAGCTTTGGTGGCAGCAAAAAATATGTCTTGTTAGAAATGCCTTTTTTAGAAGAAGCTCGTAATTTTAAATCTGCTATTTTTGAGCTACAGATAAATGGTTTTACCCCTATTTTAGCTCACCCAGAACGATATACCTATTATCATCAAAAAAAAGATAAATACCAAGAAATGGTTGATAAAGGTATTTTATTGCAATTAAATAACCTCTCATTAATTGGCTATTACAGTCCTTATGTGCTCAAAGCTGCCGAAGGAATAATTGAAAAAAAACTACATAGTTTTGTAGGAAGCGATGCGCATAATATTAAACATGCAACTATTATTAATGAAAAGGTAATTCAGTCGAATTTATACCAAAAAGCATGTAATAGTGTAGAGCTATTAAACAATAGTTTATAATAAAAAATATTAAAATCTTAGCGCTTATAATTCATTAAAATGCTGCCAAAAGTTTTCCGAAATAATGGTAAACCAAGCAGTGTAGTTATTTGGATTTTTCAACATATCTTGTTTTAACCAATCAATTGCTACCCATTTATAGCTGGCCACTTCAGTTGGGTTTATGGTTACTTTCCCATTAAAATTTCCAACTAACACATGGTCAAATTCATGTTCGGTTAGTCCATTGTCGAAGTCAGCTTTATAAATAAAACTATTTTTAACTTCCAAAACGCAATCAAAGCCCATTTCTTCCTGAAGCCTTCTGTGAGCTGCCTCAACAATAGTTTCGTTAACCCTTGGGTGGCTACAGCATGTATTTGTCCAAAGGCCTGCGCTGTGATATTTAGTTAAAGCCCTTTGTTGTAAAAGAAGCTCCTTTTGGTCGTTAAAAATAAAGACGGAAAAAGCACGATGCAACAACCCTTTTTCATGCGCTTCTTGTTTTTCCATTTTACCAATTTCTTGGTCTTTTTCGTTCACCAATATTACATATTCCAAACCCATTAATTGATTATAACACAACTTTATTAATAAAGTTTTGCAATACCCTATTGCTTTACAAATGCAGCTTTTCCGTCATCTAAGAATTTAACAAATGCAGCTTCGTCAGTATCAAAAAAGCGCGGGCCCGAAAGTTGTTTTTCATTGCCATCAATTACCAAGTATTGCGGTTGTGCCGAAAAATGATATTTTGAAACCTGTAAATCGCTGTTTTGCTGCGCAATGGTTTTTTTCACTTTACCATCTCTTTCAGAAGTGTACCATTCATTTTCAGGCAATTCAAAACGTTCATCAACGTATAAAGAAACTATTATAAAATCGTTTTTTAAACGTTTTAACACCTCTGGTTTTACCCAAACGTATTCTTCCATTTTACGACAATTAACGCAAGCATGGCCTGTAAAATCAACAAATATTGGCTTTCCAGTAGCTTTAGATGCTGCCAATGCTTCTTTGTAATCAAAATAACCTGTTAAACCATGAGGCAAATGAAGAAAATCAGAATATTTAGTTTTAGGTGCTGATTGATTAGAAGATTGAATACTAGAATGGCTATTATCATTACCTAGAATAAAATCTTGCGTACTCATAGGTGGTAATAAACCTGAAAGGGCTTTTAGAGGCGCGCCAAACAATCCCGGAATCATGTATACAGCAAAACAAAACGAAAGACAAGCCAATAAAAATCTTGGAACTCCTACATGTGGCATATCGCTATCATGGCTAAATTTTATTTTACCCAACAAATACATTCCTAATAAAATAGCAAGTACAATCCAAATGGCTAAATAAATTTCTCTATCTAAAATTCCCCAATGATAAACTACATCAGCATTTGA
Organism: Bacteroidota bacterium; assembly: GCA_947464275.1. Taxonomy (GTDB): domain Bacteria; phylum Bacteroidota; class Bacteroidia; order UKL13-3; family UKL13-3; genus JAAFJM01. The sequence continues at coordinate 27,188 of CANHVU010000001.1, forward strand.
AAGAAATTTGAAAGCAAAAGCCAACTCCACAAATCCCAAAACAACTTTAACTGAGTTCAACCAACTTCCACTTTTTGGCATACTTTGTAACCAACTTGGAAAAATGGCAAATAAAGTAAATGGTAAAGCAAATGCTAACGAAAAACCAAACATGGCTACAATTGGTCTTAAAAACTCACCTTTGGTGGCTGCTTGTCCTAATACTGCTCCTGCAATTGGGCCTGTGCATGAAAACGAAACCAAGGTAAGCGTAAATGCCATAAAAAATATACCTCCAAAACTTCCCAAACTCGATTTTTTATCAATGGAGTTAACAAATCCGCTTGGTAAAGTTATTTCAAATAAGCCTAAAAACGAAACTCCAAAAACAAGAAAAATAATAAAGAATAAAATATTAGGTAACCAATGTGTGCTAATAATATTGCCAGCATTTTCGCCAAATAATACAGAAACAATTAAACCAATAACTGTATAAATAAATATAATAGACCCTCCAAAAGTTAAACCTTTAAGAATTCCTTCCATTTTTGTAGCGCTTTTTTTGGTAAAAAATGAAACCGTCATGGGAATCATTGGGTAAACACAAGGAGTAGCTAAAGCCGCAAAACCAAAACCAAAAGACAATAAAAACAATGCAAGCAAGCTTGAGTTTTTTATCTTATCTTCTAAGTTATCTTCTGTTTTATTTCTAGCCACGGCTGTTATAGCAGCTTTATCGGCATTAAGAGAAGAGTTGCTGTCTATTAATTTTGCTGGAGTTTCTGTCCTTACCAATTCAGCTGGTTGCGTTTCGGCCGAAGCTGTAACTTGCAAACCTTTCAACTCATACTCTTGCTCATACGGAGGCATGCACATACCTGTAACTTCAGAACATTCTTGAAAGTATATACCAACTTTTACATTTGGTTTAGCCGAAAGCAACTTAATTTTTTGAATAAATTTAGCTGTACCTTTCATTACACTTACTGTGCCTTTCCAAACTTCCTCGTAATGTTTATGACTACCTATTGGCTTGGTTTTACCAACCAAAGCATAGCTTGGGTCTTTTTTCCAACTAAACTCTGCAGCAATTGGGCCTAAATTAGGATCCATATCATTGCTGTACATATACCAATCTTTTTCGATTACACTGGTTAAAACAATCTCCACTTCTTCGCCAATTTTAGCATTTGGCTTGCTGCTGACCATCTTCCAAACAGGCTCTTTTTTTAGCTGAGCAAATATGGCTGTTGATGAAAAACTAAAGAATAATACCAGTAGTAAAAATTTGTATCTTAAACGAATCATATGCATTTTATTAAAATATTGGGTATGGGCAAATGTAAAAGTATTTTTTTAAACACAATTATCAATATTTGCTTAAATTGACATATAGCTGTCAAATCATAAAAAAACCCCGAAAATTCTCAAATTCGGGGTTCAAATATTTAAATGAATAAATTATTTCTTAGGTGCAGCGGGTGCAACCGTTTTAGGTGCAGGTGGTGCATCTACAATTCCTAATTTCTTTTTTACCAATGCAGTAACATCGTCACCTTCTGGCTTGTAAAGCATACCTGCAGTATTACTATCAAATACATACGTATAGCCTACTTCTTTAGCAACTTGACCAATTGCATTTTTAGCTTTTTCTACTATTGGTTTTAACAATTCTGCTTCTTTTTTACGACTATCCTCTTGAGCAGTTTGCTGAAATTCTTGGATTCTTTCTTGTAATTGGCGTAATTCTTTTTCTTTAAATTCACGCATTGTTGGGGAAAGTTTAGTTCCTTCTTCTTCGTAAGATTTATACTTAGTTTGAAATTCTTGTTGTAATTTTCCTAGGTCATCTTCTAACTGCTTTTGATACTTTTCCATATCAGTGTTTGCTTTCTTGTATTCTGGCATTGCTACCATAACCTCTTGCAAATCTACATAACCTAATTTTTGAGCATTTGCTACAAATACCCCACCGCAAAGCGCAAATACCATTGCCAATGCAAACTTTCTAATGATGCTTTTCATTTGTATTATTATTTATTTTATTTTTGTTTTATCTTTTTTCGTTACCCTCGTTTGTTTTGGGTGCAGGATTTTCAGGCTTCAATTGGTTTTTACTTGGTTTATCAATTGCTATGCCAAGTTCAGTTAATACCTCATTACTCATATCATATTTGGAGTTGGTATAAAGCATTACCACTTCCCCACCCTTAGCAAATATAAAGTCGTACGCTCTGGCTTTAGCCACTTTTTGTACTGCGTCAAAAACTTTATCTTGTATTGGTTTTACCAATTCTTGACGCTTTTTGAACAAATCACCTTCAAAGCCAAATTTTCTATTTCTATAATCTCTTAATTCATCTTGCATTTGCTTTAGTTCAACGCTACGCTTTTTTTTCATTTCATCACTCATTAGCACTTGTTCAGCACTAAATTCCTTTTCTGCTTTTTCTAAATCTTGCATTTTAAGCTCAATTTCTTTTTGCCAATCTTCGCTTAAAGCATTTAATTGTTTTTGTGCTGACCGATATTCTGGTAACAAATCCAAAATATATTCTGTATCAACGTAAGCAAATTTTTGAGCAATAACGCTATTGCTTGCCAAAGCAAACAAAATTGTAATAAGAACTACTATTTTTTTCATAATAACTAAAACTAATATATGTGTTTTTAGTATAAATAATTTTAAAACTGTTGGCCAATTAAGAAATGAAAATTACCTCCATTAACGCCTTGACGTAATGGCACATCATCAATTCCCCAACCATAATCCAAACCAATCATACCAAACATTGGTAAAAAGATACGAACACCCATTCCATAACTTCTATACAATTTAAATGGATTGTAATCTCTGAACTCAAGCTGAGCATTCCCAGCTTCAGCAAATACTAGCGGAAAAACTGTAGCTTGTGGATTCAATGAAATAGGGTAACGTAATTCCATTGTAAACCTATTGTACAATGCTGCGCCTTTAGGGGCTGTTTGGCCTGTATTAGGATCGGTGTATAGAGGAGTCAAAGTATTATCTTGATAACCACGTAAAGCTACTAATTCCCTTCCATCTAAATTAAATCCAGTTAAACCAGCTCCTCCAACCCAAAACCTCTCAAATGGGGTAATGGCTAAATTTGAATTATATCTTCCTAATGCACCAAAATTAACCCTTGTCATAAATACTAAGTCACCCAAAATTCTGTTAAAGAACGTTGCATCAAATTTCCACTTATGGAATTCTAACCAACGTGTATTAGCAGCATCAGTATTCGAGAACAATGAATAAGGAGGAGTAGCTTGTAATGAAAGTGAAATATTTGAGCCAGTTCTTGGATATATAATTTGATCGGTAGAGTTACGGCCTAATACAACCTTAAAGCTTAAATTATTGGAAACACCCCCTGCAATTGATGAAATATAGGGTAATCCAGCTGAACTGTATTTATGATCGTATTGCTGAAAACTTCCTTGGTATTGCAAAACAAAATAATCATCAGGCCATTTCAATCGTTTTCCTAATCCCACTGTTAAACCAGATGTAAACAAACCTGTACTTCTTGAATCTTCGCTAGAATAACCATTTGTTTGACGCGAGTGAAACACTGAAACACTCAATGCATTCGGTTTTTTACCTCCTAACCAAGGTTCAGTAAATGATGCTGAATACGATTGAAAAAAGGAACCGTTAGTTTGAGCTCTTAAAGAAATTCTTTGTCCATCACCACTTGGGATAGGATTCCATGAACTTGCTTTGCTTACTTTTCTAGCTGAAAAATTATTAATAGTTAAACCTAATGTTCCTATTATCATTCCGGCTCCCCAACCACCTGAAAGTTCAATTTGATCGTTGGCTCTCTCTTCTACCTTATATTCAATATCAACAGTTCCTGTAGCAGGGTTTGGAACAGGATTTACACCTAAAGCCTCCGGATTAAAATAACCTATTTGGCTTAGTTCTCTTAAACTTCTGGTAATATCGCTTCTACTAAATAACTGTCCTGGTTTAGTTCTTAACTCTCGTAAAATAACGTGGTCACTTGTTTTTGTATTTCCTTTAACTGTAACTTTATTTATTCGAGCTTGTTCACCCTCACTAATCCTTATTTCTAAATCAATACTATCATTCTCTATTAAAACTTCTACAGGTTCTACCCTAAAAAACAAATAACCATCATCCATGTACAAAGTACTCACATCTAAACCTTGCTGACTCATGTTCAATCTTTGATCGAGCATTGTTTGATCATAAATATCACCACGTTTAATATTTAACACTTTGCTTAATTCATCATCTTTGTACTTTGAATTTCCAATAAACTTAATGTTTCTGAAATAATATTTTAAGCCTTCATTGATAACAATTTTAATATTTACATTTTGATCTTTACCCCTCCAAACTGAATCAGACACAATTTGCACATCACGGTAACCCATGCTTAAGTACTTTTCAACTATTTTCTGCTTGTCATCAGAATAGTTTTCCTCTATAAATTTTGATTTAGAGAACAATCTGTGTTTCCACTTGGTTTCTTTCATTTGTCCTCTAATTTGCTTATCGGTTAAGGCAGTGTTTCCTTCAATAATAATTTTATCTATCTTTATTTTGGGACCAGGAGTAACATAAATTTTAAGTTTATTGGTGTTCTTAACAGCATTATAATCAACCATCTCAAACTTCACTTTAGTATCAGAACGTCCTTTGTCATCATAAAATTTTTTAATTTCACGTTCTACTGTAACTAATAAATTTTGATTAATAATTTGACCTGCCTTAATAGTTAAAGCTTCGCTTATATCTTCTGCTTTACCTTTTCTTACACCTATAATACTAAAGGTAGATAAACGGGGTTTTTCTTTTAAAGCTAATTCTAGCCAAATACGTTCCCCTTCAATTTTCTGAACCTTTAATTTTATATCATCAAAAAGTTTTTGTTTCCATAAAGTGGTAATTGATTTTGTAATATCATCAGAAGGTACTTTAATTTTTTGACCAATTGAGATACCAGCTATAATTTGAATGACACTTTTATCATAATAACTGGTTCCTGTAACTTCAAATCCAGCTACTATATAGGTTTTTGCAGCATTATAATCTACAACAGCATAGGTATTGGCACTATCAGTTTGTGCAGAAACAAAACTTGTAATACCAAGAATAAGTGTTGTAATAATTGCAATCTTTTTTATCATTTGTTTATAACGAAAACAGTCTATTTATGTTACTTTAAAGTTTAAAATTCGGCTTTCTATTTTTAATTAGTTATTAGTTGTTCTGAGGTTTTTCCAAATCTTCTTTCTCTTTGTTGAAAATCGATAATGGCATCATACAAATCTTCTTCTTTGAAATCAGGCCAAAGTTTAGGTGTAAAATAAAATTCAGCGTAGGCCAATTCCCAAAGCAAAAAATTACTTATTCTATGTTCACCACTTGTTCTAATCATCAAATCGGGATTTGGTATTCCGTTTGTTGAAAGGTGCTTATCAATAACAATATCATCAATATCTGATATGGCTAACTCATTATTTTTTACCTGAGTAGCAATATTTTTTATGGCATTAATAATATCCCACTTGGCACTATAACTTAGTGCTAATACCATTGTTAATCCATCATTGTCTTTTGTTGCATCAATGGTTTCTTGTAATTGGAGTTGGCACTTAGCAGGTAAATCGCTTATATTACCTATAGATTTCAACCTAATATTATTTTTTTGCAAAGTGGGAGTTTCCTTTTTAATGGTATCAATTAAAAGTTCCATCAAATCGTCAACCTCTTTTTGGGGTCTATTCCAGTTTTCGGTACTAAAAGCATATAAAGTAATATATTTTAAACCAATCTCTGCCGCAGCCTCTACCGTTGTTTTAACAGCTTTTACACCATTATAATGACCAAAAATACGAAACTTTCCAAACCCTTTGGCCCACCTCCCATTTCCGTCCATAATAATTGCAATATGCTTTGGCAATTTAGTTATATCTATTTGGTCTTTTCTCGACATGTACTGTTTTTAGCAAAATCGGACGAAAATAACTAAATTGTTTGAATCAAAAAGTATAAATACAGCAAAATAAATTTCTGAATAAAATATTTTAACAGTTTTACTGCAATAGAAACCAAAAAGGGCCGCCTAAACTAAATTAGGCAGCCCTCTTGATGAAAAATAATTCTATTGTCTTATTAAGGTAATTGAACCACGAACTGTTTTTTCAGGCTCACCTCTTAATTGATAAGTGAATAGATAATAATACGTTCCTGCTGGGTTTTCACCACCATCGTTGTTGGTTTTTCCATTCCACATTCTTTGAGCATTATCGCTTTCAAAAACTGTATTACCCCATCTGTTCCAAATTACGATGCTGTATTTTTGATATCCTTCAATATCAATTTTAAATACATCATTTTTGTCATCACCATTTGGAGTAAATACGTTTGGAATATTTATTTTCCCTTTTGGAATAATTACTTGAATTACCTTACAAACTGAATCAGGACAGCTATTTGTACCAGCCACATCTGCCACAATACAAACATTAAATGCTCTGCTTGAGTCTATGTCAAATGTTTGAACAAAATCGTTCAAATTACTTGCTTCGTCAAAATCTTTTGGAAAGCCTGTGAATTGTGATCCATCAGGATTGTAAATTTTCCAAGTATATTTATCAGAGATAACAGTATCAGATGTATTTACTAATCTAAATTGATTTTCACCTGCTTGAGTAGCGGTAAAATCAGCTTTAGATTTAGCAGCAACCATTGTTACAGTATCGTGGTTTGGACAAGGCGAGTACGCTCTATCAAACTTAGTAGATGAAAGAACAAGTTTATACTGTCCTACTTTATTAAACTTATACTGCCAAGCAGTATCGGCCACAAAGTTAGTTTTGAGCACCGAATCAAGTTTATTGCCAAATGTTCCATCATAAACATCCATTCTATAACGATTTATGGTATCTCTATCAGAACGATTGCGTATTTTAAATACTTCGCCAACACAAACTGTATCTTTTGAAGTTACTAAATCAACCTTGTATGGAACATTTATTACTATCCTAATTGGTTTTTGGAATCCATCTACCGTATCAGGTACTATAGCTGGCCTACATGCACTAGCACTACCATCTTCTGTATTATAACCTTCGGCTGTAATATAAAAAGTTCCTGGTTGGTCGTAATAGAAAACTGCAGTATCAATTACAGAATATTTATAAGTATATGATAACCTATCAGGACGACCAGAACGTATAATAGTTAATTTAGTAAATGTATCTTCAGGCAAACTCCAATTTTCTCTTTCTGGAATATTAACCACTCTTACTCTTTGAGGAGTACATCCTAAAGTATCATCAAGCAAAATTAAATGTGGACGAGGACCACTTAAAATTATATCTTTCTCTACTTCACTCTTACACCCTTGCTCTGTTATAATTTCTAATCTTACTCTGTATTTTCCATATAATCTATAATCATACTGAGGATCTTTTAAGATAGATTGAGGTGCTTTTGGATAATATTTTCTATCGCCAAACCACCACTTCCATTGTGCAATTCTATCTAATGAATCTGTACCTGTAGAGGCAGCATAACCGTCTAATATAATAGTAGAATCTCTGAAAAGGTATTTGTCACCACAAATAAATATGTCTTTAGAAGCAATTTGCGCAATAGGTTTAACCACATTCACAAACTGAATACAAGTATCCCATCTTCCGGTACTATCTCTAGTAATCATGGATACTTTATATCTTCCCCACTTATCGTATTTATGGGTTACATTAGGTAATTTTCCTGGAGTTAATTCTGTATTGGCTTCTAAATGATCAATTACACCATCACTTTCAAAATCCCAATAAACACGCTCATAGAAAAATTCATTCAATTTATTTTTGAAACACTGGGTTAGTGTTTTTCCTACATCATTGGTAATTACTGTTCTGTTAACATATCCAAATGGACATACTGGTACATTTCCATTTAAAGTAATATAATCCCAAGGAACCCAAGTAATATCAGTTCTAATTGAATCAATAGGATATGTATGTTTGGTGTAAGCCCACTGATGCATATTTCCATGATCATGATTATCTAACCAATTTTCGTTGGCTGGTATATTTAATGGACGAGAACAAGCTGATGAAGGATACCAATACCTCACGGAATCTCTGAAGTAAACTGTTTCTCCTTCACAATAAACAGAATCAATATCACCATTGCTATTCAACATATCAAAAGTATCAATAACACCTATTACCACGTGGTAACTAGCTAATGTTTGACATCTTGAAAAAGTATTGGTTACCATAATATGATCAACCCTAGTAATATCACCAACCCTAATCAATTCACCATCACCACCAAGTGTCATTTGCTCAAACGATGATTTTTCGTATTTATGAGTAATTGGCAGTAACATAAGACTAGTATCCACAATAGTAGTTACAGTATCATATTTAGGATACAATTTGTTGATATCCCAGCAATCATAATTTATGGAAACTGTTTTATACTGAGACATACGAGTTCCTATAGGGAAATACTCCATGCTAGAATTACTCCATGGCAATGTTAGGGTATTAAAATGGTACCTAATTCTATTATAAGGAATATCTGAACCTGGGTTGTAATAAAATGAATCTATGGTAGCTGTTCCATCACCCCAATTCCAAACATCGGCAATTACATTGTCTTGCATCGAATCTAGGTAGTGGAAAGTTACATTATCGCCCTTTCCGCGTAAATAACAGAAAGATACTTTATTGTCCATTATTTCATTTTCGTATGTATAATTTTCAATTTTAAAATCAGCTTGTAACTGAATAAAGCGGAAGAAATTATGGTACCAAACAGTATCACTCATACCACAATTTGGATCAGGTATGGTACAATCTGTTGGAGATTTACATCCAGTACCTACCACTAAACCCAAGGTAACCCAACCTTTTTTAGTATCAAAAGGCATGTTAGTAAATCCATATGAGTTTGAACCAGCAGGGTAATAATGTACATTGGTACTAGAACCAGAAGGACCAGTCCAAGCATTTGGTGGCGGTCTTCTATTTGGCGAATTCCACATTGGCGGCATCACTAAACCTCCTCTGGTTTGTCCTTTAGCAACTTTTCCTTCTGCCGAAAAATCCAAATTAGCCGATCCGTCAAATGGTACAAAATTATCTAACACACAAGGTGTCATATCATTTCTATCCAACAACGAGTCATAGTTAATTTGTAAGAACGTTCTGGAATTACTAGGCAAAATACCTGCACCTTGCGTTTTTTGTAAAGTATCGGTAAATCCATTATTATCAAAAATTAACCTTGCACTTCCACCAAAGTCTTTACTAATAAACTCACCTGGACAAATCTTTCCATCTTGCAATAATCCAAAGGCATCAGGACGAGTAAATGATAATAATACGGTAGAAGATCCATTACAATCCCAATCATCTAAAAACAAAGAGTCGGTTATAATAGAATCTTTAAGACCTTTAGTAATAGGATTGTAAATTTTAATCGTATCAAATTTAACTTTTACTTTTCTATAATCAGGGTCTGCAGAAGCATTATTCAATGAATCTTTCATCCTCAGTGTTACAGAAATATCTTTAATTACATCTCGTTTAAATGCATATTCATATAAAGTCATTGGCGGATTAATACCCGGAATGATATCTGAACCTTTGTACCTTCTTAAACGACCATCATTAGCAACAGGCAACACAATATTTAGTAAACCAGTATCTATCCTTGTTCCTGCTCTGATTAAATCCATCCAATTTCCGCGGTATGCCGATATTGGATCAGGAATAGCTTTACTCAAAGTAATTACTCTATTTGGATTGATATCCGCAGGCCAAATATTAGCCATGGTATCTAACCTACTTTGAACCGCTCCGGTGGCTCTAACTTGTTTATTCCAACTAGATGTATCTATACCTGAAACCCAAAATTTACCAGTTGGAGGGGCTATTGGTGGCGGCCAACTTACATAAGTATTTGCCCAAGCTTTAGACCAAGCAGTTGTATCGTACGGAGGAAAATCATGTCCATATTTATACCAATTTAGTATTTTATCCCAATTGGTATAATTATGAGTAGGAATACTATCATGTGAGAAATTACAACCATTAAATCTACCCAAATACCTTTTACCATTAGCTATAAATGCACCATAAGTTCTAGCTTGCTGGTCGAATGCATTAACATATGGAGGTTCTCCATTAAAAGCAGTTGTAGGGTTTGGAATAGAATAAGATGTACAAGCAGGAGCAAAATCATCTTCAGCAAAATCCCAACGAATCCATAACCTGTCTGATTGGTATGCTACTGATGTATTTACAAATTGCACATCATATTCAGGACCACATTGTACCTTTTGCCATTGTAATATAGTAATAGGAGGAGGAGAGGTTTTCTCAATTCTAACCTGAGGTCCCAAAATATTTATACCAAATCCAACCAATAAGTCTCCTTCAATTACCTTCCAAATTCCATTTATTAAGGTAATATTAGTTGTATCTTTAGGTCTATAAAATAACTCACCTTCGGTAACATCTATTGGCGCAGCCCCATTATAGGAAATTTGTTCACCGGCCAAATTATTGTAATTTCCTGTTGTACCAACCCCGTTTACTAATGCTTCATTCATAGCTAAACCTGTTGGCAAATTTTTAACCCTGTATTTAATTGGAGAAGAATACTCGTATATCGCAGGAACAGTATTTAATAATCCAGTAAAAGGATTTTTAAATGTGTAAGGAACGGTATCCCAATAATTTGGAACAAAAGTGGTATCAGAATTAAAGAAGCTATAATTTCTCGCGGTGAAATCAGCATTCTTTTGATGTCGGTAGTAAAACCCTAAAAAATTGGTTGGATTAGTAGGATCAATAATAGTATCAATTTTGTAGTTAGATACTTGTCCATTATAATTAATCAATAAATATTTTTGATTAGTTAAAAATAACGGATCTCTTAAGAACTTCCCTAATCTAGTAGGTATTCTTGGAAATAACCTGTAAGACTCTGGATTTAATGAAGAAGGAAACATGGCATTAGGCGCACTGAAATAATTTTCATATTGGTACCGTTTCCTGTCTTTTGGTAAAGTATCTATTTTTGAATAAAAGTTGTAAACAATTGGCTTAGGTGGAGTTCCAGGACAAATTACAGTTAAAGTAGGATAAAACTGACCTAATCCTAAGTATTTATAGGTAGGTTGGTCATCCAAAAATCTATCTGATACTCCTGGTGTTGTTGCATTTGGATCATTAAAATTCCAAATAATACTTAACCTAGTACCGCCTTTACCTATTAATTCTCTATTGTTATATAAAGTAACTGAGCCATCTTGTGGTTTTAATAAACAAACAGAATCGGCTATAGTATCATTTTGAAGTTCTCTTTTTGTTAAAATTTCAATTTCGTAAATAATATTTTCAGGTAAAGGTAAACCTGTAGTTCTATAATAAAATGTGTCTGCACATCCTAATGGCTTATTTACCACTGTTAATGAAGGATAAAATACATTATTATCAGTATATAAGTGAGTAAATGATTTACTCCAAGCATTAAAATCTTCAGTTACAGTATTTGGTGGTCCGGAAACATACTTTTTACCATCTCCAAAATCCCAAACAAATGATTTAACATAACTAAAACCCAAATCAGTTTTATTAGTAAATATATATGGAGTTGTATCGCAACGAGGAGAACCAGTTATGGTGAATTTAGGATTGATATCCGCAGCTAAACTAATTACTCTTACACTTTGAAAATCTCTTGTTGGGTCGGTTCTACAACCCACAGAATCAACTACTGTTAAACTAACTTTATAAGTAGGGTTTACTAAATTATAACTATGACAAATATTCCTAATATTTGTATCAGTAATTAGCCTCGCATTACCATCTGCATAAACCCACTCGTAGCTTAACAAAGGGGCATCCCCTTGAGTTGTAAGATTATTAAAACAGTAGTTATTGTTTTTGAAACATTGTGTATCTCTACTTGCTAAAGTAATGATTGTTTTGGGTCTTTCCCAAATTTTTCTCTGTTTTGTAACTATAATGTCTGGTCCATTTGTTCTTTTTACAACTAGAGTAATGTTATAAAGACCCCCTTTATTATAAATTTTAGAGAAAAAAGTACTAGGCGGATTAGGCCCGTTCCTTGTTAACATAGAAGTGTCGTTAGGAATACCCCATCTTACAGTGTATGAAACTACATCTGATTCAGGAATTCCAGGAATTACATTAACCTGGGTTAAGTCAACTTCCGAACACGCTATTTTAGGTGTTATTGTAAAGTCGGACTGGGCTTTAACCAATACAGACATAAACAATAACAAAATTAAAACCGCTTTATGTTTTAATTTGTTGGTTGATAGTTTAAAGTACATATATTTCATTCTTTATTTTTTGTTTTAAACAGTTTGCTAACATAATATTTTTTAATTCAATTACAAATTTTAAATCGTTAACGTATGAGCTTGATTTTGGTCATTTGTGTTTGTAATTTATCATTATTAATAAATTTAAAATTCAAAACTCCATAGTAAATGCCACTATTACAAGCCTGTCCAGTTTTTTGACTAACTCCATCCCAAGTAAAATTTTTATCATTACTTTCAAAAACTAACTCGTTATTAAAATTATAAATTTTTAAATTAAACAATTTTTCACCTTCAATTTCTATTACATACCTATCATTTAAACCATCATTATTTGGGGTTAACACATTAGGTGTTTTAATAAATGCTGATTCGTTTTTGTTTGTTTCGGTTGCTTCAAAATTATTTTCAATATTTTCAATTGAATCAATTTTATCATCCAAATCAATTTCTGGTATGGTAGGATTTGTGATTATCTCAGTAACAACTAAAGGAGTAACAGTCTGCTCAAGATTTTTATTATTTAAACCTTCTTGCTGTTTATTCTCCACATTTACTTTATGCTCAATAAAGTTATCATTTATATGAGCCTCTTGAGTTTTAATTAAATTATTAGAAACATATTTTTCATTGTTTGTAAAAGTTTCTTTTGGCTTATCAGTAACCTGCGTTTCATCTAAATTAATCTCAGGAGAATTTACTGCAATTGGCACTTTTAATTCTGCAACTTTTGATTCTCTTTCAATATTTTCTTTTTTACTGTTTTTTGTGTAAAAATAAGTAGCCACCGAAGCAGGAATAGCCAAAATAGCAGTTACCTTAATTACAGTTAAAGCCAATTTGCTAAATACAACCTTACCACCAGCTACACCGCTTTGAGCAGCTGCATTGGCTTGAATACCTTGCTCAATTCCAGCCCAAATATTCGGGGCCTCGGGAGCAAAATCCTGCATTTGTTGTTTTAATATTTCGTCTAAATTATTCAATTTACTTTTTTATATTCTTTTATAAAAGCTGCTCTTGCTCTTGCAAGTTGGCTTTTTGATGTTCCTTCATTAATTCCAAGCATTTCTGCTATTTCAGCATGCGAAAACCCCTCAATGGCATACAAATTTAAAACTGTTCTATATCCTAATGCCAATTTTTGCATGGTTTCCATAATTTCTTTTTGACTGATCCTGTCAATTGTAAAACTATCAAAACCCAAATCAAACTCTTCTGCTATATCAGATGTTTCAGTATAAAATTTATTTACCCTAATATTTTCCAAAGCACAGTTAACAAAAATTCTCCTCATCCAAGCTTCAATCACACCTTTGCCTTCAAATTGCTTCATTTTTCCAAAAACCCTAATATAACCTTCTTGCAAAGTATCTTTGGCGTCTTCGGCATCTTTACAATACCTCAAACATATTCCATACATTTGCTTAGAAGTAAGTTCATACAACTTTTTATGAGCATTAGAATTCCCTTGTATGCACTTTTCAATTAAATCTTGAGTTACGTTTTGGCTCACTTTTCTTTTGCTTTAGGTTTGATTAAAGAATCAATTTTTTAGTTGCATGTTATGATAAAAAAAACTTAATTTTTTCTAAACACTTTTATTACCCTATATTTCAATTACATTTTTACTTACTTTGTATTTATTACATTATCCGCTTTGATTGCTAAAAACAAACATATAATATTCGTTACAACCTTACTTCTGAGTTTGGTATTTAACATAAAGGCACAGGTGTTTAAAGTAAATGAAAATAAAAACAACAGTTTTTACCTTACAGAAAATAAAGGACAATGGGATTCAGACATAAAATATAAATATGCCAACTCAGTCAATCATATATTGTTCAAACCAAATCAAATTTGCTATTACTTTTTGAACGAAGAAAATGTAAGTAACGCAAACCGTCATTTAAAAAAAGGTGAAAAAGAATTAAGTTTAATAAATGGTCATTATTTAATGCTTAATTTTGAGTCTGCTAATAATAACTCTATAATCATACCAAGCGGGCAAGCAGCTCCATTTTACAAAAATTATTATATTGGTAGTAATCCCCAAAAATGGCAATCAAAAGTTCAATCATTTTGTCAAGTTACTTACCAAAATATTTATCAAAATATTGATTTAAAAGTTTCTACAAAAGGTGATATTGGCCTAAAATACGATTGGGTAATTAGACCTAATGCTGATTTAGATGATATAAAACTTAATTTTCAAGGGGCAGACACCATATATAGTCAATACAACGAATTATACATAAAACATAGTCAAGGTATTTTAAAGGAACAAAAACCTTTTGCTTATCAAATAATTAATGGAAGGCGAATTTTGGTTAATGTATATTATGCTATTAACAAAAACACAGTTAGCTTTAATGCTGACTCTTATAACAAAAACTATGAACTAATTATTGACCCAGATTTAATTTTTAGTACCTACAGTGGAGCCACTGATGATAATTTTGGATTTACAGCCACTTATGATAGTGAGGGGAATTTATATGCAGGTGGTGTTACCACCGATGCTTTTGGAGGTGAATATCCAGTAACGGCAGGAGCATTTCAATTAACTTATAAAGGTGGAGATGTAGAAGCACCTGTGAATTTGGCATGCGATATAACCATTAGTAAATACAGCAGCGATGGTAAACAATTGATTTACGCTACTTATTTAGGTGGTATAAAAAACGAATACCCGCACAGTTTAGTGGCAGATAATAACGACAATTTGGTAATAATGGGAACCAGCAAATCGGTTGATTTTCCAATAAGTGCAGATGCTTACGATAACTCTCAAAATGGCGATATTGATATCATTGTGAGCAAATTAAGCAAAGATGGAACAACACTTATAGGTTCAACTTTTATGGGTGGCTTAGGAAGTGACGGGCTTAATATTAAACCATTTTTAAACACATTTTACGCAGATGAATTTAGAGGCGATGCTATAATTGACAAGCAAAATAATATTATAATTGGCAGTTGTAGTTTTTCAACCGATTTTCCAATAACTTCAGGTTCATTTGGTGCTGCTATTCCTAGTGCTATTCAAAAAGGTGTAGTTTTTAAACTTTCGCCAACTTGCAATAATTTGATTTTTAGTGCTGCCATGACCGGCAATAGCGAGGATGTAATTTACAGTGTTGACCTAAACCAAACGGGTGATATTTTTATAGCAGGAACTACAACGGGTAATATGCAAATTCCAACTGCAACCAATTCATTTATTGGAGGAAATTCTGATGGATTTTTTGCAAAAATAAAATTTGATGGCTCCACCATTTTAAAGGCAAAATATTTTGGAACTATTCAAAACGACCAAGTTTTTAGTTTGGAATTAGATAATAATGAAGATATTTACATTGTTGGAAATTCACTAGGAAATATTGCTCCCATTGGAAATGTGTATTCAGTTACCAATGGAAAACAATTTATAAGTAAGATAAACAACGATTTTAGCACTATCAATTTTATAAGCACTTTTGGGCGAGGCGCAACAGATGTAGATTTAAGTATTAACGCTTTTTTATTAGATGATTGTGGGCGCCTATACATAAGCGGGTGGGGCGGCAGTGATGCCCGATTTAGATTAGGTGGAAATACAAACGGATTGCCGATTACAAATGATGCTTTTCAAAAAACAACAGATGGTAACGATTTTTATTTGATGGTATTAGGCCAAAATGCTGAAAAAATTTTATACGCCACATTTTTTGGAGGAAATAGCTCGCCCGACCACGTGGATGGAGGAACAAGTAGGTTTGACAAAAAGGGATATATATATCAATCAGTATGTGCAAGTTGCCCTGCTAGTGGCAGTTTTTTGAGTGATTTCCCAACCAATGCAGATGCCGTTTTTAAAACAAATGTAAGTCCAAGATGCAGCAATGCGGCTTTTAAAATGTCGTTTAGGTTTAACCAAGCCACCATTGAAATGAAAATTGATACTTGCGCAAAAATTGTAACACTTGGTACTCCAATAGAAAATGCACTGAATTATTTATGGCTACTGCCAAATGGAAAAACTAGTATTTTAAAAAGCCCAATGGTAACCATTGATGAAATAAACAATAAAGAAATTGTACTAATATTAAATGCGAATACCAATTGTGCAGATACTGCCAAACAAACCTTAAACTATAACGAATCACTTAATAACGTAAAATTTAGCAATGTATTTACCCCTAATAATGATGGAATAAACGATTTGTTTTTTATAGATGGTATTAGCCAATGTGGAGAATATGAGTTGACTTTTTTTAATCGTTGGGGGCAAGAAATTTTTATAACAACAACCAACCAACCAAAATGGGATGGAAAAACAACTAATGGACAAGATGCTTTAGCAGGAATATATTATTATTTGGGTTATTATAAAAAACAAAACGAACCAAAAGTAAAATTGCATGGTACAGTTACTTTAATTAGGTAAAATAAATTTTATTTTCGAATTTTGATTTTTAATCTTTTACTTGAAATCGATTTTAAAAATAGTATTGCTGATCATTGCATTCCAAAAAGTGGATGCTCAAATAGTGCACGACCCAATTGGTGCAAGAGCCTGGAGTTTGGGAGGAAGCAGTACAGCTGAAAGTAATGTGTTTTCTGTAAACAATAACATGGCTAGCTCAGCCGAATTAAAAAACTACCAATTAGGCATTTATAACCAAACTCGTTTTGGTGTAAAAGAGCTTAACTTAATTAACTCAAGCTTTGTGCTCCCAACTAAATTTATTCATTTGGGTTTAAGCATAAACCACTATGGGTATGAAAAATATAACCAACAAAACTTCAGCTTAGGAATTGCAAAAAAGCTTAACAACAACTTTAACCTAGGTGTAACGCTTAACTACCTGACCATAAACATTGCAGAGCAAGAAAATACAAGCGCTTTAACAGGCAGCTTAAGTGCTTTTTATAAAATTAATAAAAACATTCAATTGGGTGTTTTATTATTCAATCCAACTTTAAGCAATTACTCAATTAATGGCTATGGAAAAGTAAAAACTTTTGGAAGAATTGGTGTAAAATATCAAGTGAATAAAAGTGTGTATTTAATAGGCGATTTGGATAAAACCTTTGAACAAGAAACCATTTTAAGAGGTGGCATTAATTATGCTCTGCATCCCAATTTTGACTTAAGTTTAGGATATGCCAATAACCCTAATTATTTAACCTTTGGGTTTAATGCCAAAATAAAACAAATGGACTTAACCTTTGCTGCAAGCATGCATGAAATATTGGGTTTTACACCACATATTGGTTTGATATTTTATGGCAAATAAAAGGTTTGTTTTTATAAAATATTTAGGTGCTTTGGCAATGGTATTTTGGGGTAAAATATTGCTCGCGCAAAAATTGCAAAGCAAAACCGAAATTATTTCTACCATTATTGAGAAATTGGTTGAAAATACCGAATCTACAATAGATTATACCGATTTACAAGCCCAACTTGAATACCTTTACGACAATAAAATTAACCTAAACAAAGCCACCGATAATGAATTAAGGCAGCTTATTTTTTTAAAACAAACCGATATTTTAAGCATTTTAAAACACCAAAAACTATATGGCAATTTTGAAAGCATTTATGAGCTACAAGCCATTGATAATTTAAGTGATGAAAGCGTTTATTTTTTAAAACATTTTGTAACAATAAACGAAGGCAACAAGCAACTAAAACTGAGCGAACTGAACCAAGTTGGTAAAACTGAAATTGTATTACAACATGAAAACGATTTTCAGCAACGTTTGGGTTATAAAACCAACGAGTTAAAAGCGCAAAACAAGCAGTATTATTTGGGTTCCCCATACCGATATGTGGTAAGAGCCAAACAAAAATTAGGTAAAAATATTGATTTGGGATTTACCGCAGAAAAAGACGCAGGTGAACAATTTTTTGAAGGCGCACAAAGCAATGGCTTTGATTTTTACTCAGCACATATTCATATAAAAAATGTGTGGCGTTTTAGCCAAATAATTATTGGTGATTACCAAGCTAATTTTGGGCAAGGACTGACCTTTGGTAGTGGACTTTCAGCACGAAAATCGGCTTATGTATTAAACGTAAACAGGTATTTTCAAAATATTAGGCCTTACCGAAGTGTAAACGAATTTGAGTTTATGCGCGGAGCAGCCTTAAATTATCAATATAAAAATTGGACCATTATTGGTTTTGTATCAAGTAAAAAAATAAATACCAATTTTCAAACAGCCGATACCAATCAAATTAATACATTTGACGGCTTTACGGGTTTTAACGTTACAGGCTTTCACCGCACCATCAATGAAATTGCCGATAAGGAAAATGTGAATCAAACCATTTTAGGAATACATGTTCAACATGATTTTAAATTTTTACAAATAGGCTTTACTGGTATAAAAACCAATTACAGTAGTCCGTTTTTACCAAGTAATGCCATTTACCAAAAATATAATTTTACTGGCACCCAACTTATAAATGCTGGTGTAGATTACAAATTAGCTTTAGGAAATGCTTTGTTAAGTGGGGAATTTTCGAGCAGCGATAATGGTGCATTTGCCACCACACACTCGCTCTTAATAGCTTTAGATAATAAATTAGACCTTTGTTTATTATACAGAAGTTTTGACAAAAACTTCCAAGTAACTTACAATAATCCCTTTGCTGAAAATAGTGATGGACGAAATGAAACAGGTTTTTATTTTGGAATAAGTTATAAACCTAAAAAAGCTTTGGTATTTAATCAATACATCGATTTTTACCAATCAAAATGGCTACGATATTTAGTAGATGCACCGAGTAAAGGATATGATGTTTTGAATGAAGTACAGTACAATCCTTCTAAAAGTTTAAATATGTATGTGAGGTACAGATTTGAGAGCAAAGAAAAAAACGAAATCGATAACAATGAAGCACTTAACGATATTTTGGCTGTGCAAGAAAAACAGCAATTTAGGTTTCATATCAAGTACAAACTGAGCCTTATGTTAGAAGCCGAAACAAGGTTAGAACAATCGTATTTTAATACCAAAAATATTGCTCCAAGCAATGGAACATTAATTTACCAAGATATAAAATACAAAGCTAATGGAGGCAAATGGACCTTGAGTGCTAGAATTGCCCTATTTAGCATTGATGATTATGATGCCAGAATTTATTCTTACGAAGACAATTTACCATATACTTTTACTGTACCTTTGTATCAAAACAGTGGTAGCAGATTTTACTTAATGGCCAAATACCAAGTAACTAAAAAAATAAAATTATTTGCCCGGTATGCCCAAACAAAATATAACAATATAAATAGCATTGGCTCTGGTTTAGAACAAATTAGCGGTAATACCCAAAGCGATTTAAGTATGCAATTACACCTCAGTTTTTAAAAAAACACATGACAGAAGAACAATACAACGCCATTACAACTTGGCAAAAAAATACGTTTAAACAAGCTACTCCACTTTCAAAAATTGCGCATTTAAGGCAAGAGATAGAAGAACTAGCAGATGATATCAAAAACAATAATCCAAACCAAAACCTAGAATTTGCTGATTGTTTTATTTTACTTTTTGGAGCAGCTAATTCAGCAGGAATGAGTTATAAAAATATTATAGACGCCATTAACCAAAAAATGGAAATCAACTACCAACGAAAATGGGGTAAACCCAATGAAGATGGAGTAGTTAATCACTTAAAAAAATAATAGAAAAAACATGAAAAAACACGCAATTGCCATTCATGGCGGAGCCGGAACTATTTTACGCACATTAATGACTCCCGAAAAGGAGGCTCAATATAAACAAGGCTTAAAAAATGCTTTATTGATTGGCAATGAGGTTTTAAATAAAGGAGGCTCAAGTATAGATGCAGTAGAAGCTGCTGTTATGAGCCTTGAAAATTTTCCATTATTTAATGCTGGCAAAGGTGCAGTGTTTACTAATAAAGGAACACACGAAATGGATGCCTCTATTATGGAAGGTAAAAACCTAGAAGCGGGGGCTGTTTCAGGAATTAGCAATGTTCAAAATCCAGTGCATTTGGCTAAGGTTATTATGCAAAAATCAGGTCATGTATTTTTGCAAGGTGCCGATGCAGAATTGTTTGCCCAAAAAATGAATTTACCATTTCAAGATAACGACTATTTTTATACTGAAGAACGTTACAAACAATGGCAAGATGTGAAAGATACTGATGGTTACCAGTTAGACCATACAGTATTAGAAACAGGTGAAAAAAAGTTTGGAACCGTAGGTGCTGTTGCTTTAGATGTATATGGAAATTTAGCTGCTGCAACTTCGACTGGAGGAATGACAAATAAACGTTTTGGCAGAGTTGGAGATAGCCCAGTAATTGGTGCTGGAACTTATGCTAATAATCATACTTGTGCCATCAGTTGCACTGGACATGGCGAGTATTTTTTACGTGCTGTAGTGGCCTACGATATTAGTTGCTTAATGGAGTACAAGGGTTATACCTTGAATCAAGCTTGTAACTTTGTAGTAAAAGACAAATTGGTGAAAATGGGTGGAGAAGGAGGCTTAATTGGTATCGATACCCAGGGAAATATTGAACTATGTTTTAATTCAGAAGGAATGTACCGTGGTATTTTGCGCCAAGATGAAGAAATGTATTTGGGTATTTATGAATAATTTCTCTGAAATTTTGGAGATTAAAATTGATTGAAAAATATTTTTATTAGATAATTATAAAAACATAAAAAAGATTGCAATGAATTATGTTAAATTGCAACGTTTTTTATTAAACAAATAATTTTCATAATTCAATTTACCCAAAAATAAACGAAACGAGTAGCATAAATGGGCGTATTTAGTTTTTTAACACAAGATTTAGCCATAGATTTAGGAACGGCTAATACTTTAATAATTCATAAAGACCAAGTTGTGGTTGATGAGCCGTCAATTATAGCTATTAACAGACGCAACGGAAATGTAATTGCTGTTGGCAGTCAAGCACAGCAAATGCATGGAAAGGTTCATGAAGATATTAAAACTATTCGTCCGCTTAAAGATGGAGTAATTGCTGATTTTCAGGCTGCCGAACACATGATTCGTGGCCTAATTGGAATGATTCCTCAGGCTAATAAGTTTATTAAACCGCAACAGCGCATGGTAATTTGTATTCCTTCGGGCATTACTGAGGTTGAAAAACGTGCTGTAAAAGATAGTGCTGAACGCGCTGGCTCAAAAGAGGTTTACTTAATTCACGAACCTATGGCCGCTGCAATTGGTATTGGAATTGACGTATTTGAACCAATGGGTAATATGATTATTGATATTGGTGGTGGTACAACAGAAATTGCTGTTATTGCACTAGCTGGTATTGTTTGCGACCAATCAATTCGTGTAGCAGGTGATGAATTTACAGATGATATATTAGATTATATGCGCAGGCAACATAATTTGCTTGTTGGAGAACGTACGGCTGAAAGAATTAAAATTGAAGTGGGTTCTGCATTAAGTGAATTGGAAAATCCGCCACAAGATTATGCAGTAAATGGTCGCGATTTAATGACTGGAATTCCTAAACAAATTAGCGTTACCTATTCTGAAATTGCCGCAGCTTTAGATAAATCTATTTCAAAAATTGAAGAAGCTATATTACGTGCATTGGAATTAACTCCACCTGAACTTTCTGCTGATATTTACTCAACTGGCTTATACTTAACTGGTGGTGGTGCTCTTTTACGTGGTTTAGATAAACGTATTTCGGCAAAAACTAAATTACCTGTTCATGTGGCCGAAGATCCATTAAGAGCAGTAGTAAGAGGAACAGGTATGGCGCTAAAAAACTTAAAAAGTTATAAGTTTTTAATGACCTAATTGAAAGCATTCTACAAACCAAAGTATTAATTAACCTAAAAAAACCAACGCAATACCCAATTAAGTAAAACATGAAGAACCTAATATTTTTTATATATAAGTATTATGTATTTTTTATGTTTTTAGCATTTGAGGTTTTTGCCCTAATTGTATTATTTAGGTTCAATAATTACCAACAAGCCAGTTTTTTAAATTATACTGCAAGTACTAGTTCAAGTATTTATAATGCTATCAATAGTACAACAGGATATTTTAACTTAAAAACATTGAATGATAGTTTACAAGCTGAAAATTCAAGACTTCGTTCACAATTACTCCAATCCTATTACCAACATGGTTACACAACCACAACAGTAAATGATACACAGTACAAACAACAATATGTGTATATATCGGCACAGGTAGTAAATAACTCAATTAGTAAAAAAAACAACTTCATTACCATTGACAAGGGCTCATTACATGGTGTAAAACGTTTCGATGGTGTTATTTGCCCAAATGGAGTTGTTGGCATAGTTTGGCAGGTTACACCATATTATAGTTTAATTCAATCTGTATTGAATAGTAAAAGTAATACTGGTGCAAAAATTAAAAAAACGGGTGACATTGGTACCGTAACTTGGGATGGAAGCAATGCACTTTTTGCGCAATTAAGTAATGTAAACACTTATGTTCCTGTAGCCATAGGTGATGAAGTGGTTAGTACCACCCAATCAGCATCCTACCCTGAGGAAATTCCAATAGGAAAAATAGTTAATATTGACCGTAATCCTGAGAAGAACGCTTATGATATTACTATATTAGTTCATACCCCTTTTAGCCGTTTAAAAAATGTTTATGTGGTTCGCAATTTATTCAAAGAGAGCCAACAATCAGCTGAGGTTAAAGTATTAGAAGAGGAGGCAAAAGACCATGATAATTGATATACTTAATTACCTTACAAGGTTTATTCTACTTGTTTTTTTTCAAATTGTAATTGTAAATAATATCGATTTAAGTACCTATGTAAATCCATATATTTATGTGGTATTTATTATTGGTTTGCCTTATAACACAAAGCCATGGATTGTATTAGTATTAAGTTTACTATTAGGAATGACAATGGATAGTTTTAGTAGTTTACCAGGACCACATATTGCTGCAACTGTTTTAATGGGCTATTTTAGAAGGTTTTACTTGATTTTCAGTACCAACAAAGATGACTTAAGTACTAAAATAGAGCCGAGTATAAGTACGAAAGGTCCAATTGGATTTTTAGTGTATGCTCTAATAATGGTATTTATTCATCACTTTGTTTTGTTTTACCTAGAGGCATTTAGCTTTAATCAATTTTTTTCAACTTTAGCGCGCGTTTTCTTCAGTACCATTTTTACAATTCTACTTATTGGATTAGGTCAACTTCTATTTTATAGAATTGCCAAAAAAGCATAATTCACTTTAAATTATCTTGTTATTTTTTAACTCTTTATTCCAAGTTAGATAACCTTTTACAGATAATAAAGTGTAGATAACCATAAGCAAGGCATAAATAAATAACCCAGTTTGTAAATAAAGTACAAAGCTAGCTGCGTTTAGTATTATCCAATAAATCCAAGCGGTTACTATTTTATGGGTTTCTTTAAAAGTAGCTATAAAACAAAAAACGGTAATCAAAATATCTAGCACATTTATATTTTCTATAAACCTATTAAGGACAAAATAACTCAATACAAAACTGATGATAAAACCAAAAGCAAGGGTATAAGCTTGCATGGTTATGGTCCATTTTTTTACTTTTAATTCCTGTTTGTTTTTACCCCAAATATACCAACCATAAATTGCCATTAATGCATAAAATACATGCAAAATTACTTGCCCAATTAATTGTTTTTCATAAAAAATAACTAGACCAGTTACTGAAGATAAAAAGCCAAAAAGCCAACAGATAATTTGCTGTTTAATTAAAAAATAGTTGTAAAGTAAAGTAGTTATAATTACTATAATTTCAAGCAATTCAATTAAAGTAAACTTCATGCCGATGCCTTTAATTGTGCTATTTTGGGGTGCATGATTTTAAACCACAAAGGAGGCACCGCAGCTACAAAAAACAATCCTGCATAACCAGCAGGTAAAATAGGACTATTAGGATAGGTTATTAAAGTATGATATGGTTTTGAAGCATAATAATGATGGTCGGCATGGCGCGATAAATCAACCAAAACAAATCTGCTAATAAAACGGTCGCTCTGCCAACTGTGTCCTTCGGTTACACGTTCTTTATAATCGCGGCTCAAACCGTAATGCTGAATATAGTTTACATACTCTAATAAAAAATTAGCAAAAAAACATTGCAAACTCCAAGCAATAATGGCATCAATGCCTATAAAATAATAGATACTTATTAGCAATAAAACTTGTAAAATTATTTGACGAATCACATAATTCTCAAACCCGTATGCCATTTTATTTTCGGCTTTTAAACGTTGTGCTTCAATGGCAATGGCTCCCCAAAATTGTCCTGAAACAGAGCGGATAAAAAATTGGTATAGATTTTCTCCATACTTAGCCGTTGCATGGTCTTTTTCGGTTCCCACCCATTTGTGATGTACTTTTAAATGGTCGATATAAAAATACATATTGCCAGCTGAAAATAATAAAAGTTTGCCTAACATCCGCTCGTATTTTACTTTTCTATGAATGTATTCGTGCGAGACAATAATGGCCGAAGAGCCAGAATTTAAACCTGTACTTAAAGCTGCACCAATTATAAAAAAACCTGTTAACGAATGGTTATAAATGCCATAAAATAAGCTGCCAATTGAAATAAGTTGCAATGGAATATGAAGCAGTAAAATAAACTTTGGAATCACATCGTCTTTTTCGGAGGCTTGATTCGATAAGAATTCTTTGGTAATCCATTCGAAAGTAGCTAAAACACCTAACGAAAATATAAAATTGCCAAAGGCAAAATACCCGCCATTTAAATTACCATAAATGGCAAAAAAGCTTGGTAAAAAACTTAGTAAATAAAGCCAATTTCTGCTACTTGAATTCATAAATTATTGTAATTTTTGTTTATACATTTGAATGGTATTGTGTAAGCCTAAATAAATGGCATCGCACACCAAAGCATGTCCTATGGAAACCTCGGCTAGGTTAGGAATGTTTTTATTAAAGAAATGTAAATTGTGTAAATCTAAATCGTGGCCAGCATTTATACCCAAGCCTAACTCATGTGCTCTAATGGCTGATGTTGTATATGGTTTTACAACGGATTCTTTATTGGTATGATAATGATGCGCGTAACTTTCGGTGTAAAGTTCTATTCTATCAGTGCCAGTAAGTTTTGCTCCTTCTATCATTTCTAAAACTGGGTCCACAAAAATAGAAGTGCGAATTCCCGCATTTTTAAAAACTTTGATGATATCATTTAAAAATTGATAGTTTTTAATCGTATCCCAACCGTGGTTACTGGTAATTTGGTTCAATGCATCAGGCACTAATGTAACTTGAGCAGGTTTGGTATCAAGCACCAGTTGCACAAATTTATCTTCCAATGGATTGCCTTCAATATTAAATTCGGTAGTTAAAACTTGTTTTAAATCTACCACATCGGCATAACGAATGTGACGTTCATCGGGCCTTGGATGTACAGTAATGCCATCGGCTCCAAATTTTTCACAATCTATGGCAACCTGCACCAAGTTTGGGTTATTACCACCTCGGGCATTTCTAATAGTAGCAAATTTATTGATGTTAACGCTTAACTTAGTCAAAATTATTAGTTTTATGGGTTAATAGTGTTTACAATTTTACTAAATAAAATGAAGTAGGCTGTATAATTTTAAATAGTTTTGAAAAATATTTCAGAATAAACATGATTCAATTAGGCGTAGTTAGCAATTTAACAGTAAGCAGAGGCAGTGCTGTAGGATTTTTTTTAGTAGATAACGATGGCGAAGAAGTGTTGTTGCATAATAAATATGCGCCCGCAGGCTTGCAATTGCAAGATAATATTGATGTGTTTGTTTACAACGATTCAGAAGACAGATTAATAGCTACCACCCAAACACCTAAAATTTTGCTAAATACATTTGCTTTACTAAAAGTGGTGGATGCTGCTAGTTTTGGTGCTTTTATGGATTGGGGTTTAGATAAAGATTTGCTAGTTCCATTTAAAGAGCAAGCAAAAAAAATGTACACGGGCAAATATTATGTGGTGTATTTGTATCACGATGAAACTTCGGATAGGTTAGTAGGAACTACTAAAATAAACCGTTATTTAGATAATACCGATTGCGATTTGAAACATAACGATGAAGTTGATTTAATGGTTTATGAAGATTTTGATTTGGGTTATTTTGTAATTATCAATAACAAATACAAAGGCCTAGTTTATAAAAATGAAATTTATACTGATGTGCAAATTGGTGATCAATTAAAGGGCTACGTAAAGCAAATAAAAGAAGGCAATTTAATTGATGTGAGTTTGCAAAAAATTGGTTTTGAAAACGTAGATATTAACTCGCAAATGATTTTGGATTTGCTAAAAAAACAAGGTGGTAAATTAGCTTTACACGATGGTAGCGATCCCGAAGATATTAAACGCCAATTGGGTATGAGCAAAAAAACTTTTAAAAAGGCGGTTGGTATTTTGTATCGCCAAAAGCTAATTACGTTAGGTGATAATCAAATAATATTGGTTTAAAAAATATTTTTATTATTATTGAATCGACTACTTCACTTGATAAAAAAAATATACATATTATTCGCTGTTTTATTGGTATGGGTTAATGCGCAAGGCAACAATGGGCTTAAAAAGGATAGTATTGTAAATATTATTTTAAGCAATACCGATGTTAAAACCAAAGTTGATTTATTTAACAAAGACCTTAGTTTTTTTATTTATAATCCTTCGGAGTTAATAGAATATGCACAGAAATTATTAGCAGAGGCAAAAAAGGAAAAATACAATACCGGAATTTATGATTTGTATTTGAGCTTAGGAGTAGGGTACTGCGAAAATAGGCAATTTGACTCAGCCATTAATAGCATATACAATTCATTAGGGCATTTTATTCGAGAAAAGAATGTAAGACAACGAATTCGCTGCAACAACTATTTAGGAATTTCGTACGAAGGCAAAACCAATTATACAAAAGCACTATGGCATTATTTCCAGGCATTAAACCTTTCAAAAGAAATAAATGATACTGCTTTTTTGCTGAGGTCACTTAATAATATAGCTGTAGTATATATTGTTAAAAATGACTACAATTTGGCAGAAAAAAAATTATTAGATGCACTTCCTTTAGCCATCAACCATAAATCTGAACTAAGTTTAATTAACTACAACTTAGCTATTATTTATTTAGAGAAAAAAGAATTCACAAAATCACTAGCTAAATTCGAATTGGTGCTAGATGATGATATAAAAAGCAACGATTTAAAAAACATAGCTGAAACATACAATAATATTGGCGCTTGCTATTTAGGCTTAAATCAATTATCCAGAGCGGAAGATTTTTTGAATAAATCTTTTGACATACGAGAAAAAATTAACGATAAAAATGGACTTCGAAATTCATATACTGATTTAGCAGAGTTACACATAAAAAATAAAGAATTTAAAGTAGCACTTTTATACTTAGAAAAAGCTGAAGAATTGGCTAAAAAAGCACAAAACCTCGAAGCTCAAGTTAGTGTTTACAACGCATATATTAACTGCTATAAAGCGCAAAATGACTATAAAAAAGTGCTAATTTATACCGAACTAAAAGTGGATATTCTGCAAAATATAAGTAATTCCGAAAATTTAGTAAAGTTAAAGGAGCTAGAGACACAAGCACAAGCAAGACAAAAAGCTGCGGAAACAGAGGTGTCAGCAGAAAAACAAAAAAATGAATTAACAACCAGAATTCTTATAATAACCATAGTTGTTATTGTTCTTTTAGTTTTAGTGTTCTTAAGTTATTCCGTTTACAATTTTAGAAAAAATAATGCAATACTTAGAAGCAATAAAGCTGCGTTGACCCTAAAGAATGAAGTGCTAATAAAGCAAAATGAAGAAATATTAAGAAATCAAGAGCTTGCCAAGCAGGCCGTAGTGGCAAAAGCTAGCTTTATAAGAAACATAAGTCATGAAGTTAGAACTCCATTAAATGCAATAAATGGAGTAGCTGATTTGATTAGTCAAGACAACTTAAATCAACAGCAAATTGATAATATTCAAATTCTAAAAAAATCAACTTACAAATTAATTAATCTGATTAATGATATTCTTGACTTTAATAATCTTGAAAGCGGAAATATTGATTTTAACTCAACAAACTTTAAAATTCAAGAAATAGTAAATAATCTTAAAAATCTTTTTGCTGATAAAATAAAAGACAAAGGTTTAGAGTTTATTATTGATAATTTGGTTGATCATAAACTAGTATTCAAATCAGATTCTGTAAGAATATCACAAGTATTAGCTAATTTATTATCAAACTCGCTTACTTTCACAGACCAAGGCTTTATTAAACTTACAATTAAAACAATCCAGTCAAGCTATGTTAAGGCATTGGTAAGGTTTGAAGTTCAAGATAGCGGAACGGGTATTGACAAAGACAAACTAAATATCATCTTTGAGGCCTTTACACAAATTGATGCATCAAACACCCGTAAAATTGAAGGTGCTGGTTTGGGTTTATCTATTAGTAAAAAAATAGTTGAAGGTTTTAACAGCCAACTTGAAGTAATAACTGAACGTGGTAAAGGCAGTACATTTTATTTTGATGTATCATTAAATTTGGCAGATATAGAAACCTATGATAGCAATGAAGATGTGATTATTAAAAATATTACTTCATTAGAGAATAAAAACATATTGATTGTAGAAGACTCAATGGTAAATGTAATAATTCTAAAGCAATTTTTAAAGAAATGGGGCTGCACTTTTACTTGTGTTGAAAATGGTTTAGAGGGACTAAAAGCAGTTAAAGAACAACCTTTTGACCTAATATTAATGGATTTGCAAATGCCAGTAATGGATGGTATTACTTGTACAAAAGAAATCAGAGCATTAACCGATATTTATTATAAAACTGTCCCCATTATAGCCTTAACTGCAGCCAATGAAAATACCATGCGCGATGCTGCCTATGCAGTTGGAATGAACGATTATATATTAAAACCATTTGAACCTCAAAACCTCCAAGAAAAAATGCTCAGAGCCATCAATGAATCATTGGCATAAAAAGCTAATGGAAATTATTTAATTTTTTTACAATTATTTAAACTAATAACCTTAAACTTGCACCGCAAATAG
The DNA here is from genome assembly GCA_947464275.1 of Bacteroidota bacterium. Classification (GTDB taxonomy): domain Bacteria; phylum Bacteroidota; class Bacteroidia; order UKL13-3; family UKL13-3; genus JAAFJM01. The sequence continues at coordinate 56,660 of CANHVU010000001.1, forward strand.
AATACCTATCTTTATTTGCCATGCTTAATCAATCTGATAAATTTTACACCGAAGGTTTAACCTACGATGACGTTTTAGTTTTACCCGCCTATTCTGAAATACTGCCGCGCGAGGTAAACACTACTACCCAACTTTCACGCAATATTCAAATTAAAATTCCTATTGTTACTGCTGCTATGGATACAGTAACCGAAAGCAAATTAGCCATTGCTATTTCGCAAGAAGGTGGAATTGGTATTATGCATAAAAACATGAGTATTGAGCGCCAAGCTGCCGAAGTACGTAAAGTAAAACGCAGCGAAAGTGGTTTAATACTTGACCCAGTAACATTGCACGATTCGGCTTCACTGCGTGATGCACATAAACTAATGACCGAAAATAAAATTGGTGGTATTCCAATTATTAATGATAACGGTAAATTAGTTGGTATTTTAACCAATAGAGACCTACGCTTTGAAACCGACATGACCAAATGCGTGAGTGATATAATGACTAAAGATAAAATTATTACTGCACCTGAAGGTACCGACCTAAAGCAAGCAGAATTAATTTTACAACAATATAAAATTGAAAAATTACCTGTAATTGATAAAGACAATCTTTTAAAAGGATTAATTACTTACAAAGATATTTTAAAGGTAAAGGCTCATCCTTCGGCTTGTAAAGATAAACATGGACGTTTACTTGCTGGAGCTGCTGTGGGTGTAACTGCCGATACCGAAGAAAGAATACATGCTTTGGTTAAAGCTGGAGTGGATGTAGTTATTATTGACACTGCTCATGGCCATTCAAGAGGTGTTTTAAACGAAGTAGCACGTATTAAAAAGTTGTTTGGCAATATTGATATCATAGCAGGAAATGTGGCTACAGGAAGTGGCGCACGTGCTTTGGTTGATGCAGGAGTGGATGGAGTAAAAGTAGGTGTTGGTCCTGGTTCTATTTGTACCACGCGTATTATAGCAGGTATAGGCGTTCCGCAATTAACAGCAGTTTACGAAAGTGCAAAAGCCATAGCTGGTAGCGGTGTTCCTATAATAGCCGATGGTGGAATAAGATACAGTGGCGATGTGGTAAAAGCCATAGCTGCAGGAGCAAGTTCTATTATGTCGGGTTCTATTTTTGCTGGGGTTGAAGAAAGCCCAGGAGAAACCGTAATTTACGAAGGACGTAAGTTTAAATCGTACCGAGGAATGGGCAGTATTGAAGCCATGAAAGAAGGAAGCAAAGACCGTTATTTCCAAGATACTGAAGACGAAATAGCTAAATTGGTACCAGAAGGTATAGTGGGTATAGTTCCATTTAAAGGAACTTTAAAAGAAGTAGTGTATCAGTTTGTGGGTGGTTTACGTGCAGGTATGGGTTACTGTGGTGCTGCTACCATATCCGATTTACAACAAGCTAAATTTGTAAAAATTACATCAGCAGGTGTTAAAGAAAGCCATGCACACGATGTAAAAATTACCAAAGAATCACCAAATTATTCAAGGAATTAATTGATAATAAAAAAAGCGGCTTAGGTCTCTTTTTTTATTATCTTTTTTATAAGCCAGTGAGGTTTTGCAAACCTCACTTCCCCAAAGCTGGTGCGAGCGTCCGCTCGTTCCGTTTTTGAAAAACAGGCATTTATTTCATTGATAAATAGTTCTTACATTTACACCTGTAAAAAATGCTTTCATTAATTTGTATGAGCAGACGCTCGCACTAGCGGTGAGGTATGATTTTGTAAACTGAGGTTCTTTTCAATAAGAACTATCTTTTATTTAGTATAATCGTTTACATATCGTTATTGAAGTAAATTTATCAAGTCAAAAAAACACAATGAAAACACAAAGACCAAAAATTAAAAAATGGGATATAATTGGAAGTATTTTATTGATTGTTTTCTTAGCAATTATGTACCCATTTGCTAAAAAATGGGATGATGATAAAGTTAATATATATATTAAAAATGGCAAAACAGCTAAGGGTTTAATAATAAATAAAATCTTTGAAGATAATGGGCCAAGAAGAGGAGGAACAGATATTAAGGTTTTTTATTTTTACGTTGTTAATAACGATACAATTGAAGGGTTTAATAATGTGGATTTTGAGTCGTATAAAAAATTAGAAATAGGCCAATTTTATGAGGTAAAATATATTAATGACCAATCTATTATTTTTCCAGATAAAAAGATAGAAAGAAAAGATTCACTTATTTATTATAAAGGAAAATATTATTAGTTTAAATTTTTAGTTTTACTTAAATACTTGCAACAATTGTTTTGCAAACCTCATTTCATATTATTAGCATTTGTAATACAAAAAAAGCAAATTTGTTCAAGCTATAATCTTTAAAATTCATCGAAAAAACGAACAGAAAATATTTATCCATGAAAGCAATCTTTAAAGTTTTAATAGCCATTTTTGGGAGTTTGTTATTATTTGTTGCTATAAAATTTTTATACGAAGCTAATAAAATAAGTACTAGCAGGGCAGTTCATATTTGTTGGCAAAATGATTCTTTAAGAATAGAGCTTATGAATTCCGCACAATACATTAGAGAAATTAAGGTTTTGTCTGGTAGCAATTCCGATACATTGGTTATTGTTTCTTATGTTACATCTTCATTATCTATTTTTTATGGAAAATTAAGCCGTAGTGCAACTTTAAAAGTTGATAAAAATGCCAAATATTTAAAGCTTGACAACGACTCCATAACTTATGATTTACATAAAGACATAAAAATATGTAGGCGATTATACCCATAGGTCACACTAATGAGGTTTTGCAAACCTCTTTTCATATTATTAGCCCCAAAGCTAGTACGAGCGTCCGCTCGTTCCGTTTTTGAAAAACAGGCATTTATTTCATTGAAAAAAAGTTGTTACATTTACACCAGTTAAAAATGCTTTCATTACTTTGTTCAAGCTGACGCTCGCACTAACGGTGAAAAACCAAAAATCAAAACATTTTTAAGAAAAGGCATTTATAAGTAATTAAATAGAAATATCATGAACAGATTTGTATTATTTTTTTCCGTAATAATATTAGCGCTATTCTCTTGTAAGAAAGAAAAATGCCAATCAAAAATTGTTAAAGAATATTTGCATGAAGCCTCTGATAGCTTGTTTGCAACAATACCTTATAAAGCCAATGATACCATAGTATTTGTAGGAAAAGGACTAGATACTTCGGTATTAATTAGCTCAGAAGTTAAGCACTATTATCAAGAAGAATTTTTAGACTTAATTGGAGAAGGACTTGAATGTCCAGACCAAGAGAAACACATAAACGAAGTTTATGAAATTAACTATAAAGGAAGTGGTTCTTATTTGTTAAATTTTAGTGTGAAGTTCTTTAGCAGTAAAGATTATATTGATTTTTTTGAATTTAAGATCAACAATGAATATTCATTCAATATGCCTTTTAATAAATCTTTAGACACCTTTTGGTATGATGTTCCAATTGTGTTTAGAGGCAAAGAAGTTAAAACGCTTAAGTTAAATGAATTCTTTTCAAAATCTGCCATTTTACTGTTTTATAAGGATGAAGGCATCGTTCATATCAATATAAATAATAGCTATCTTTATACCAAGCAATAGTTTAAACCCATGTTGTTGAAAGCACAAATTAGCAGCAAATTAACTTTGCTAATTGTTTTGAAATTTTAAGAAATACTTATATAACCACAATCAGCCAAAAGCTTAACAAAAAACTCACTAGCTAAAAATTAGCGAGTGCTAAACGTGAAAAATTATTATTCCCCTAATAAAATAATGGTTAGCCTTACAAAATCTTGAACAGTTAATTCTTCAGCTCTTTTATCGGCAAATTCCGTAATTAAGCTTTTATCTTGCACCAACGAGTTAATGGCATTACTTAATTTTTTTCTTCGTTGGTTAAAAGCCAGTTTTACTACTTGTTTAAACTTTTTAGGGTCGCAGCCCAACTCCGTATTTTTGCGCATTAGTCTCACTACCCCCGATTTAACTTTGGGTGGAGGAGTAAATACTGTTTCGGGCACTGTAAATAAATATTCTACATCAAAATAAGCTTGCGTTATAACACTTAAAATACCATAATCTTTGGTGCGTGGTTTTGCGCCAAGGCGCTCTGCCACTTCCTTTTGAAACATGCCAACCATCAATGGAATTTTATGGCGTTTATCAATTAAAGTAAATACTATTTGGCTCGAAATATTGTAAGGAAAATTACCTACTAAACTAAATTCGTCTTTAAAATAATTATCAAAATTTAGTGCTAAGAAATCGGCTTCTAGTAATCTGTTTTCTAATTGAGGATAATGTGTTTGCAAATAAGCTATCGACTCTTTATCTAAATCAATGGCCCAAGTTTTAAAGTTGGTGTTTTGTAATAAATACTTGGTTAAAACGCCCATTCCGGGTCCTACTTCCAGTATATCAGGTGTTTGGCACTTTTCGTTTAAAGCGTTTACTATATTAAATGCAATGTTTTCATCATTTAAAAAATGCTGTCCTAAGTGTTTTTTTGCCCTTACATCGGAGCTTTTTTTAGCCGATAAATAGAATTTTTCCATATATAATTGTCAAAGCTAAAAATAATTTGCATTTATAACTACTAAAGTTATTTTTGAGGAGAACAATTAATAAAAAATGTAATGAAAAATTTAATGAAAGTATTAGCGCTACTTATGTTGGTAGCATTTACAGCACCTACATTTGCCCAAACTAAGCCTAAAAAAGAGGAAGGTAAAAAAGAAGAGGTAAAACTAAAAAAAGATGGTACTCCTGACAAACGTTTTAAGGAAAACAAAAAAGCAGAAGTAAAATTAAAAAAAGACGGTACTCCCGATAAAAGATTTAAAGCCAATAAATAATTGGCTTTTTTTTATACTAAAAACGCAAGCTTAGTTGTTTATCCTATTCGAATGAAAAAAATAATTGTTTATCTTGGCTTAACTGCAATGCTTTTAGCTTGTGGGAAAGATAGAATTTTAGATATTACTCCTGTAGTTAACTTATCATCTGGTTTATTGATTGATATTCCTTTCGATAGCAATACATTGGAGTTGGTTAATAACCAAACAGGACTAAATACCAAAGCTACTTATTGCCCAAATAGAAAAAACATTGCGAATAAAGCTATACATTTCAATCGTTTAGATTCAGCCCAAATAAATTTTGGCGATTTAGAAAACACTTCCATTGTAAATGGAATTTTTAGCATTAGCTGCTGGATATTATTAGAAGATACAACTTCACCATGCGCTGTTTTAAGTAAACGCAGTGCTAGTGGTGGTTTTGAATATTCTTTAGATAATCATTTTAGAAGTAAAGAATATTTCAACTTTGACAATTGGATGGAAAATGGAACAAATTCGGTTTATGGAATAGACCCCCTCAATGCCTCTGCAGCTATTGATTTGAACAAATGGCAACATTTGGTATATGTGGCGGATGGGACTAGTTTAAAAGTGTATGTAAATGGTACTTTGCAAACTGGAACCGATTTAAAAAATAGTGGTCAATCATTTACCAATACCGATAAACCATTTGTGGTTGGTAATGGAGGTGGTTATGGCAAAAACTATTATTTTCAAGGTGCTATTGACGATTTGAAAATGTATAACCGCATTTTAAATGTAGATGAAATTAAAGCATTGTTTGCTCAATAATTTTGCAAATTATTTATTAATAAAAAAAGGCTACCATAAAATTTTATGGTAGCCTTTTTTGTTATTTTACAATATATAAAACATCGTAATCCCTGTATTTTTCTTTGTCTTCATACCAGTCGCTGTAAAAATCGCCTTTGCTTTTTGCCCACTCTGCAAAATAACTGTATGCTTTTACAAAATCAACTTTTTCAATGGTATTTGGTATTTCAGCTGGGATATTTAAAGCCCAAGGTAAGTTGTTCTTTGTTCTGTAATAATCTCCTTCTTTACTATTATCATCAAATGTACCAAACAATTTTGAATCTGCTCTTTCCGAAGGTTCATAACCAGCTAAATGCAATTCATGTCCACGTTCTTGGTTTATGATAATAAATGGATTGAATTGTTCTGGTGAAAATTCTTTCATAGAAACCAATCCATTTGGTGCATTTCCTTCAGCATCTCTAAATTTAACACTGAAAGTTAACCTAGTTGGCTTTACATAGGTTGCTTTGGGGTCAACATTTACACCACTTGACCCACCTGGATTTGGTAAAATTTCATTAGCACTTGTAAATGCGATGATAGTTGCTACTTTTTGGTCTGCCTCAGTTCCGTTATTATCTAATTTTAACCATTTTGCTTCAGTTTTTAAACCTTCAATAGCATAAATTTTATCGCTAGCAATTCCATTTAACATAAAACCAAAACCATTATTAAAACTAGCACCAATTGCTTTTGGCGTAATTTCAAATTTTATTTCTACAATATTATTTTTTGCATCAGTTATGGTATTCATTCTGTATGCCACTACTAAATCGTTAAAATCATAATCACCCACAGATGGCCATAAATCTTCAAACATTAATGTACCATTACTTTTTTCGGGATAATAATTATTGAATGCTTTATCAGGATCACTTGGGTAAGAATCATCATTATTTGTTACTTTGTCCTTATCATCATCTTCTTTCTCACTTTCTTCACTGGTTTTAGCAGGGTAACAATTATCTGAAAGGTCAGATGAGTATTTTCCAGAGATTTCTATATCATCAAAAATTATAGTTCCCTCACCTGAATTACCAACAAAACTAATTCTAATTTTATACGGTTTGATACTGCTTTTTATAGCCGTAGGTAACGCTGCCGAAATATCAACAATGTTTTTATTGTTCATATTGGTGAAGCTATATTCGTAAAAAGTCATAAAATTGGTAGTAAGGTCCTCATTGTTGCTTCCTTTATCAAAAAAAGCATATGAAAATACCACACCTCTTGTTACGGCACTACCCCCATTAAGACGAGCCTTTAATTTTACATTTCCTGTTCCATTGGTTAACCAAGGTGATTTAATGTAAGCACCGGTTAAAGTATTGGTGTTTAACGGTGCAGTTTCAAACGAATATTTGCCAGCAATAATTAGATCTTCATTTTCTATATTATTGATGGATTTCGGGATTTGCCAACATAAATAATTGTATTCTTCAATATTATAGTTTTCACCATTAAAAATGGTTTGCGCATTTACAATATTAATGCTTAACAAAACAACTGTTACTGCAAAAAGGAATATTTTTTTCATATTAGTTTCTAGTTTAGTTTTTAATAAAATTAATAACAGCACTGCCATTGTTAATGCTAACTGTTTTTACAATGCTTCCAAAATTCACAATTACTTTGGTGGTTTTTAAAGGAACTGTAATATTAGCCGTATAACTTTCGTTCATTTTGTGCAATTTAGTTAATAGCACATCGCCACTTTCCGATTTTACAAATAAAGTATTGGTAATGTCCAACTCAGGATTTAATGCCTCTACATTGATAGAGATTACTTTTGTCGACTTCCAGTTAAATGAAGGGTCAACTTTAATTTGTTTAAAACTAGTAACTGTTGGCACTATTACAGTTTTGGGCTCTACATCTTCTAGTTTTTTACAACTTGTAAATGTAACTTGAATCATTGCTAATAATGCTACTGCTAAAAAATATTCTTTTTTCATTTGTTTATTTTTTTTAAACGATATTCATAAGCAAACAAATCTTTATCCATATTATTAAATAAATGATAATTAGTTGATTATAAAGTTTTGTCTTTTTGTTTTTCGTTTTTTTATTCCAAAATGAACATTTGTTGTGTCATTTTGAAACATAATTCCAATACAATTCTAATATATTTTGTCCATAATCAATTAACTGTATTACAGGTTTATGCACTATTCATTATGAATGAACTATTTTGTTTTAGTAGCAGTTTGTAGTATTTAAACTACCATATTTTGTATTAAGACAGTAATTAGTTTATGCCAATGGAATTAAAAGCCAAAATTTATTAACTGCGACATTAAGTAATTGTATTTCAGTGCATAAAAAAAGCCTCAAAATGTTTTGAGGCTTTTTAAATTTATGAATTACTATTTAGTAAATAAACTCACCATGTTCGGTGGTAACTATTAATTCGTTTTTATCGGCAGCTTCTACATGTCCAATAATTTGCGCTTCAATATTAAATTTAGCAGCCAAAGTTATTAAATCTTGAGCAGTGTTTTCATCTGTATAAAACTCTAATAAATTACCCATGTTAAATACTTTATACATTTCGTGCCATTGGCTATTGCTTTGGCCTTGAATCATGTTAAATAAAGGTGGAGTTTTAAATAAATTATCTTTTATAATTCGTAAATTTTTAACAAAATGTAAAACCTTGGTTTGTCCTCCACCCGTACAATGTACCATACCGTCAATTTTATCAAAATGATTTTCAAAAATTTCTTTGATAATTGGACTGAAAGTTCTGGTTGGTGAAAGTATCATTTTGCCCACGTTTAATGGATTCTCTGAAAGTTGCTCAGTAAGTTTTAAACCACCAGTGTAAACCAAATCTTCGGGTACTTGAGGGTCAAAACTTTCGGCATAAGTTTTATAAAATGATGAAAGCACATCGTGGCGAGCCATGGTTAAACCATTGCTTCCCATACCAGCATTATAGCTTGTTTCGTATGTAGTTTGTCCGTAACTGGCAAAGCCAACTATTACATTACCGGGTTTGATATTGTGGTTTGAAATGACTTTACTTTTTTCAATTCGTGCTGTAACGGTAGAGTCAACAATAATGGTGCGAACCAAATCGCCCACATCGGCAGTTTCGCCTCCAGTTGAGTGTATATTGATTCCATACGATTGCAACATGGCAATAAACTCTTCCGTTCCTTCAATAATGGCTTGAATAACTTCGCCAGGAATTAAGTTTTTGTTTCTACCGATGGTTGATGAAAGTACAATTTTATCGAAAGCACCTACACAAAGTAAATCGTTTGTATTCATTACAATGGCATCTTGTGCTATGCCTTTCCAAACCGATAAATCACCTGTTTCTTTCCAGTATAAATAAGCTAAGCTTGATTTTGTTCCTGCTCCATCGGCATGCATGATATTACAAAAACGCTCATCTCCACCCAAGTAATCAGGAACTATTTTACAAAAAGCTTGTGGAAATAATCCTTTATCCATGTTTTTAATAGCTGCGTGTACATCTTCTTTTTGCGATGAAACGCCACGTTTCATGTATTTATCGTTGGTCATGAGTGGTAATTTTTACTGATGCGAAGATGATTAAATTATTTTACTAATTAAATAGAAAAAGGAAAATCAGTTAGTTTAAAATTTTCGTTTATTAATTCGAATTTATCTTAATAGCTTCTACTTTATACTCAGGCGCAATCATTCCCATGGTATGAATTAACTTTTCAGGATTAAATCTTGATGTATCGGGCGGACTTATTTTTACTTTGCCTTTTAATACCTCTTTGGGTTTGGCAGGCATCACAGTATCACCCATTATTTCTTCTTCTATTGACTCCACTTCTCCTTGTAATTCAGCGGAAGGATTTTCCTTAATAAAATCAACAGGATGTTTTACATCATTAATCGGTTCAATAACTCGTGTTTCTATTTTGGTGGTATCTAGTTTTGTTTTTACAGTGTCAATGAGTTTCACCTCTCCTAAAGTGGCTGGCTGTCCTTGGTTATCAGTACAACTAAATAAGGTTGTTCCAAAAACTAACAGTAATGCCAAAGCAAATTTTCGACTAGCGGGAATTTGGTTAAAAATAACACTTGGAATTTGAATATCTATTGAGTTAAGTTGTTGTTGTTTAAACCTACCACATACTTTTTGTCCGTAATGTTTGGTAAAATAATTTTGAATGTCTTCAGCGGAAAAGTTAGTAAAATCAACAACGGTTTTTTGGCAACTACCGCAAAAACGGCCTTGCTCGTTTGGTGTCATGGAGCCCCAGTTTTCGTGGCATGGTTCTGGAATGTGAATTTTCATGGTATTTTTTATTTAACTAATACCAAGATGCAATTGGTTTTAATTTTCCATAAAAAATTATTCTCAACAAATCTGATTAATCAATAAACCCATTTTCGTATAAGCACTTCCATGAATTAAATGGTGATCACTAACCAAAGGAGATACGCTGCATGACTATTTAAATAAGCAAAATGTCATTCAGAAGGAATCTCCTTAATATGGCAACCATCTCAGCTAATGGTATATTTATTGCCACCCAAAGGAGATGCGTTGCATGACGAAACCCTTATGGAAAACCCCTGTCATTCAGAAGGAAACTCCTTTCCATGGCAACCAACTATAAATTATAAATATTGTTTGCAACCCAAAGGAGATGTGCTGAACGACTGATTAAAAATAAAAAATAGCCATTGAAATTTTCATTCCAATGGCTATTTAACTTATAGTCCAAATCTATCAATCCTTTTTTGAGTATTTCTTAAACAAAAAAATCATTCCTACACCTATTGAAAATATCAATACTAAAAAAAATGTTCCCATTAGTTTTTATAATTAAATTTTATCTCTCTACTATTGTCATATGAATTTGTATAATAACCGTTTTTCATTAAATTTATTCTTGGGTTAATACCCCACATATAAACATCTATACTTTCATTTTGTTTAATCAAATAGGTGTAATTAAACTTATTATCTCCACTAAAAATTAGACTGTCATTAATTTTAAAAATTAAGTTCATATTAGAAGTACAAACAAAAGTTAATGTATCAACTATTTCTATTTTAGGTTTTACTTCTACTATTTTAGGTTCTATATTTTCTTTTCCACAGCCTAAAATAATTAATGATAGTAAGATTATTTTTTTCATAAAATTAGTATTATTTAGTTAATTCTGATTGTAAAGCAATCATTTTTAAAGCAGTTTCAGCAGCTTCTACACCTTTGTTTCCATGCTTTCCACCGCTGCGTTCTTTGGCTTGCTTTAAGTCGTTTGTGGTTAATACACCAAATATAACTGGTAATCCATAACTTAAACCTACTTGCATAATTCCGTTTGCACATGCATCGCTAATAAAATCAAAGTGAGGTGTATCGCCTTTAATAATGCAGCCAATGGTAATAACAGCATCGAATTTATTGCCCAATGCCACTAATTGTGCACCAAAAGCCAACTCGTAAGCGCCAGGCACATAGCTAATCAAAATGTTTTTTTCTTTAACACCCATTTTGGTTAAAAACTCAATTGCTCCATCGCGCAAAGCAAAAGTAATCTCGCTATTCCACTCAGCCACTACTAAACTAATTTTAGTTTTAGTAAATGCTTTGCTGTTCTCTAAGTTTGTATCTGATAAGTTTTTTAATTTAGTTGCCATATTATGATTGTTTGTAAATAAAAAAACCATCCATTGTTAACGGATGGTTTTTAAATATTTTAATTAATTGCTTTCTTTAGCTGCTTGTGCACGTGCAATATATTTATCAATATCGCCTGCTTCTGTTGCATCAGGATATTCACTTTTAATTTTTTCGTACATACTTAAAGCATTACTCCAGTCTTTTTGTTCTTCATAAACCAATCCTGCTTTCTTTAAAAAAATAGGAGCAGTTAATTTATTTTTACTCATATTAGCTGCTTTGGTGTAGTTTTTAATAGCTTTATCAAAATCATTGGTTTCACTATAAGCATCACCTAATAAACCAGTGGCTAAAGGTCCAACTAATTTATTGTTAGTACTAAAGTCTTCTAATTGAGCAATAGCATTGGTAAAATCGCCTTTTTGCATGTAACAGATACCTGCATAGTAGTGCGCTAAATTAGCAGTTTTAGTCATTCCATATTCATCAGCAATGGCTAAGAAACCTAATTTATCGCCTTTTCCATTTAAAGCCAAATCGAACGAATCAACCTCAAACCAAGCTTGCGCGGGGAAAATAGCCACTTTAGCAGCTTCTTCTTTAGGACCAATATAAAATTTAGTAAAACTCCAGTAACCTACTACAGCTACTACTATTACTCCAACTACTGTTAAAATGTTTTTTTTATTTTTATGGTAAAAATCTTCTACTTTATGGGTAGTTTCCATAAGTGTTGCATCTAAATCTAAACCCGACTCGTTGTGTTTTTCTGACATTTCCTTTTGTTATTTTATAAGTTCTTAAATATTTTACTTTTTTTATTCTGTAATAAATGGATAGTTTGGTTCTGAGTAAACATCCTCCCACAAAGCTGCACCTTCAGGATAAGGAGAGTTTTCGCTAAACTCAACTGATGCTAAAACCTCCACCATTACTTTTTCTTCAACAGCTTCTAAGTCTGCTTCGTTAGCCCAATTATTGTCTAAAATTGTTTTTCTTACTCTTTCCAAAGGATCACGCATTTTGTACTCCTCAACTTCTTCTTTGGTTCTGTATTTAGCCGGATCGCTCATAGAGTGACCACGGTAACGGTAAGTTCTAATTTCTAAAAATGTTGGTCCATCGCCTTTTCTAGCTCTTTCGGCTGCTTCAGCAATTGCCTCATGAACAGTTTCAGCTTGCATACCATCTACCTCTTTGCAAGGCATATCGTAAGCTAAACCAATTTTATAAATATCCATTTGGTTAGTAGTACGCTCTACAGAAGTTCCCATAGCGTAACCATTGTTTTCGCAAACAAAAATTACTGGAATTTTCCAAAGCATAGCCATGTTAAAAGCTTCGTGTAATGCACCTTGACGCACAGCACCATCGCCCATATAACATACAGTTACTTGTTTTCCACCTCTATACATATCGGCAAAAGCAATTCCTGCTCCTAACGGAATTTGACCTCCAACAATACCATGTCCGCCAAAAAAGTTATGCTCTTTGCTAAACATGTGCATAGAACCGCCTTTTCCTTTTGAGCAACCGGTAACTTTACCATAAAGCTCTGCCATAACAGCATTAGCCGAAATACCACAAGCCAATGCATGAGCATGATCGCGGTAAGCAGTAATAATTCTATCATCGCTATTTAACGCACTCATAGTTCCTGCCACTACAGCTTCTTGGCCTATATATAAATGGCAAAAGCCCTTTATTTTTTGTTGCCCATAAAGTTGAGCAGTTTTCTCTTCAAATCTGCGCATAAGCATCATCTGCTCAAACCAACGCATGTAAGTTTCTTTTGTAAAGCTTGTCATAATTTAAAAGGAATGCAAAAAAACGAAAAAATAACTAAGTTAAAAAGGTATTCTATTAAAATAATCAACTGATAATCAGCTACAAATTTTTGATTTTTGATTTTTGATTTTTGAATTGATTGAATTCTTTGCTTTTAAAGGTTGGTTTTTTTGTAATCAATCAAAGCCATTTATTCAATAATTCTAAAAATGAAATATTATGGGTGTTGCTAAGAAAAATAATATAAAACAGAAAATAATACATTTGGTAGCTTAGTAAAACTATTTATTTTCGCCCTTAAATAATAATTTACTCATAAAAATATGACAAAAATAAAAGTTGCCAACCCTGTGGTTGAATTAGATGGTGATGAAATGACTCGCATTATCTGGAAATTTATTAAAGATAAATTGATTTTACCTTACCTAGATTTAGATATAAAATACTACGATTTAGGCATGGAATATAGAGACGAAACTAACGACCAAGTAACCATTGATGCTGCTGAAGCAATTAAAAAATATGGCGTTGGTATTAAGTGTGCTACCATTACACCTGACGAACAACGTGTAAAGGAGTTTAACTTAAAACAAATGTGGAAAAGCCCTAACGGCACCATTCGTAATATTTTAGATGGAACTGTTTTCCGCGAACCTATTGTATGTAAAAATGTGCCACGTTTGGTTCCAAATTGGACTGCACCTATTTGCATTGGCCGTCATGCTTTTGGCGATCAATACCGTGCTACCGATTTTGTAACAAAAGGTAAAGGTAAATTAACTGTTAAGTTTGAAGGCGAAGACGGAACTGTTCAAGAATTTGAAGTTTATAACTTTAAAGGCGATGGTGTAGCAATGGCTATGTACAATACCGATGAAAGTATTCGTGGTTTTGCACATGCTTGTTTTAACCAAGCTTTAGGCAAAAAATGGCCTTTATACCTTTCTACCAAAAACACCATTTTGAAAAAATATGATGGTAGATTTAAAGATATTTTTGAAGAAATTTATCAAGCAGATTACAAAGCAAAATTTGTAGAAGCTGGAATTGTTTACGAACATCGTTTAATTGACGATATGGTAGCATCGGCTTTAAAATGGAACGGAAATTTTGTGTGGGCTTGTAAAAACTACGATGGTGATGTTCAAAGCGATACAGTAGCACAAGGTTTTGGTTCATTAGGTTTAATGACTTCAACTTTAATTACACCTGATGGAAAAGTAATGGAAGCAGAAGCAGCTCATGGAACTGTAACACGTCACTTCCGAGACCACCAAGCTGGCAAACCAACAAGCACTAACCCAATTGCAAGTATTTTTGCTTGGACTCGTGGATTAGAATTTAGAGGTAAACTAGATGGCAACCAAGAGTTAATTAATTTCTGTCATGCATTAGAAGCTGTTTGTATTGAAACTGTTGAAAGTGGCAAAATGACTAAAGATTTAGCCGTTTGTATTCACGGAAATAAAGTTAATTTAGGCGAACATTACCTAAATACACAAGACTTTTTAGATGCAATTGACACTAACTTAAAAGCTAAATTAGCTTAGTAAGTAATTAAACATCAAATACTCGAAAAAAGCCTCGAAAATTTCGAGGCTTTTTTGTTGGATTCTATTTAAATTTTTGAACTGTTTCTACTTGAAATATAATCCTTTTTCTTTATATCTAAAATTCGTTCAATTTCATCCATATCATCATCAGTAAAACCATGAACATCAATCTGTTTTCCTCTATAATCGAAAGAAAATGAACAATACCCAATCATTCGATTATTAACTTTAAGATTTTCAATAAATTGATAATCGTAATTTACTTCTACAGAATTAAATAATCCAGGTTCTTTTATTTCTAAACAAGTTTCTTTCAATTCTACTTCTAAAGGAAATATTTTATTTCCATCAGATAATCTTGATGCTTTAAATATCATAATATTTTATTTACATTATTGCCCAATATAATTTACAGTTTTATACTCTCCGTTTAACTCCACTTTAGTTAAACCATGGCCAGCTAAACCTTTCATGGCTTTATCCAATTGCTTGCCACTTAAGTGCGAAACAGCTTGTTTTAAATCGGCCAATGGCATACTGATATTTGGTTTCAAAATTTCTAAAATTTGTTTCTCTTCTGCGGTTAAATCTAACTGTTTTTTCTCAGGACGCATTTGAGGGAAGAACAACACATCTTGAATAGAATGTTGATTGGTTAACAACATGGCTAATCTATCAATTCCAATACCAATACCTGCTGTAGGTGGCATTCCATATTCTAACGCGCGTAAAAAGTCATGGTCAATAAACATGGCTTCATCATCGCCACGTTCCATTAATTTTACTTGTTCTTCAAAACGTTCGCGTTGGTCAATTGGATCGTTTAATTCAGAATAAGCATTGGCTACTTCTTTTCCATTTATCATTAATTCAAAACGCTCTACCAAACCTTCTTTGGTGCGGTGTTTTTTGGTTAACGGACTTAACTCCACAGGATAATCAGTTATAAAAGTTGGTTCAATAAAATTGCCTTCACATTTAGCTCCAAAAATTTCATCTACCAATTTACCTTTACCCATACTTGGCGCTGTTGGTATGCCTAATTCTTTGCAAACTTCGCGTAATTGGTCTTCATCCATATTGCTTACATCAAAACCCGTAAACTGCTTAATGGCATCGTAAATAGGCAAACGCTTGAATGGTGCTTTAAAGCTGATGTTTTTATCACCCACAGTTATATTGGTAGTTCCATGCATTTCTAAAGCAACTTTTTCTAATAATTGCTCCGTAAAATCCATCATCCAATTATAATCTTTGTAAGCCACATAAAACTCTAATACGGTAAATTCTGGATTATGCGTTCTGTCCATTCCCTCATTACGGAAATTGCGACTGAATTCATACACAAAATCAAAACCACCTACTATTAAACGCTTTAAGTAAAGTTCATTTGCTATTCGTAAATAAAAAGGAACATCTAATGCATTATGGTGTGTAGTAAACGGCCTTGCAGCTGCACCACCAGGAATATTTTGTAAAACTGGTGTATCAACCTCTAACGCGCCATGGTTATTTAAAAAATCACGAATGGTTTTTACCATTACACTGCGTTTGTAAAAAGTATCTTTTACATGAGGATTAACAATTAAATCGGCATAACGCTGACGGTAACGAAACTCAGGATCGGTAACCGCATCAAAGGTTTCACCATCTTTTTCTTTTACAATTGGCAATGGTTTAATTGATTTACTCAATACCGCTAAAGTTTTGGCATGCAATGAAATTTCGCCCGTTTTGGTGGTAAACATATAACCTGTTACGCCAATAATATCGCCAATATCAATTAATTTTTTAAAAACGGTATCGTATATAGTTTTGTCTTCGTCAGGGCAAATATCATCTCTGCGCACATACACTTGTAATTTGCCTACACTATCTTGCAATAACACAAAACACGCTTTACCCATATCGCGAACACTCATAATACGGCCAGCAAAAGTAACCTGTTTCATTTCTTCACTTTCTTGCTTTGCGCTATACTTGCTAGCTGCTTCTACCGAGGTGTGAGAAATAGGAAACAATGCAGCCGGAAAAGGGTCAATACCCAATTGGCGCATATCGTTTAGTTTTTGTCTGCGTAATAATTCTTGTTCGCTTAATTGATTGCTCATAAATGCTTTTTATTGATGCTATTTTTATAAAAAAGAACGCAAAAGTAGCATTTAGGAACTTTAAAAGGGAATTTTTGAAAAAATAAATAATTATCTTCCACAAGCTAATTCCGAAAGCTTTCGGAACATGTGGCAATTCATCCTTCAATAATGGTGTTGAAACAAATGATGAATTGCCCCAAGATTTATTTGGAGGTTAAAAGAAAATTTAATAAAATTGGCTTTAGCCAAATGTTTATTGGAAAGCTATTTTTATTATGTAATTTTTTACTTGAATCGATACCTTATTCCAATATTGGTGTCATAAAAATATACAGAAGGTAAAATATAGCCAACACCTGCATCAAGATATATACCCATTAATTTAGTGATATTATATTGATAACCTAGCCCTAATTCAAAACCGAAAAGTACATCTGATCCCCCTAACTTATCAAAGTTACTGTTGCTTATTTCTTTCGAATCAGTATTTTGTGATCCTGTATTTATAATTTCAGTATTAGTTGCACTTAATTTGGTATTTTTTAAACCGAATAAATAAGCGCTCTTAAAAAAAAAGTGTGACTTACAGTCAATTTCATTAAATACACCTATACCTTCAAACCTAAAAATATATGATTGGGCTTCATACGAATAATTAGTTTTAACTTCTTTTCCCCATATATCACTACTAGTTAAGGTATAAATGGTGTTTTTTGTTGAATTAATTTGAAGTGAATATTTGTTCATAGCATTTACTGTTGTCCATTCAAAATACCCAATTCTAAAGCTCAAATTGGATTCTTTTTCAAGACTATTCACGATTTCATCTTTAAAATCAGTATAGCTATTAAATGGTGAAAAAGATAAATCTATTCCTGCTTGAGCAGATGCATTATTTATTTTAAATACAATTGTTATTAGTATTAAAAGTATTTTTATTTTGGTCATAGTAATCTTTTTAGTTAATTATTATTTTAGAGGTATTTAATTGAGTCCCTAAATCTGTTATTTTTAGGTAATTATTCCAATCTTTGGCTTCATGTTTAAAGCTATTTACTTTTTTAACAATGGTCCAAACAATATAACCATTTTCTAATTTGGCCTTTGAAACAATTGACCCAACATTATTGCTTTCACTCATGTTTAAATTTTCAATACCAACTGGAGTTTTTCCCTCCGGCATCTTAATTTTTACGTTCATAGTAAAGGTTTTATCGAAACTAATAAAGAATGGCTTTTTCCTATCTGTCCTATCCTCATTGTCGTTTATTAATGCCAGTTTACCTAGTACTCTACCAATTTCTAAAACATAGGATTTACCTGCAGGTTGCAAAGTATTACCAATAATAAATTGTTCTTTCCAACTAGTTATGGAGTTGTTCTCTTTCCTTCCATCACTGATGGGTTCAAACTTATCGTACTTTAAAACATAATATTCATTGCGAGCATCATTTTCTAAATTTTCTTGTTTGTTTTTTTCCAATTCAGCGTAAAAATCTTTGTAAATTCTTTCTTCTTCTTTGTCAAAAAAAGAACGATTGATACTGTAATAATTGGCATCAGTAAAAAAGTATAATTTTTTATTTTTTGTTATAGCCTTTTTACTTTCCAAAAATTTATAATAATCCTCATAATATTCTTTGTTATTTATTAAATTAAACCTTGAATCACTTCTTTGGTATCCTGTTGCTACAGTTAATATATTTAATTTTAAACTATCTAAGCCATTTTTATATTCGGCATTAATAGTTACTGAGTAAGTATTATTATCGTGTGATGTTTTAGGCAAAACAATGGTTTTTATTCCCATTTTACTTATGCCTTTATTGATATTGGTAAGTGCATAAGCCTCAGTATTTTCAAAGTTTTCACTTATGTCATCTAATTGACTAACTGAATTAAACATAGTTAAATAATGTTCTTTACCATCAATTTCAAATTTAATTCCCCACGACAATTCGTTGGTATTAATCAAATTTTTTATTTCAATATTTTCTTTAGAAGTCATAGCTAAAAATTCGTATTCAATTTTTCGCTTATCTAAATGTGTCATAAACTGGGTTAAAATATTTAAACCATAATTTTGTTGTTTAAAATTAAAAGCTAAATCACACAGATAGGCTTGTTCTCTGCAAAAAATGTAATATTTTTTTATATAGTCTTCATCAGAAAGGTTGTAAACATCTACAGACTTTAAAAATTCAAGGTAGTATTCACTTGGTGTTTTAGCTTTTTTAACAGTATTATAAACATAAGTTTTAATATCATTTTCTGTCAATTTACTTTTTATTTCACTGTTTTTGGGTTTATCATGAAATGGATAATACAAATTAGTATTAAAGTAAATTCCAAGTCTATAATAGGGGTCACTTTGATTTTCATTACTCATTATTTCACTCTTTCTTTTGTCAATCATTTCGCTTTCAAAAGAATACAAAACCTGTTTTCCAACTACTTTTTTTATGAGGTCTTTGGCACCATTAAAACTTTTAAAAACTAAAACTGTATTTTCTTTATTTATTTTAAACTCATTCTTTAAATATACAATTGGCATTCCCTCCACATTAGTAAAATAATTACTGTTTAAATTTTTACCAAAGTAATTGCTTAACGAGCTATAATCAATAATGTCGCCTATTTCTAGATTTTTAATTGCAATCTTTCTTTTTTTATCGTTCAAAAAAAGGTTAACAAATTTATTGCTTGTTTTTACGTTATTAGCTTCTACGGCATCTTTTAAATCTACCACTAAACTTTTACCATTAGGCTTTACAATTTTTACCTCAAATTCATCCCCATCTTCAAATGTAAAGTCACTGTAGGTTTCAATTGCATTAATATCGTTTAGTTTTATTCTTGTTCTTGAATACACAGAGTAATCGTAGTAATAATTGGTATTGGGTATTTTAATTTTTGACTGAACCAACTTTAGTTTTTCATACAACATTACCATCGACTCATTTTTAAACTTTTCAGGAACATTTAAATTAGAAAAGGCTTCTTCTGTATCTTCCTTTTGAAATTCATATAGTGCTTTTAAATCTTTATTCTTATCGCTTTGTGCTAAGATATTACTGCAAGTAAAAGCTACCATTAATAATGCGAAAAAATGTTTGTTTTTTATTATAAATATTTTCATAAATAGCCTTGTTATTATTTGTTTAAAACAATGTATTGATTGTAGTTATTTTTTAATTTATCAATCATATCATTCCATTGTTTAAAGTTACTTTTACTAATTTTCCCATTCTTTAAAGCAATAGATTTTGTATATCTAATAGCATTGCTAGTTTGCTCATACTTTAAAATCAAACTAAACTCTGTATTGTCAATAATTAAATCTTGTGGGGTTGTCACTACTTTATATCCTTTAGGAATAAGATAAGTTATATCGTAAACATAATTTATTTTATGATTAAATTGCATATCAAAAAAACGACCTGTATCGGCTTTATTACCTGAAAATTCTCTGTTAAAATCAGGCTTTAGCATTAGAGTATTTCCAACAGTAAATAAATGGTTATTCACCATTAAATCGTAATTGATATTTATGTCAATATTTCGATTACTTAAATCTGTCGAATTAATATTACTAGCATCGATATCAATATCATCAGGGTCAACAATATTATTTAAAACTGTATTTTTTTTATTTAAAGGAGAATAATGAAAAGCCCTCAGAATATTTGTTTTATTTTCACCTTTTATGGTTTCATACATTTTACCTTCTAAAGTACTTTCATTTAACAAAAAGGTGGCTTTTCTTAAATGTAAATTTCTATCAACAGGTAAATCAGGAATAGTATCAATAAAATAGCTAGGCCCATTTTGAACCAATACCTGTCTGCCTTGAATTCTATCAGCATAATCATCAATTCCAATAAAGCTCTCTGTTGCGTCTAAGTAGTATTTTTTACCATTTAATATAAGAGTACAAATCATATGATTGTCAACAATTATACTTGGAATAGAGTAATCATAATTCAGATGTTTTGTTCCAACCCAAGTTAATCGAGCATCGTAACCTAAAGCGCAAAGCATATTTTTCAACAAATTAGCCATACCTTTACAATCACCGAATCTATTATTAAATACATTTTGACAAGCATCAGGTTTAAAGCCCGCAATACCATCTTCAAAAGCTACATATCTAATATTGTCCTGAACCCAATAAAAAACAGATTCAATTTTTTCTAAATCTGTATTTTTCCCTTCAGTAATAACTTTTAACTTTTCTATAAAAGGAGTGCTGTCATTTTCAACAGTGCTTACTATTTGAGCATAATGAGCATATAAATCGTTGGTATTTGCAATTAATGGAATCGGTTTTTTTTCTTCTTTTTTAACCGAAGTTTTCGCCTTCACTTTTGACTTTTCCTCAACCTTAGTATCTGTTTTTTTCTCTTTAGGAATAGCCTTACTGTATGCTTTAGCTAAATCGTAGTTAATTGATTTTACCAATATTACTATATGCGGTAAATTGTGAGAATTACCGGGCATATTGCTTTCTTTATTTACTGCTTTTGTATCTTTTAATACATAAGTTACATAACTAACTTTTTCATTACTTTTTTCGTTTTTAAGAAGGCTTTTAACGTCCTCATCTTTTATTAAATATTTTTTATCTGATTTTTCAATATTAAATCCCGCAAAATTTTTTTCGATAATTTCAACATTTAAATAACTTGGAATAGCCAAAGTTATAACCTTTTCTTTTTGCGGAAAGCTTTCTAAAAAATATACACTGGTTAAATATTTGGCATCTTTAAAGTACCTTGAATAGTTAATGCGTAAATTGGTTCCTAATACTGGTAAATCTAATGCTATTTGAGCTTGCTTTGCATCTGAATAGAATATACCCCCACTTTGAAAATTGGTACTTATATAATCTTGTTTGTTAAAATTAGATGAAGGTTTTGTTCCTAATTTTACATTATAACCATCAAAACTAGTTTGATCATCAAAATATTCGAGTTTTTTAAATTTTACAAAATCTTTTGTGGCTATATATTTTTCAAACACCTCCTCTTTAACACCAATTGGATTTCCTTTTTTTAAATTATCGGCATAATAATCAAAATTGTAAGTGCTAACAATGTATTCTGCAATATAATCAGGATTATCAGCGTATTTTTTCTTTAACTTAATCCCTTCCATTACATCTTTTTCTGTTACAACACCAAAATAACTTTCAATTAATGGACTTTTGCCATGTCGTGGAATATATTTTGGTTTACATGAAAAAAACAATGTTACAATTAGTGAAATAGACAGTAATTTTATTTTCATTTTAAGTACAATTTCTTCAAATAAATAAAAAAAATTCTATTATCAAAACACTAGAATAATTAATTTTAGAACCAAAGAAAGTTTTTTCTAAAAAAACAGGAAATCAAATCAAATAGGCTTCATGTTAAAAGTTACTACTTAAAACTATTTTAGGTCGTTTTCATATATTCGTCAAATACTTTCTTCATTCAAAACTCAGCAAAATAATTCCAATTCAATAAAAATCGGCAGTTATGTCAGTATTTTAACTTGGTTGTTAATTTGTATATTGCCAACTATATTTTTTAAATAAACAACAATGAAAAAAGGAACGATTATTTTATTAGCAGTGCTTGGCGGAATTTTTTTATTATTAATGAACGGATGTTCAAGTTATAATAATATGGTTTCGAAACAAACAGCAACCGAAGGTGCTTGGGCCAAGGTTCAAAGTGCTTACCAACGTAGGTTAGATTTAATTCCAAATTTAGTAGCTACCGTTAAAGGTGCAGCAAATTTTGAACAAAAAACCCTAACCGATGTAATTGAGGCAAGAGCAAAAGCTAGCTCTATTCAAGTAGATCCAAACAAATTAACACCTGAAAATATTAAGAAATTTCAAGGTGCACAAGGCGAGTTAAGCCAAGCTTTAGGCCGCTTGATGGTAGTTTCGGAGCAATATCCTCAGTTAAGAGCTACTCAGAACTTTAGCGAGTTACAAAGCCAAATAGAAGGAACAGAAAACCGCATTAAAGTAGAAAGAGATAACTTTAACGATGCTGTAACCGATTACAATACTTATATCAAAAAATTCCCACAAGTAATTTACAGTGGCATGTTTGGTTTTGATAAAAAAGGATTTTTTGAAGCTGACGCTGCTGCCCAAAAAGCACCAGAAGTTAAGTTTTAATTAGTAATTTAATTATTGCACTTCGGCTTCGCTCAGTGTCCGCATCAGGGCCACTGAGCCTGTCGAAGTGCTTTTAAAAATAGGTTTAAACAACAAACATGTCAGAACAATTTTTTAGTAAACGCCAACAAGAAAGCATAGTTACGGCCATTCAAAATGCCGAATTAAATACTTCGGGCGAAATACGTGTACATATAGAACCTCATTGCAAACAAGAGGTTATGGAGCGTGCCAAACAAGTATTTGAAGAGCTTAATATGCACCAAACGGAACTAAAAAATGGTGTTTTGTTTTACTTAGCCTATTTAGATAAAAAATTTGCCATACTTGGCGATAGTGGCATACACCTAAAAGTAACTGATGCTTTTTGGAATGAAGAAAAAGAATTAATGAAAACTCATTTTGCCAAAGGGCAATTTACTGAAGGCCTTTGCCTAGCTATTGAAAAAGCAGGACAAAGACTCAAGGAACATTTTCCTTACCAAAGAAATGATGTAAATGAGTTAAGCAACGATATTTCGTTTGGAGGTGACCATGAAGCATAAATTAGCCCTCATTTTTAGTTTATGTTTACTGTTTACTCAGTTATTTGCCAAAGAAACTCCTCCTTTACCCAACCCTCCTACTTTTGTAAACGATTATGCAGGTGCTTTGCAAGCCGATGAAAAAGCTGCATTGGAACAAAAATTATATACTTATTTCAAGCAAACATCCACCCAAATAGTTATTGTAATTGAACAATCACTGGAGGGGGATGATGCTTTTGGATACTCGCAAAAACTAGCTCAAAGCTGGGGAATAGGCGAAAAAGACAAAAAAAATGGATTGCTTATTTATGTGGCTTTAGCTGAACGTAAAATGCGTATTCAGGTTGGTTACGGACTTGAAGGAGCCATGACGGATGCTATTTCAAAACGCGTTATTGATGGTATTTTAAAACCAAATTTTAAACAACAAGCTTATTATAATGGCTTCAACGAAGCCACTGACGCCATTATTAAAACCATAGCAGGCGAGGGTTTTACCAACGATAGAAAAGCTAATAAAGAAAAAATGCCTTGGGGCTTAATTATTATTATTGCCATTGTATTGATTGCAGTATTTTTAAGAGGAGGCAAAGGTGGACGCAGAGGCGGTGGTGGTGGCGGAATAGCCGAAGCATTACTTTGGGGAACATTAGCCAATGGCGGATTTTCTGGCCGTGGTGGCTCTGGAGGCGTAGGTGATAGTGGTTTTGGTGGATTTGGTGGCGGAAGTTTTGGTGGTGGCGGTGCTGGTGGCGATTGGTAAATAACATATTTTAGTGATGAAAATTACTAAACCTATTTGGATGAAAAACTTTTTTATTCGATTTAACCATATTGATAAATCGAATAAATTTATTAGAAATACGGGCATTATTTGGACAGCATTTGTTTTATTTTTATTTATTCCAGAAGAACTTATTAATTTGTATGTAAGTGAAAATGGCACAATAGTGAATGCTACAATTACTGAAATGCCAGATAATTGTGGCAGCAGAAAAATGTACGCCAGTTTTGAAATAAATAATAAGGTAATTGATAAAAGAGACCGAAAGCTTTCGGTCTGGAAATCGTTTTGTAACGATTATAAACTTGGTGATTCTGTGCCCATGTATTTTCACAACACCTTTCCAAACAATACTGTATTTGAAATACATAAAGGTTCAAAGATAAATTCTGAACTATTTTCAAGTGTATTATTGCTACTCTTAGGGATATTTATGATAAAATACGCTTATAAAAGTTCACGATAAATCAATACCGTTTAGTAAGCTTTTTTACTCTTATTAATATTCGTTTCGTCCGAAAGCTTTCGGACTTCGCTCAACGACCGCGGAAATTGAGCGAATACAGAAAGCTTTCGGACGAAATGTATTTCCATTAACTAATAGACATTGAATGATAAATTACGAAAACGCTTTAGCTGAAATTCAAACCAAACTTGGGCAACATAGCTTAAATGAAAAACCATCAGGCATTGCTAATTTGCAAAATTATATTGGCACCCAATACCATTTTTATGCCTTAAAAAATCCAACAGTTCAAGCCATTTTTAAAAAAGGTTTTACTTTTAGCAATGAACCAATAGGGGCTCAAATGGAACTATACACCCAACTTTGGAACCAAAGTAATTGCTACGAAATAATGTACCTTAGTTTGATGCACTTAACGGTTTTTAGTAAAAAGAATAAAGGTTTAGTAGCACACGAAACAGCTAAAAGCTTTTTACCTAAAATAGATAACTGGGCACATAGTGATTTCTTGTCAAGCATTATTGGCCGAAATATGATGTATGATGAATCAGCCATTTATAACGACTTAAAAACACTGAATAAAAGCCCAAACTTATGGGAAAGACGCACATCATTAGTGCCACTTGTTTACCATTTAAAAAACAAAAAATTCATGTTGAATGAAACCGATTTCATTCAATTAATTGACCCACTGATAAACGATAAAGAATATTTTGTACAAAAAGCAATTGGTTGGTTATTGCGCGAATTTGGCTTACGTTTTCCAAACGAATTATTGCAATTTTTATATAAAAATACTCCTCAAATTAGCAGTGTTGCTTTTGCCTCAGCCACCGAAAAAATTAGCATTCACGACAAAGAACAATTGAAAAAAATAAGGGCCGATTTTAAGAAACTCAAAATTTAACTGATTTTATTGCAGGGTTTTTATATTTTCGTTTTACTTAAAATAATTACTATGCTTGAACAAACCGATTTAACCAAAATACTTGTTTTAGATATTGAAACTGTTCCACAATTTGCTGCTTTTGAACAATTGCCTGAACGTTGGAAAGACCTGTGGGAAAAGAAAGCAGCAACCATAAAAAAAGACAGTTTACAAACCACCGAAGAACTTTATCCTCGCTCAGGTATTTATGCAGAGTTTGGTAAAATAGTTTGCATATCGGTTGGTTACTTTGTTAAAGGCGATAATTACCAATTTAGGGTAAAATCAATTTATGGCCATAATGAAGGTGAATTACTAACCAATTTTTGCCAAATGCTAACGCGCCATTTTAACGAACCCGACCATTTGTTATGCGCTCATAATGGCAAAGAGTTTGATTTTCCTTATATATCGAGAAGGTGTGTGGTGAATAAAATTAAATTGCCTGAAAGCATCAAAACCGAAGGTAAAAAACCTTGGGAAGTAAAACATTTAGACACCATGGAACTATGGAAATTTGGTGATTATAAAAGCTATACTTCGCTTGATTTATTGGCTGCTTTATTTAACATAGAAACCCCAAAAGACGATATAGACGGAAGCCAAGTTTGGAAAGTTTATTGGCAAGAAAACAACATAGAAAGAATTAAAAATTATTGCCAAAAAGATGTGGTAACCGTTGCCCAAATTCTCCTTAGTTTTAGAGGAGAAACTCTTTTGAGCGAAGCTGATATTATTGCAGTATAATTTCAATAACATTTTTACAATTATAATTTACTTTACTCAAAAATGGTTACTATAAGTCAATTCGAATTTAGATTATTAATAGCATTACTTTTAGGTGCTGCCATTGGTTTTGAGCGTCAGTGGCGACATAAAATGGCGGGAGTAAAAACCAATGCTTTGGTATCGTTAGGTTCGGCTTTGTTTATACTTTTAGCTGCTAAAATTACGGGCGATAATTCCAGTTCAGCACGTATTGCAGCACAAATTGTTACCGGCATTGGTTTTTTAGGCGCGGGTGCCATTATGAAAGAAGGATTTAATGTATCGGGTTTAAACACTGCTGCTACTATTTGGTGTAGTGGAGCCGTGGGTTGTTTGGCAGGTTTAGGCTTTTGGTACGAAGCCAGTATTGGAACTTTTTTTGTTATCATTTCTCATTTGGTATTGCGCCCAGTTGAAAATCGAATTGAAAAACGCACCAATAGCAACAATGGAAATAGCCTATATAGGTTAACTATTAAGTGTGGCTTGTTGGTAAAAGATGATGTACGAGAAAGTATTTTTAAATCAATTGCAGTGCACCATAATTTAAAAGTAAGTACTTATAATGTAGAATTTGTAACCGAACAAAATGTAAACATCGAAATTATGTTCAAAGTAATTGATAAACCCGATGAAGACATTTTGCTCATTAACAATACCATTAATCAATTAGCAAATATTCAATTAATCAAATGGGAAAGTGTTGATTAGAAACTAATTACTAATTCTTTGTCTTACTGTTTCGTATAAAGCTATTCCTGCAGCCACACTCACATTAAGCGATTGCACACCAAACTCCAAAGGTATTTTAGCCATTTCGGTGCATTTTTTTATAATATCAGGACTAATACCTGTTTCTTCATTACCCATAATAATGGCTACAGGCGCAGTTAAATCTATTTCATGAAAATTCTTTTTGGCTTTTTCGCTACAAGCTATGGTTAATACGCCACTTTGGTTTAATAATTCCATTACTGTTTTGTAGTTTTTTTCTCGACAAATAGGAATATGCATCAATGCTCCTGCCGATGTTTTTACAGCATCTTCGTTAATAGGCGCATTATCGTTAGTTGGAATTACAATGGCATTTACTCCTGCGCAATAAGCCGAACGCGCAATAGCTCCCAGGTTTCTCACATCTGTAATTCTATCCAGCACCAATATAAATGGCGTTTTCCCTTCTTCAAAAAGTTGAGGAATAATATCTTCAATTTTTTGAAAAGTAATAGGCGATAAATAAGCCATTACACCTTGATGATTTTTTTGTTGTAAAAAAGTAAACTTTTCCTTTGGTGCATATTGAAAAGGCACATCCAATTCCTTGCATTTTTTTAAAATATCGCTCAACAAATCGCTTTTTACTGCCTGTTGAACTATAATTTTATTAATGTCTTTGCCAGCCATTAATGCTTCTAAAACTGCATGTTGGCCGTATATTAACTGACTTGTATCTACTGGTTTTGGATTGTGTTTTGGGTAAAATGCCATAACTGCAAATAAAAGCTTTTTAAACCTATTTAAGTCTTTAAAAATTAAACCTTAATTTCTATCATTGCCAACCCAAAAACATACTTATGGAAACTAAAATGGTAATTTGTACTCAAAAACACAGAGCGGTATTAACCGATATTGGTGCTACTACTTTTTACGATTCGTACAGGCACGAAAATACCGAAGCCGATATGCAAGCCTATATTGCCAATACTTATACCATTGAAAAATTGGCTCAAAATTTAAGTAATCCAAACATTGTTTATTTTTTAGCTTATAATCATTTGGGCGATGCAGGTTATATTAAACTTTTATTGAATCAAACTAACGAAAAACTACAAGGCACAAGTGCTGAGATAGAAAAAATATATGTGCGCCAAGTTTTTCATGGCAAAGGTGTAGCGCAGCAATTAATGCAGTTTACCATTGATTATTGTAAACAGCAAAGTTATACAAATTTGTATCTTGGTGTTTGGCAAGAAAACCACAAAGCCCTCAAATTTTACGATAAAATTGGATTTAAAACATTCGATACGCGTACCTTTCAACTTGGCGAAAGGCTTTGCGATGACTATATGCTCAATTTGGTGTTATAAGTTTGGTTTATTATAGGAGTTTAGTTTACCGTGTTTTGCTTTTTCTAATAATTCTAGTGAACGTTTTATGCGTGTATCTATGCTTTTGGCAGAAGTTATGTAGTGCATCAAACTTCGTTTATAGCCTGTTGTAAACGAATCAAATATAACAGCAGCCTCTTCATCCAAAAGCAATGCTTCCTTAAATTCTTCAGGAATTTCAAGCAATTCAGAATCTACCAATTGAAAAGAAACTTGAACCAAATCGCCTTCTTTAATATTAGCTTCTCTGCGCAATTGGCTCCCAATCATTAAATATTTAGGACCTTCTTTTAAGTTTAAAATAGCTAAGTTAAAAGGAGTTATACCTTTTAGTTTACCTGCTACTCTTACCCTACCTTTTTCAGGCAATTGTGCCACAATTTGGTAGGGCAAAAACAATGCGGTGTAAGATAAATTACTCTGCAGCATCTCTAACTTGGTAGTAAAGGAAAAATCAGTCATTTTAAATTTTTGATAAAAAAGGTTTAACCCAAGTATATGCTACCACACCAATTAAATAAGCTACTCCAAAACCTGTTGCTATATTTGAGTTAATAAAATAGCATAAAAAAGAAATGGCTGCCAATCCTGCCAAAATATAGCAATAGTATAAAAACCTAGGTGTTTTTTCATGGTCTTCCGAATCGTAATAATTTGAGAAAGGAATAATTAACGTAAAGGACACAAACGACAAGTAAAACAAAACAGTACTTTCTGTAAAAGCCGCAGCTGCCAAAAACAAAATTCCTAAAACTAGTCCAGCACTTACAATGTTTACAGCCTTGTCTTCATCTTTTGTTAAAAGGTATTTTCCAAATGGATCAAACTTTAAAATTAAATTGGAAATTGGGTTAATTATCCAACTTAAATAAATTAAAAAGAATAACACCAAAAATAGCAAGAAGAATATAGGAGAAATAGCTGTTAAGAGTTTCAAAAACCTTGAAAAAACAAAAATTCCTATCCCTATTCCCCAGCCAATATTTCCTTTATGGTTATTTATCCAAAACGAATACCTAAGTACCAAACTGTATAAAAAATTGCTCCCCTTAATGGCATTTACCATACCAACCCTAGCATTATTAGAGTTTGGGTCAAGGCGCAGTGCTTCAGCAAAATGCTTTTGCGCTTCTTTGTAATCTTTGGTTTCTAACTTACTCCAACCAATTGTGCTGTGCGAATATGCATTATCAGGATCAGCAGCCAAAACTTCATCTACATGGGTTAGAATCTCCTCTTTCCTATTCAGTTTAGTTAAAACCGTAATTCTATGATTGAGCGCTTGTGTATTTTCAGGGTCAATAGCCAATGCCTCGCTAGTAACTTCCAAAGCTTTTTCCCATTCCTTTTCATCAATATACAATGCTGCCTTGTAAGCAAAATAATCAGCATCCCACGGTTCAATATTAATGGCTATGTCTATGTTTTTAAATGCCAAAGGATAATTATCCATAGCACCATAATTAATTGCCAAATAATAAAAACCCAAATCAGAATCTGGATTAATACCAATTATTTTTTCGGCCAATGCCATCGACTCTTTATTATTTCCTAAATCGTAATAACAACCGCAAAGCATTAGTAAAACATACAGATTTTCTGGTTCGTAAACCAAGGCTTCATGCAACTCTTTTACGGCTTCCTTTTTTCTGTTTAAATCAATGAGGATGCGCGCCCTTTCAATGAATTTTTCAATATCCATTTACTTTTTAAGGTTTAAATATTTTAAAATATCATCATATTGGCCACCATCGTTTGAATACAAAGCATAATTTTTTGCACTGCTAAACCATTCTTTGGTAGGCGATTTAACCATCGAAACTGCTTTTTTTAAATCAGAAGTATTTATGGGAATAACCCTATTTTGTTTTATAGATTCAGGTATTTTGCTTTCAATGGCCACATCAACCAATGCTTTCATATCTGCACCTGTAAACTCTTCGGTACTTTTTACAATTGACTTAATATCAATTTGTTCGGTAGGCTTATCTTTTAAGTAAATATTTAAAATTTCTTCGCGGGCAGTAGCATCGGGTGGAGATACAAAAATAATTCTATCAAACCTTCCTGAACGCCTAAAAGCTGAATCTACATACCAAGGACTATTGGTAGCAGCCATAATTAAAACGCCTTCGTTCGAATGTTTTACACCATCCATTTCTTCTAAAAACTGATTGATTAAAAACCTCGAACTATTGCTGCGCATATCGGAACGACTAGCGCCCATGGCATCTACTTCGTCAAAAAACAAAACACACGGAGTTGAATTACGGGCTTTTTGAAACAATGAATGTAAATTCTTTTCGCTGTTTCCTTGCCACATATCTAACACATCGCTAATGCCAACTGAAATAAAGTTTGCCTTAATTTCACCTGCTGTAGCTCGTGCAATATGCGTTTTACCGCATCCTGGAGGACCATAAAGCAAAATACCGCCACCAATTTTTTTACCAAATGCTTTGTAAATTTCAGGATTATTAAGCGGATGAATTACCTTTAAGGCAATCTCTTCTTTTACTTTATCCATTCCGCCTACATCGCTAAAATTAATTTTTGGTTTTTCAATATCGGCAAAAAAGTTGTCATCATTTTCGTTCAAATCATCGGCTAAGTTAGCTACAGCCATGCCGCTTTCACGCAACTTTTGATTTACCTGAAGTTCAAAATCTTCATCCTCAAAATCATCATTTAAACTACTGGCTATATCGTACGAAAGTTTGGCTTGTTTATAATCGCCTTTTAAAAAACTTGCTTTGGCAAAATAATAGTTAGCCTCCGCATGGTCGGGTTCTTGTTTTAATATTTCATCTAATAAAATATGGGAAGCTTCTACCTTTTGTAATTGGTAAAAACATTTAGCCAAGCCTGTTTTTATATCAGCGTTTGAATCTATATCAAGCAAGGTTTTATACTCATTTTCAGATTCTTGGTAACGAGTTAAATTAAACAAAGCTTCTGCCAACATTTTACGCAAAACGGTATTATTTGGCGAAAACTGCAATGCTTCCTTTAAATTATTGATTTGTTCGTCAGTCATAAATTTTTTAGGTTAAATAAAATTAACTTTTCAAGTATATCAATACAAATTGGTTTTAGCAAAGGTGATTTTTTTAAAAGTTACCAATCAAAAAATAACAACATACATTTAACCAATAAGCAAACAAACAGCTATATTTGGAATAAATCCAATATTATGAAACAAACTCGCACCATTAAATACTTCATTTTACTTTCAATATCATTATTAAGCGTAAATGTCTTTGCACAAAAAACCGAAATAATTAAGCACAAACATGCCTTAGGAGCTGGAGCTGGGTTTACCACTGGTTATGGCCTTTCGTACAGATACACTCCTAATAAATTTGGCGTACAAGTTAATTTTGCTCCATACAAATCAGAGTCTATAACGAGATTTAGCACAGGCTTAACTTTTTTATATCAATTAATGGAAACCGATATAACTGCCTTGTACTTATACCAAGCCAACCATTATTACAGCAACAGCAATTCAGCAGCCTATAACCAAGTGAACGGCTTATATGACAAAAAAGAAGAAGAAGCCTACTTTAACAATGGACTAGGCTTTGGTTTTGAAGTAACCATAGTAAAAAATATTGGCTTTAACTTAATGACAGGCTATGCCCTATACCAAAATGCTAAAAACTACAATGTAACGGGCGAAGCAGCACTGTATTTTAAGTTTTAGCTGCTCAGTTAGTATTTCTAATAAATTAATAACTCAAAACCCTAAACTATTACCACCTAACATTTATTCCTTTTTATTTGAAATATGTTCTTTAAAATTGAAAATTAAAACACAAAGGAAAATATTTACTTTGAAAACTACATTTACATTTTTTTTGCTCGCATTTGGCTTAATTGGCTACGGGCAGCAAAACTTTATCAATGTTCCTTCAGCAGAAGTTACTACCAAAAAGAAACTGTTTTTTCAGCAGCAAGTAAATATTAACGAAATAATTCAAACTAACAGCACCATGGCTTATGGATTAGGAAAAGGTTTTGAAATAGGTGTTAATGTATTGGGCTTGAACTTTAAAACAAATCAACAATTTTTAATTGAAAACGATAGCTTTGATAAAGACCCATATAACCCTTTAATTTTACTGAATGGATTAAAGAGTTTTAAAATTAATAACCAACAATCCATTGCGCTTGGCACCCAGGTTGGTTTTAATTATACAGAAAGAAATAGCAACAAGCCCGCATCATTAACTTATTTAAATTTATCGAATCAACTGTTTTCATGCATTTTGTTTTTTGCGTTGCTAAAATAGGATTTATACAAAACAAAACTAACGACTAAAATCAGTAGATGGCATTTTAAAAATATAATAAGGTTATTTTGCTATTAAATAAAAACTATTTTTGCCTTAAATCAGCAACATTTAGCATTCGTATAAAATGAAAATTCTTGTACTTGAAGACGACTTTACCCTATCGAAAGAAATTAAACAATTTTTGATTTCGAAAGAATTTGAATGCGATGCCATTTATGATGGAAGTTTGGTAATTAAGCAACTACAAATTGCTCATTATGATTTATTTATATTAGACATCAATGTTCCTGGGAAAAATGGTTTTGAGGTTTGCAAACAAATTAGATTAATTGACAAGGAAACACCTATACTCATGCTTACAGCTTTTGGTGAAGTAAGCGATAAAGTTACTGCGTTTAATAATGGTGCCGATGATTATTTGGTAAAACCATTTCATTTTGATGAACTTTTTGTGCGCATTTCAGCATTGCTACGCAGAAAATCAATGCCACAACAAGTAGAAGAAAAAATTATTGTAGCTGACTTAGAAATTAATTTAACCGAAAGTAAAGTACACCGAAACGGAAACGAAATTGTGCTTTCGCCAAAGGAATATCAACTATTGGTTTTATTGGCAAAAGCCAAGGGTAAATCAATTTCAAAACAAGTAATTGCTGAAACCATATGGGATTATAATATTGAAACCAATTACAATACCATAGAGGTTTATATTAATTTCTTACGCAAAAAAATTGATAAAGATTTTGAACAAAAACTCATTCAAACCAGACCCGGATTTGGTTACTTTATAAAAGCTGAATAATTATGACTATTAAGCAAAGAATTGCACTTTATAGTAGCTTGTTTTTTTCACTCCTTTTTGGGCTTACCTCCATCATTATTTATTATCAATTCTCTAATTTTAGAGAAGAAGAATTTAAGGAACGCTTAGAGGAAAAAGCCCTTAACACCATGAAACTTTTAGCAGAAGTGCAAGAGGTAGATAATACTTTATTACAGTTGATTGATAAAAACTCTATTCATAAACTGTACAATGAAAAAACTTTGATATTCAATGATAGTTTAAAGCTCATTTACAGTAGTGTGGATGATGTTGTTATTAATTGGACTGTGGATGATTTAAAAAAGCTGAAAAAAGAAAAAACTTTATTTAAAACTGAAAGCGAATATGAAATTTTTGGTATTTATTACGACTCCCAAAATGTTGACTATTACGCCCTCATTTCGGCACAAGATAAATATGGAAAAAGGAAATTGCAGTTTTTAAATGTGGTACTTACTGTATCTTTTTTAATTGCTACAGCCATAGTTTGGCTAGCATCTTTCAACTTTACTAAACGATTGATTTTACCGCTTGATAATTTTCAGAAAAAAATCACCAATATCAGCTCAAATAATTTAACCGAACGTCTCGTAGAAACAGGTAAAGAAGATGAAATTAACTTAATAGCAAAGGCATTTAACCAAATGATGCGAAGAATAGAAGATTCGTACAAAAACCAGCAAGAGTTTACAGCCAATGCATCGCACGAGCTACGAACTCCTATAGCCCGAATTATTACACAACTAGAAAACCTAGAACAATTAGAAAAACACAGTGTTAAAACACAAACTTATCTTCAAAATATAAAGTCAGATGCTAATAATATGGGCGAGCTAATAGGCTCATTGCTTACACTTTCTAAAATATCGGAAACACAAATAAATTTTACCAATGATAAAAAACGCATTGATGAAATTATTTTTGATTCAATGGCTTTGGTAAAGAAAAATTATCCAGATTTTTCGAGCGGTTTTGAGCTTAAAGAAAACAATGAATTTGAATATGATTTAGATATTTTTTGCAATGAATCGTTACTTAAGATTGCTTTTTCGAATTTGTTAAAAAATGCTTATTTGTATTCTGCCAATAAAAAGGCTTTGATAGAGATAGAGCAAATCAATACCAATCAAATTGCAGTAAGAATAAAAAATAATGGCAATACCATTGAAAAAGCCGAACAACAGAAGCTTTACGATACCTTTATGCGTGGTAAAAACTCACAAAACAAACCCGGTTCTGGATTGGGTTTACCATTAAGCAAACGCATTTTTAACTACCATAATGCCACTTTAAATTATTCGGTTACTGAACAGAATTTAAACCAATTCGAAATTATTTTTACGATTTAAGCTATTTTTAAGGCT
This sequence comes from Bacteroidota bacterium, assembly GCA_947464275.1. Taxonomy (GTDB): domain Bacteria; phylum Bacteroidota; class Bacteroidia; order UKL13-3; family UKL13-3; genus JAAFJM01. The sequence goes on from CANHVU010000001.1 coordinate 91,624, forward strand.
TGATTTAAGCACTATTTAAGAAGCACCAACTCATCTTTGTTGCGTAATTAAGCGTAATTGATATGAGATATAGCTTTTTGTTTTGTATGTATTTTTTAATTAGTAGTTTGCAAGCACAGCAAACTTTTACAATTGAAGAATGCGAAAACCAGTTTTTAAAAAACAACCTTTTACTGGTAGCCGAACAGTTTAATGTAGATGCATCGAATGCAGCTATTATTCAAGCAAAGGTTTGGGATAATCCTTATGTGTCGGGCGAAATAAATATATATAACCCTAACAACCAACAATATTTTGATGTAGGCACAGCTGGGCAAAAAGCTTTTGCTATTCAACAATTGATTTACCTAAGCGGTAAAAGACATAATGAAATAGCTTTAGCCAAAACTAATAGCGCAATGGCTCAATTGCAATTTGAAGATGCTTTGCGCAATTTAAGAGCCTCGCTGAAACAAAGTTTTTATACCATTTATTTTGATAGTAGAAAAATAGATATTACCTCTAAACAGCTCTCCAACCTTGACTCGGTAATACAAGCTTATAACGTACAAGCCTTAAAAGGCAATGTGCCAATGAAAGATTTGGTAAGGTTACAATCGTTATACTTTAGCTTAAAAAACGATAAAACCATTTTGGTTCAAAACTTAACCGATGAAATGCAAAAACTTAAAGTGTTAACGGGCCAATCCACAGATATTGTTCCTATTGTTTCAAATTTAGATAAATACTTTTCTGCAAAAAAAATAGAAACCCTTTCGGAAGATTCATTGATAAAAATGGCAGCTGAAAATAGGCCTGATTATTTATTGGCTTTAAAAAATATAGAGAGCAATGAATTTAACTTACGACTTCAAAAAGCCATAGCCAGACCTGATTTAACGCTTGGAACGGCTTATGACCAAAGAGGTGGCGCATTTAACAACCAAATTAACTTAACTTTTGGAATGCCATTACCTGTTTGGAATATAAATAAAGGCAATATAAAAATAGCCGAAATTCAGGTAAAACAAGCCAAAACATTAGAAAATTATGCCTTACTCCAACTTAAAAACGAAGTAAGTGCTACCTATAAAAAATGGATTGAAGCTAATAACAATTACCAATTTTTAAGTAAATCGAATACTGTAAGTTTTGAACAAGTATATCAAGGGGTAATGTATAATTTTAAAAAGCAAAACATTACCATTTTAGAGTTTACCGATTTTATGGAAAGCTATAACCAAAGTATTCAAAATTTTAACGAAATAAATAAAGTGCTCATTCTATCGAGCGAAGAATTAAATAAGGCCCTTAACAAACAAGTATTTTAGTATGTTTAATAAATCAATTTTATTTGTAGCAAGTATGTTAGTAGTTACACTTTGCTCGTGTAACGACAACAAAAAAAAGGAAGAAACAGCCACTGCTTTTGTATTAAGCGATGTAATGTTAAGCACTACGCAAACAGCTCCTGCCAAAACTGTTCCTTTAAAAAACGAGTTATCATTTTATGGAAAAATTACTGCCGATAACAATAAGTTGATTGAGATATATCCAATTGTTGGTGGTAATGTAATGAAGGTAAATGTGGAACTTGGTGACTATGTTACCAAAGGACAAGTTTTAGCCAGTATTAGAAGTACAGAAGTAGCCAGTTTTGAAAAAGATTTAATTGATGCTAAAAACGATGTGTTAGTAGCTAAAAACAGTGTGAAAGTGGCTCAAGAACTTTTTGAAGGTAAATTAAACTCAGACCGTGATGTACTAGAAGCCAAAAGTCAACTAGAAAAAGCCGAAAGTCAATTACACAGAATCAATGAAGTTTATAGCATTTATAATATCAAAAAAGGAGCTTTTTACAATGTACTCGCACCAATAAGTGGTTTTATTATTCAAAAAAATATTAACCAAGATATGTTATTGCGTAGCGATAGAACAGATAACATTTTTGACATAGCACAGATAAATGAAGTATGGGCTATAGCCAATGTAAACGAAACAGATATTAACCAAGTTAAATTGGGCGAAGAGGCCTCGGTTACAACTTTAAGTTATAACGATAAAGTTTTTAAAGGCAAGGTTGATAAAATATTTAACATCATTGACCCCGAAACCAAAGCCATGAAAGTTCAAATAAAATTGAACAATCCTGATTATTTATTGAAACCCGAAATGAGGGCAAATATTAAGCTATCGTATAACGAAGATAAAAACATGATTGCTATTCCTTCAACTGCTGTCATTTTCGATAAAAATAAAAACTTTGTAATGGTATTTAAAGATAAAAACAATATTGAAACCCGACAAGTGGAAGTATTTAGGCAAGTGGGCGATATGAGCTATATTTCAGCTGGTTTAAAAGCTGACGAAAAGGTTATGACCACCAATGGCCTTTTGGTTTACAATGCGCTTAATAACTAAATGGTTTTTACCAAGCAAATCATCAAAAAATTTTAATTCATAAAAAGTAAGTATAATGAATAAGCTCATTAAAAGTATTCTATCATTTTCGTTAAAAAACAAAGCGTTTACGTTTTTTGGCGTGATAGTTTTAGTCATATCAGGATTTATTGCTTTTAAAAATATGCCCATTGAGGCATTTCCCGATGTTACCAATACACAAATAGTAATTATAACGCAATGGAACGGGCGCAGTGCCGAAGAAGTAGAGCGTTTTGTTACCACACCTATTGAACTTTCGATGGGTTCGGTTCAGAAAAAAACCAGTGTGCGTAGCACCACCATGTTTGGTTTATCTATTATAAAAATAATTTTTGAGGATAATGTAGATGATTTATTTGCCCGAAACCAAGTAAATAACCAACTAAGAACAGTATCGCTACCCGATGGAATAGACCCAGAAGTACAACCGCCATACGGACCAACTGGCGAGATATTTAGATACACTTTAAAAAGTGACTCACGCGATTCGAGGGAATTATTAACCATTCAAAATTGGGTAATTGATAGACAATTACGCTCAGTTCCGGGTGTGGCTGATATCAATGTTTTTGGCGGACAACAAAAGGTTTTTGAATTAAGTGTTGACCCAAACAAATTAGAAAAATACGACCTCACTCCTCTTCAAGTTTATGATGCGGTAAATAAAAGTAATTTAAATGTTGGTGGCGATGTAATTGAAAAAAGTGGACAATCGTATGTAGTGCGTGGTTTAGGTTTGTTACAATCTATTCCTGATATTGAAAATATCATTGTTGATCAAAATAATGGCAACCCAGTATTGGTAAAAAACTTAGCCAATGTTACTGAAAGTTCTTTACCGCGCGTAGGTCAAGCAGGATTAAATAATCAAGATGATGTGGTAGAAGGAATTATAGTAATGCGAAAAGGCGAAAACCCTAAAGAAGTGCTTACACGTGTTAAAACTAAAATTGATGAAATAAACGAACGCATTTTACCTAAAGATGTAAAAATGGAAACATTTTACGATAGGGATAATTTGATGAATTATACCACCTCAACTGTGATGCATAATATGTTTGAAGGTATATTATTTGTTACCGTTATCGTGTTTTTATTCATGGCCGATTGGCGTACTACTATTACTGTTTCTATCATCATTCCATTATCATTATTATTTGCCTTTTTGTGTTTAAAATTAAAAGGCATGAGTGCTAATTTACTGTCGCTAGGAGCAGTTGATTTTGGTATTATTATAGATGGGGCGGTGGTAATGGTGGAGGGCATATTTGTAACCCTTGATCACTTGGCACACAAAAAAGGAATGATGGCCTTTAACAAGTTATCGAAAGGACAAATAATTAAGAAAACAGGCACCTCATTAGGTAAAGCCATTTTCTTTTCAAAACTTATTATCATTACAGCCCTATTACCCATTTTTGCTTTTCAAAAAGTAGAAGGTAAAATGTTCTCACCATTGGCTTATACATTAGGGTTTGCCTTATTAGGAGCATTGTTATTTACCTTAACTTTAGTGCCTGTATTGTGCCACATTTTCTTAAATAAAAATGTAAAGGAAAAACACAATCCTTTTGTTAACTTTTGGAATAAATTAGTTGAAAACGGCTTTAATTGGACTTTTAAACACAAACGTTTAACCCTTATTGTTTCATTGCTTTTAATATTTTCAACTTTCTTTTCAGCTAAGTTTTTAGGTACAGAATTTTTACCACAATTAAACGAAGGTTCGTTATGGATAACCGCAGAAATGCCTTTGAGTACTTCACTTGACAAATCAATGATTACCACCAATAAGTTAAAAGCCATTTTACAATCGTTTGAAGAGGTAAATGGAGTGCTATCGCAAACAGGAAGGAGTAATGATGGAACCGACCCTAATGGATTTGGATTTGTGCAGTTTCAGGTAAATTTAAAACCCAAAGAAGAATGGAAACGTAAAATAACGCAAGACCAGCTTATTGATGAAATAGACAGTAAGCTAAAACAATACCAAGGCATAACCTATAATTATTCTCAACCTATTTCCGATAATGTTTCAGAGGCAGTGGCAGGTTTTAAAGCCTCCAATGGTGTTAAAATTTATGGAGATGATTTGAATAAACTAAACGATTATGCCAACCAAGTTTTAAAAACCATCAAAAATATAGATGGTATAAAAGATGCTGGTATAATTAGAAATATTGGGCAGCCTGAATTAAGCGTAATTTTAGATAGAGAAAAAATGGCCGCCTATGGTGTAACCATTGCGGATGCGCAAGCTGTATTAGAAATGGCTTTTGGCGGTAAAACTGCTACTCAAAAATTTGAAGGTGAGCGCAAGTTTGATGTAAGGATTAGGTACGAAAAAGAATACCGTAAAAACGAAAAAGACATTGCTAACCTGATGGTACCAACGCTTAACAACACCAAAATTCCTTTAAAAGAAATTTCGTTTATTGATAAAGACAATGGCGCTGCATTTATTTATAGAGATAATTTAAAACGTTTTATTGGTGTTAAATTTTCGATTAGAGATAGAGATTTAGGAAGTACCATAGCCGAAGCACAACAAAAAGTTTCGCAAAATATTCAATTGGCCGCAGGATATGACATTGGCTGGACTGGTGAATTTGAAAACCAAGTGAGGGCTACAGGAAGTTTGACCGAGATGGTTCCCATTAGCTTAGTAGGTATTTTTATTTTGTTATTCATACTTTTTGGTAATATAAAAGATTCGTTATTGGTATTAGCCAATGTGCCTTTTGCCATTATTGGTGGAATAATAGCATTACACTTAACACGCATGAACTTTGGAATTTCGGGCGGTGTGGGCTTTATAGCTTTATTTGGTATTTGTATTCAAAATGGGGTGCTACTTATATCGGAGTTTCATAAAAATTTAAAAGACAAATTAAATTTAGAAACCTCCATAAAAGAAGCAGTAAAAGTGCGCACCCGCCCGGTAGTTATGACCGCTTTAATGGCATCTATTGGTTTATTGCCAGCAGCTATTAGCACTGGAATTGGATCAGAATCGCAAAAGCCATTGGCTATAGTAATTATCGGTGGATTGATAACTGCCACCATTTTAACTTTATTGGTTTTCCCCATTATATTTTGGGTGTTTAACCGCAACAAACATGAGGTTATTGATTAATCTGAAAATAAACTAAAACAAGCCTACAAAGATATTGGACTCTTAATTTAAAATAAGAAAGACGTTAGTTACTTTAAATAATAAACCCAAACCGCGTTAGCCAAAATTAAAGTGGTTTGGGCTTAAAAAGTAGATTAATGAAAATACTTACCATGGACTCAATTCAAACTGAAAACGGACAAAATACAAACACTTTGCAAAATTAAAAGAGAAACAACAGCAAATACAATGTAACCGTTTTAGCTTCACATTTAATTTTACCCAATAACATACTCAACAAACAAACTGATAGAAAAAAAATTGCAGAAAATGCCAAACAACACATCCCAACATATATTAAATACCTCTGCTAATCTTTTAGGATTTTGCCTCGTGGTAATCACCGCAATTCATATAAATGACCAAACAGAAACAACAATCATAGACATGTTAACTGCTTTTGTAGCCTTACTGCTTGCATTTTCATGTTTGTTTTCTTTTATCTCAATTAGGTCAGAGAATGCTAAAATTGAAATGAGATTTGAAACAATTGCAGATTATTTATTTTTCATATCTCTAACTGGCATTATATCAATAATAACTCTTATTTTACATAACTACTTAAACAAATAGTAAAAATGAAAACACTTAATAAAACAATCGCTTTGCTATCAATCTGCATATTGACAGGTTGTGCAAGTACACAAATTTTTAGCGATAAAGATGATGCTATTGACTTTAACAAATATAAAACATTTGCTTGGCTACCTACAGGCAATTTTAGCTATGGAAACGGTTTTGATAACCAAATAATTGAAAGTAATATTAAAACCAATGCTTCCAGATTATTAGAGTTAGCTTGGTTAAAAGCTGATACAATTGCCCCTGATTTACTTTTTGAATACCACATAGAATTTAAAAATAAAACCATTATAGAGCAACAACCTATATATAATTATAACTACAATAATGGTATGTATAATTATGGCAGATACAATTATAACCGATACTATGGTTATAATCCCTATTGGCGAAAAAGCAATATGAACTCGCCATATATAATTGGTTATAAAAGTATTCCCGTTACTTATAAAGAAGGAACTTTATTAATATCTGCAATTGATAGAAATACAAACAAATTAGTTTGGCGGGGATGGTCTGTTAGCACAGTTACCGATGCAGCTACATACGAACTAGAATTAAAAAAAGACGTTACAAAAATTCTTCAAAAGTTTCCAATCCAAATCCCAACGAAATAAATATGAAAAAAATAATTTCACTTTTGGGGGTTTGTTTTTTTGCACTTAACTACCTTTGTGCTCAAACCTCACGCAACTGCAAAGTATTAATATCAACCAAGTTTAATGATTCATTATATACCGTTGTATCTAAAGAAGCAACACTAACCTTTAATTTGGCTACAAACGACCTGACCTTAAAACTCAAACTCCAATCATTAGACCATGAAATTGATACGATTGAAAATTTCTTTAATCAATACCAACCATCAGACGAGTTAATATATTTGGCTAACCTTGGTATCAATGTTTTTGATTTAATTGAAAGCGAAGCCAACAGAAATAAAATGTATCCCATGTCAGGAAATTTGACTTTGAACTCAATATCAAAAGGAGTTCAAGGAACGTACTCCTTGCTAAAACTTACAAACGAAAGCCAAGATACTAAACTTAATTTACGCTTTAGTTTAGATTTATCCTTTAACCCCGTAGATTTTGACATTAATAAAATTTTCCCTTTGTTAAATCAAAAGGTTTATATCGAAATTGATGAAGCAATTGTAAATATAATTGAATAATATGAGATATAAAACATCATCTTTTCTTATTGCACTTTTCCTTTTTTCAATAAGGGAAAGGCACAACAATTAGCTGACACTACTATCATTAATATTAAATAAGTCGAGGAATTATTTCTTAAAAACAATTTTATTTTACTTGCCAATTACTATAATATTAAAATAGCCACTGCCGCTTATGAACAAGCAAAATCATATAGCAACCCAACTATTTTTCAGAAATAAATAATGACGCGAAAGTAGTTGAACAATTAAATAAAAATAATAAATTAAAATAAATACCAACTAATTAAGACTTGTTTGGGTTCAATTTAAACCAAAAAATTAGATATTATTGATTAACTGATATTTGTCCCTTTTTATTTGAAATATGTTCTCTAAACTTAAAAATTAAAACAGAGAGGGAATATTTACATTGAAGGCTATATTTACATTTTTTATACTGGCTATTTGCCTTTACGGCTATGCGCAGCAAAACTTTATAAATGTACCCTCAGCTGAAGTTACTACCAAAAAGAAACTGTTTTTTCAGCAGCAAATAAATATTAACGAAATTATACAAACCAACAGCACTTTGGCTTACGGATTAGGAAAAGGTTTTGAAATTGGTGCCAATGTATTGGGCTTAAACTTTAAAACCAATCAACAATTTTTAATAGAAAACGATAGCTTAGATAAAGATCCTTATAACCCACTAATTTTATTAAACGGACTAAAAAGTTTTAAAATTAATAACCAACAATCAATTGCGCTTGGTACTCAAGTTGGCTATAATTATACCGAAAGAGACCATAAACTACCCGCAGCTTTAACATATGTAAATTACAGAATTACTGATTTGTTTTTGAAGAATAGTGTTTTTGTGCTTGGTAGTTATTACAATACTTTACATTATGGAGGCGAAGGCGATAGAATAGGATTTTGGCTTGCGTCAGAAATAGTATTAAATGAAAAACTTCATTTTATGGCCGAGAGTGTTATGGGTAAAAATGCCTTAGCCTATACCTCACTTGGAGTAATATATTATCCTTTAAAATACATGCCTTTAACCTTTGGTATCCAAATTCCAAACACCGAAAATAATGCTTATTCGTTTGTGTTTGAATTAACTATTTTGCCTATAAATAACGAGAAGTAGTTAGCCTTTTCTTTTGGCATTTCGTTTTTTTATTGCAATTCTACTTAAGGTATTATTCTTCAATAACATCAACTTACTTAACTTATAATAAGTACCAAATTGCTTATTAATCCCTGTACTTCTAATTTTATACATTTGGTATTCTAACAATCGCTCATAAATTAACCTGTTTCGTTCCTTTGAAGTTTCTTTTGTTTGTTTTTTACAATACTTATTTATGGCCTTAAATTCCTTTTTTATAAGTAATAACTCATTTTTATAAGAAGGCCATTGGTCTGCAAAATTTCGTATATTAGCATAATACATTGTTGCCACATCAGCAACGCCAAGTTTTTTTAAATAAGTATAGTTGTAAGCTAATTTTCTATGAATATTACAAAATAAATCAATATACCTTTTTAAAACCTTTAATTCTGCATAGTAATTTTTAAAAACAAAAGTATTCTTACTATCAAAAAGCAGTAAATCATCATTGAACTTGTATTTAAGCAAAGTATCTTTACGACTTCTTACTTCTAAATCCATATCATCAACCATACCATATCTATACAACTGTGTACTGAAAACCTTACCCTTGTTTCGGTTTGATTTTACATTATATTTTTCACTAACCGTTTTATAATGAGCAAACAAACTATCCATTTTTTGAACTTGAAAATAAATACTGTCCTTAACCCTTAACAACGAATCATTTAGTAATTCAATATTATTTACACATAAAACAGAATCTTCCTTAAGTGGATTTAAAAACAGTCGAGCATTTTCAAATCGCTTACTTTTCAAAAGGCCTTTTAACTTTAAATTCGATTTTTTGAAGGTAGATTTTATAAGTTTAAAAGCATCTCTTTTAATTTTACCACCAGTTACAAGCTTACTATATACAGACGATGTAGAAGAAATTAAACGTTGATTTTGATTTCTTAAAGTGTCTCGTTTTTGAACATTATTTTTAATTAAATCTTGCTTTTGGATATTTAAAAAATACATCATCGAATCAAGGTGCATTTTTGAACTATCAGTTAATAAAATTACGGAGTCGCAAGCTACTTTAGTATTGCTTTTGTTCATTTCTTTTTCATCAATTGAAAGCAATAAATTTTGCGCCAACATCAAATAACTGTTGGCAATGGCTATGTGATTTTTATGGTTATATTTATATACCATAAAACCCACGTCAATCATGTTTTTTTCAAATTCAGCATTGGCATAATCTACTCGCGCAGCATCCAAATCATCATCAGAAATAGTGATTACGCTATCGTTATATGAATGTAGAAAATAAGCGCTGTCTTTTTCAAAATATTCAATATTCTGTTCATCGTTCAGTAGTTGCCACATAGGCACTGAGGCTATATGGTCTGTTTTAAAATAATGACCACCTTTTAAATAGTAAAAATTATTTGGACTCTTTACAAAATAAGGCTTGTACTTATAAATACCTTGAGTACCAAGTGTTAAAATTTTTACAAAAAAACCAATAAATGTAAGTCGGTACGAACTTACATAACCTGCATCCCAACATACATCAATTAACTTCCATTGTTTATCAATATAAACTGCATTCCAAATATGCTTATCTATGTATAATTTATCGTTTAAATCGTCACTATTTCCTTTAACATACCCTGGTACCGAAGCTGAAATGATATTTGCATTTTTACATAATTCGTTAAACAAATCGGTATAGCCCAAACAAATGGCTTTGCGTTTCCGTAAAATGGTTTTAATAGAAGTCCTTTCAAAGTTGTTCTTAGCCAACTTCTTCACATCATACTTAATATGACTTACCATCCAACTATGAATAGCAGCTACTTTTTCTTCATCAGTTTTTAAGTGATTCGTTAAATTATAAGCTAGTTTTTTAGCATTATAAGTATAAAAAAAGGGCACAAATTTATGTGCTCTCACACCTTGTGAATGGGCCAAAAAGCAATAAAATAAAGCTCCAAGTAAGAATATAGTTTTATAAAATTTTCTCATTAATTGAACTTATTGTTCCGTTGTTGCCACCAAATGTAAAAATCAAATAGAATTAGTAGAAGAATTGAAGTTAATGCAACCCAATAACCCCAAAGTTTTTCGCCAGAAAAATCAAATAAAATAAAGGCATTATATAAAAAGAAGGCTGCTATTATTTCTAAAAACAAATTGATTCTAACTAGCGATTTTTCTAAAAATTTCCCTGCCAAACTAATTATTAAAAATAATAAGGATAAAAAGGTTCCAAATTGAAAAACATAAGGCAATGCATTTATGCCCATTCCTATTCCTGTATAGACATTAGGCTCGGGATTCAAAAAAATCTTTAGGAAAGGATACCTTTTTGTAAGTGTTGCAGAGAGATATTCCTCTTTATTATTTGATTTATCAGCATCATTCTCGTTAAAACTATTTTCAATGGCAGGGGTATCAATATTATTTGTATTAACTAAAGGTATTTTAGTTTCAACGGTATCAGAATCAAGACTCACCAACGAATCCATTTCACGAGTGGCTTCAGCTATAGAATCAGCTTGATTTTGTGCTTCTTGTTTTGCCTTTTCCTCAGCACTTGGACCTCCACAACCAGTATAAAAAAAAGGAAGAAAAAAGGTACATAAAACCAAAACATGCAAAAAGCGAGAGTATATAATCATTATGGTTAAAGAATATTGTTAAACTTTATTTGTGCTTTTATCACTTCGCATTCCGCAATTCGAACTCCGCATTATCTTAAATGCTTCCGTTCCATTTTCTAATAAACCACTCCATGCTCAATAACAACAAAATAATAAAGAAAATCCATTTGTTATTGATTAACTCATCTAGCTTTGAATTAGTATAACTTACTGCTTGAATATTTTCATTTGCAGCAATATTTTCTGATATTTTATCCATATTGGCATAGGTGTAAAATTGGCCTTTGGTATCGTTTGCCAAGGTATTCATTAATTGATAATCAGCGCGCGTTTGGGTTAACTCCGCTTGCAATGCTTGCACTATAAAATTACCCGTTTTAATTTCTTTTTGATTGATGCTTTTAGCACTGTAAGTATAAGTTCCCACAGGCAATTGACCTAAATTAGCAGTATATGATTTATCCGTTTTACTAAAGCTGTAATCAAACTGTTTGCCTTGTGCATTTTTTATAATTAACGAAATGTCTTCGGTGTTTTGTAACTCATAACTTTGGTTATAAATCTGTGCATCAAAAACTATGTTTTCGCCCTCATCAAATTTTTGTTTAATGGGTTTTACTTTGAAAAAACTTTTATCGGCTTTTAAAGCTATGGATTGAATTACCTTGGCTATTAAATCGCTGGTTATTATTTGCGAGTTGTTTTTATCAAAATCAAACAAACGCCATTTCCAAAAACCTTCACCCATTAAAAATGCCAAATTACTAGCATTATCAATGCTTAACATAGGCTCGTTGGTTAATACATATCCAATTTGCTGTTTCAAAACCAATTGCGATTGTGCATTTAAACTGTATTTTCCATAGGCTACTTGCAAAGGTGGAAAATCTGCAATTTGTTTTGCTGTTGTTTCATCAAAATAGAGCGAACTGTTACCCGCATTAAACCCAGCTGTAGCAGCTGTAGAAGTAATTTGCGAAGCCGAAAATTGCAAACTATTTTGCAGTTGATTCAACTGCGCAAATCCTGTACGATTGGTCAATACAAAAAAACAAGGTGTTTTGCTATCAATCATGTATTTTACCAAAGGCATAGCTTCGTTCCTAAAACCTGGTAATTGATGGGCAATAACTACATCGTATTTTTTTATCAAATCATTGCTTGCTTCATGGAATAAAACAATGCTTGCTTCGTAATTTTGATTTTGATTGATGGCTTGTTTTAAAGCACTTAAATCAGGATGCGGACACAAGCCCACTATCAATATTTTTTGTTTCGATTTGATTACATCCACAAAAAAATCAAACTGATTATTTACATAACTGATTTCATTGTTTTGTTTGGTAATAGTTACTGTAAAATGCTGCGAACCCTCTGTACTAGTAGGCAGTTTAGCTTTTATGGTTTTAAAAAATGTTTTATTATCAATGGTAATATTTTGCTTAAAAACGCTTTGACCTTTATGGCTAATTTGAACCAAACTAGGTTGATTTAAAAAATCGAAGGCAGCCAAATCAATTTCTACTTCAAACTCATTTCCAGCAAAAACTATTTGGTTATAACGTACATTTTTTATCAATGCATCGCGCTGTTGATTGCTATCACCTAAAGCCAACGTATAAAAAGGAACTTTTAAGTTTTTAGCACTTTCAAGCGGACTATTTCCTTTGGTATAAATACCATCGGTAGCCATTATTACAGCACCTAAATTTTGGTTACTGTAATTGTTTTCAATTTCGTTCAGTACAGCCTCTAAATTACTTTGTTTTTGTTTAAAACTTAAAACAGAATCAGGCTGAATATCATTTCCAAAAGCAATGGTTTTAACCTCATAGTTATCTTTTAAATTATTAACCAATTGGTTAATTTTATTTTGCAAATTAGCTTTGTATTCAGCGCCAAATTTATTGGTAATAATAGATTCGCTATTATCGGCAGCTATTACTAATATTGGTTTTTTTACTTGTTTGTTAGTCGATTTAATTAATACTCCTAACAATAAAAAAAGCAACATAAATACACTCAAAAAACGAAGTCCATTTAAACCCCATTTTATCCATTTGTTTTCAATATTTAAAGGGTTTTTAAAATATAATAACCACGATATACCCGCAGCCAAAACAAGGCATAAAGGAATAAACCAAAGTGAAAATTCTGCGCTTAAATTGTACAAGGTGTTTTTGAGTTAATTTTACGTCATTGCGAGGAACGAAGCTATCTCACTTTATGATGACTTGAGATTGCTTCACTACGTTCGCAATGACGTTTGTTGTGTTTATCATTTGCTTCATTCTGAGGAACTAAGTAACTATAAAGATGCTTCGTTCCTCAGCTTGACGAATTGAAATAGGATATAAAAAAGTAGTCATGCTGTAAGCATCTTCCTAGCTTTTTTCCATACTCACCATTAGCTAAGCGCCAAAGAGTATAGAGAAGATTCCTACGGAATGACTTACCCTAACTTGATAAAATTTTTTATAAATTACATCACCATACCACCGCAAACATTGATAGTTTGGCCGGTAATATAGGCTGAAAGTTCGCTTGCTAAAAATGCAACACAATTGGCTACATCTACTGTGCTTCCGCCACGTTTTAAAGGAATTCCTTTAATCCATTCTGCTTTTACATCAGCATTTAATGCATCAGTCATTTCGGTTTCAATAAAACCTGGAGCAATGGCATTGCAACGGATATTGCGGCTTCCTAACTCCTTAGCTACCGATTTAGTAAAACCAATCATACCTGCTTTTGATGCAGCATAATTAGCTTGGCCTGCATTTCCAGTAATTCCAACCACCGAAGTAATATTGATGATAGAGCCTTGTTTGGCTTTCATCATATATTTGGTAGCAGCTTTGGTCATGTTAAATGCCGATTTTAAATTGGTATCTAACACTTCGTCCCATTGTGCTTCACTCATGCGCATTAATAGTGTATCGCGGGTAATACCAGCATTGTTAACCAATACATCAATTTTACCAAATTCTTTTACTACTTCGTCTACCAAAGTTTCGCTAGCAGCAAAATCGGCCGCATTACTTTGATATCCTTTTGCCTTAACTCCTAAAGCATTTAATTCTGCCTCAAAAGCATTGGCTTTTTCAACCGAACTAGCATAAGTAAAAGCTATATCAGCACCTAAATTAGCCAAATAAGTGGCTATTCCTTTGCCAATTCCACGACTAGCACCAGTAATTAAAATTGTTTTGTTTTGTAATGTTAACATAAAAATGAGTTTCTATAAAAATTGAGCAAATATATTAAACTGTTTTAAAGCAATTTATAATTCACAAAAATAGCTTTCAATGAAAATATAATACATTGAAATATTGAGCATTATAGTTTAATCTTTTCCTTTCAAGAACTATTATCATATTAGCATAATTTTTTTTGAGTGGTTCTATTTGTTGTTTATTGTTTTTTATATTGCTGCCATGATTTATTTAAAAAATATGCTTTCAAAAGTTAAAAGGTATAAATTGGTAATTGCATTTGCATTTTTAGGGCTTATTTCATTTAAGGCTACCGATACTTATTTTGAAATATCGAAAAACATGGACTTGTTTTCATCGGTTTTCAAAGAAATAAATACGTATTATGTAGATGAAATAGATGCAGGTAAATTAACCAAAAAAGCGATTGACGAAATGTTGAATACGCTTGACCCTTACACCAATTATATCAGCGAAGCTGAAGCCGAAGATTTTCGTTTTCAAATGACAGGTCAGTATGGTGGTGTAGGTGCACAAATTGGTACCAAAGGCGATTATGTGGTTATTACAGATCCTTACGAAGGTTATCCTGCTCAAAAAGAAGGCTTATTACCAGGCGATATTATTGTAGAAATAGAAGGTAAAAGCAGCAAAGGCAAAAGCACTTCTGAAGTGAGTAAATTACTTAAAGGACAAGCAGGAACCAAAGTAAATATTACCATTAAACGCAATGATGTTGAAATAAAAAAATCAATTTTACGAGAGGAAATAAAAGTAAAAAATGTGCCTTATTATGGCATGATTAATAGCGAAACAGGAATTATTAAGTTAACTGGTTTTACAAACGATGCAGGCAAAGAAGTGCGCGATGCTTTGTTGGAATTAAAGAAAAACAACAGTCTTAAAAATGTAATTTTAGACGTTCGTGGTAATCCGGGTGGTTTGTTACACGAGGCAGTAAATATTGTAAACATATTTATTCCGCAAGGGCAAGAAGTAGTTTTTACCAAAGGAAAAGTAAAAGAGTGGGAAAAATCTTACAGAACTTTAAACCCAAGTACTGACGAAAATATTCCTTTAGTAGTTTTAACCAACCGTGGTTCGGCTTCAGCTTCCGAAATTGTAAGTGGTAGCATTCAAGACCTAGATAGAGGAATTGTAATTGGGCAAAAAACTTTTGGAAAAGGTTTGGTTCAATCTACAAGACCATTAAATTACAATGCCCAAATAAAAATTACCACTGCTAAATATTACACACCAAGTGGCAGATGTATTCAAGCCTTAGATTATTCGCATAGAAACGAAGATGGCAGCGTGGGCAGCGTGGCAGATAGTTTGAAAAAAGCATTTAAAACCAAAATAGGTCGCAAGGTTTTTGATGGTGGCGGAGTGGACCCAGATATTAAAGTGGAACAAAAACCATTGTCGAAAATTGCTGAAAGTTTAATCTATAAACAACTCATTTTTGATTTTGCTACACAATTTAGAAATAAAAATTCGAGTATTGGCGATGCCAAATCATTTAAACTAAAAGAAAGCGATTTTGCCGATTTTAAAGCATTTATAGCTAATAAAGATTATGCCTACAACACAGCAACTGAAACAGCTTTACTTGAAGTGAAAAAGAAAGCGGAAGAAGAAAAATATTTTGATGCCATTAAATCTCAATTGGAAGCCATGAAACAAAGTGTTAACCATGATAAAGCGGCTGATATTGAAAAAAATAAAGAAGAAATAATTGAGCTTTTAGAAGAAGAAATAGTGAGAAGGTATTTTTACCAAAAAGGCAGAATTGAAGCCGGTTTTGATAACGACCAAGATGTGCAAGAAGCTTTAAAAGTATTTGCAGATAAACAGCGCTACAACCAAATTTTAACTACTTTAAAATAACATTTAATCACTTTCAAAAATGTTATCAATTACAGATTTTATCATTCTATTTTTATTTGGTTCGTTAGGTGGTTTTATGTCAGGATTTTTAGGAATTGGTGGCGGTATTATTTACGTTCCCATTCTTGATTATTTTCTTTCAAAATATTTTGGTACAGGCAATGAATTGGTAAAAGCTGTTTTGGCCAATTCGTTATTTATCATCATATTTTCGGCAGCAGTAGCTAGTTATAAGCAATTTAAAATGGGCAATTTCTTTCTAAAAGAAACCCTACAAACAATGTTGCCAGGAATAGTTAGTGTAATAGTTTTACATACTTTAATCAATAATGGTAAATGGTATAGCCGTAGTGTATTTTTATATTTTTTCCTTACCATGTTAATTTTTGTAGTGGTAAAAATGTTTATGCCAAAACCAAAAGTGGAAACTACTACTGAAACAAAAGCAAACAATCACAAATACAATATTACAGGAGCTTTTGCAGGAATTGTAACAGCTATGTCGGGCTTAGGAGGCGGAGTTATAATGACTCCCGTTTTTACCGAATGGATTAAGTTAGACATTAAAAAAGCGAGTGCTATTTCTACAGGCGTAATATTTGGCTTTGCCATTGTAATTGGTGTTTTAAACTTAAATGCCAAACCCGAAACTTATATAAGCAATTGGCAGTTTGGATACATATTTTTACCCATTGCCTTTCCGTTAATTGCAGGTACTTTTCTTTTTGCCCAATTAGGTGTTAAAACTGCTCAAAAATCAAAATCACAAACCATCAGAATTACGTTTGCGAGTTTCGCATCCATTATTTTAATAAAAGTTATATATGAAATACTTCGTCTCAATTCTATTATTTAGCATATTTGGCAATGCTTTTGCCCAAAAAATTATAAAATCGGATGAGGATATTATCAACTCATTAGAGCAAAATTTAAGTTATTTGGCAAGCGATAGATTAGCTGGCCGTCTTATGGGAAGCCATGGTGAAAAACTGGCCTATGAGTTTTTAATTGATAATTTTCAATCATTGGGTTTAATAGGTAAAGGCAATGATGGCAGCTTTTTACAAACATTTACTTTAAATAAGTTATCGTTCAATAATGTTTCGTTTGCCATTAGCAAAAAAAGCTTTGAACTAACATTAGGTGGCATAAATCCTACCAATTTTTACCCATTAAGCCAAAGTAATGTAGGTAAGGTAAAAGGTAAAACCATTTGGTTAGGAGCAGGCAATCATGCTGATTATCTAAACAAAAAAAGTTTAGATGGCAAAATATTGGTTTACAAATTGGCTGACCCAAATAGCGAAAACAATAAAGTGAGTTTGGAAAATAAAATTGATACCGCCATAGCTTTAGGTGCCAAAGCGGTAATTATTATTAACCAACACAAAGAAGTGCTAGAGCCTGATTTTAAGCCATTTTTCAAAGCTAATTTTTATAAAATTCCAGTTTATTTTTTATCGCATTTAAACAAATTGGATACACTAAACTTTGACAATGCATCGGTTGAATTAAATATTGATACCATTACTAGAACTTTAACTGGGCATAATGTAATTGCATTTTTAAATAATAAAGCTGCCCACACAGTAGTAATTGGGGCACATTACGACCATTTGGGTTATAACGAATTAGGTGGCTCAACTTACCGCAAAATTGAAAACGAAAAACCTCAAATACACAATGGTGCTGACGATAATGCTAGTGGAACTGCTGCATTGATTGAATTAGCCGAAATTATAAAAAAAGCACATTTAAGTAAATACAATTATTTATTCATTGCCTTTAGTGGCGAGGAAGAAGGGCTTTTAGGTTCCAACTATTTTTGCAAGCATCCAACCATTGATAGCACCAAAATCAACTACATGATTAATATGGATATGCTTGGCAGATTGGATAGCACTAAAAATACTTTTGCCATTGATGGTGTAGGAACTTCGCCTACTTGGAATACTGCTTTAGCCAAAATGAATATTGATGGAATCAAGCCCAAATTATCAGAAAGTGGTGTTGGCGCAAGCGATCATACTTCGTTTTACAATATTGGTGTTCCTGTACTTCACTTTTTTACTGGAACACATTACGATTACCATAAACCAAGTGATGATGACCATTTAATAAATTATAAGGGCGAGTTAGCTGTTTTAAAATACATTTACAATTTAATTTATAATTTAGAGCAAGAACCAAAATTGGTATTTACCAAAACCAAAGATACCCATTCCTCAACTGGAGGTGGAGCTAGTTTTAAAGTTACTTTAGGCATTATGCCCGATTATTTACACGAAGGTAAAGGTGTAAAAATAGATGGAGTTACCGAAGGAAAACCTGCTGCATTAGCTGGCTTAAAACGTGGTGATTTATTAATAAAACTTGGAGCTGATGATGTAATTGATATGCAAGCCTACATGAAATGTTTGGGTAAATACAATAAAGGTGATAAAGTAAAAGGGATAGTAGTTAGGGATGGAAATGAAATGGAAGTAAATATTACTTTTTAACAAAAAATGTGCTGAAAATACTTCTTTTAATTTTAGGCAGGCAACTTTGCTTCAAAAACTTGCATTATAGCAGATATAAAAATTAAAAATGCAAGTTACCAAGGCACATACTAAACTACTCAAACAAAAAGATGCCTCAACCCAAAAACTAGTTTTTGAAAAGTGCTTTGGTGCCATGTTTCGTGTTTGTCAGCGGTACATAGCGCAAATTGACGAAGCAGAAGATTGTGTAATGAAAGGCTTTTTAAAAGCTTTTCAGCAAATCGAAAAATTTGAATACCAAAAAGATAACAGCTTTATGTATTGGTTAAAGCGCATCATGGTTAACGAAGCATTGATGGCCCTGCGCAAGCAAAATAACTTTAGCCTAGTAGTTAATATTGACAATGCGCCAGATATTGGTTTTGACGATGATTTTATAAAACAAATGGATGCTCAATATTTATTTGACGCTATTTTAAAACTGCCAATTGGTTATCGAACAGTATTTAACATGTTCATTATTGAAGGATATAGCCATCAAGAAATAGCGCAAACACTTGGTATTACAGAAAGCACCAGTAAAACACAATTGGCTAAAGCTAAAGCCAAACTCAAAAATTTAATTAACCCAAAACAATATGGTTATGGAAATGCATAGTAACAATATTATTAAGCAAAAAATAGATTCAATTAACAGCCTACCTCAGAACTATGGACCTAATTTGGAAAGCAAGTGGGAACTTTTGGAAGCAAGTTTAGAATCTAATAAACCAAAACCATTTGTTTTTTGGTTTAACAGAATTGGTTCGGCAGCTGCTATACTTTTACTATTAGGAGGAATAGGTATTTATGTTATTAAAGTAATTAAACCTACAAACTCAAAAAAAACCGCTACTGCCCAAGTTCAGAAAATTGAAAAAAAAGAATATGAGAAGCCAAGTTTAAAAAGTAATTCAATGACCAATGCCCAACCAATTAATACTAACAGGAATGTAATTA
The DNA here is from genome assembly GCA_947464275.1 of Bacteroidota bacterium. Lineage (GTDB taxonomy): Bacteria > Bacteroidota > Bacteroidia > UKL13-3 > UKL13-3 > JAAFJM01. The sequence goes on from CANHVU010000001.1 coordinate 111,319, forward strand.
TAAAGCCAAAGAAGTTAAAAAAAGTAATTGAAAAAGAACCACCATTGATGATTACTGAAACTAAGCATTTAGACACACCAATACACTCAGTAACTATTGTAGAAAACAGGACGATGGAAACCGTTAAAAAATACAAACGATTTACCGAAATTGATTTTGAAGAACCGCTTTTGAAGAATCCTTTAGAAATAAAAGTTGCTAACATACAAAACCTTAAATTTAAAATAGGAACAACATTACCCAACAAATCGTTAACTCGAGCCTCAGCCGATTACTTGAGCTTTGGTTTTACCAAACAAATTAATTAACCCATTTATTTATTATTATGAAAAAATTATTGCTATTAGCTTGCGGGCTTGTTATGGCCTTCTCCAATCCATTATTTGCACAAAAAGAAGGTGTAACCCAAGTAGATTTGGATTACACCGATGATTCTCCTTCGGACACGTTAGTAATTAAACTGAGCGGAAGTGATAAAATTTTGATTATTGGAGGGAACTTAAAAGACATGCATAAATACAAGCAGGCTGACTCCATTAAAACCCTGTTTTTATCTGATATCCTATCAGCACAAGCCAATAATTCTTTAAATGCAGAAGCTACCAAAGTATATTATTTTGTAACCAATAATGGCAAGCGAAGATTAAAAGCTGAAAATATAGATTTAACTGAAAATGCTGTTAACGTTGCCTATGAGCTAAAGCGTTTGCAACTCGATTTACCCAAATACGAATACCATTTATTTGACTTAAAAAACGAGTACCAAATTCAGGTATATTTGAGTGATGCCAAACAATTAAAAACACAACTTGAAAATACCAATATAGAAAGCGCTATCAATTTTGTAAACAGCAATGCTAAAAAGGATTTTAACCGAACTTTTAAACTAGAGTTAGCTACCGAAAATGGATATAAAATTACTAACAAAACCCAAGGAAGATCTGATGCCTTTATGATTAATGGTTCACTTGGTATCGGTTTGATTGGTAACACATTTGCTCCAGTAGCTGGTTTAGACATGTTCTTTTATTTGTCAAACAAGTATTCAGTTGGTCAATATAAGTTAGGTTTAAGTTATAATGCATTTCCATTCGTGAACACAATTAGTGGCGAAGTTAAAGGGGTTTCCCTTATTAACTCTTATTCTGTTAAATTGATGCAAAATTTGAATGACGAAAACTCTTCCAATTCACAATGGCTTGGATTGCATGGAGGTATTATGAAAAGTAACGATTTGCAATCTTTTAATAATGCAGTAAAATTTGGATTGTTATTTGGAAATAAATCCATGAATTACTCTTTTGATTTCATATACAACAGTAATAAAAATTGGATTTATGGACTTACCATTTATTTGCCATTTTAAGGAAACAAAAAAGCCGACCCAAAAATGAGTCGGCTTTATAATTTATGATAGATTATGATTATTTACTTATCATCATTTTACCCGTTTGGCGATTATTATCGCTAGTTACAGTGTAAAAATAAATACCTTCTTTTAAATTAGAACCATCAAAATTCAAAGTTATTTCACCAGCATTTTGTTTTCCTAAATTTTGAGTAAATACTTGTTTTCCGTTGATATCAACAACATTTAAATTAACATTTTCTGAAGGAATAGCCAAGCTATAATTAATTACAGTATTAGACGCAAAAGGATTTGGATAATTATTTAACAATGGTTGATCAACCGCAGTTACTGTAGTTTCTAAACCCGTTCCCCAAGAAGTAAACTCTACATCATCAATTAATAATTCAGTTGAAAATGAAGAAGTAGAAGATCCTGAAGCCATATTACCCGTTGAGAAAAATTCAATTGTACAACTATCAGAAATTGCATTTAGAAAATTATTATCCCAATAATCATAATTTATTGGTTTAGAAATTTGTAACCAACCAATTTTATTTCCTGTTACAGAACCTAACAATGGACCTCTTTGTGATAATGCTACTAAGTCTGTTAATAAAGTATCTCTTCTACCATCGTTAGATTGAAAAAAAGTAACAAATGCAAAAAAACTTTCTGTTGTAACTGAAGTTAAATAATTCATTTTAAACTTAAAGCCTGCAGGTCTTCTTTTCATAGCCATAGTAGTATTTACTCGTCCTATGCGTAAAGCACCGTTTACAGTATCATTTAAAACACCTAAAAAATTTGTTCCCGTTGCTGCTGTTAATGAAAAAGTAGATCCATTTGCAGTTAAATTCAATGTTGTTCTTACTTTTGTTCTTCCACTTAAACTTACCCAACCATCTGCATTGTCGCCAGTTGCTGTTTCAAAACTGCCATTTGGAACTAACTGAGCAAATGTCAATGTACTAATTGCTACAGCTGCTATTGTTGTAATTATTTTTTTCATATTATTTGTAATTGTGATTGCGATATTAAAACATTTATGTTGTTTAATAAAAATTGAAGCAATTTTTTTTGGTAAAACTTTTTAAAATCTGTTATCAATTTTTTTAACGGCAAATATTAGCAAAAACTAAAACTCCAATTAATCTTTATTTTCATGGTCAAAATAACCACGTGATTTGATATTAGTAGTAAAGAAATTTAAAAACAAAACAATGAAAAACAGAAACAGAAAAGCTTGTGTACTCACTAAAAATTTGCCCCAAGTTGTGGCAGGAAAATAATCACCATAACCTATGGAAGAAGAGGTTATAGTACTAAAATAAATGGCATCAAACCAATGCAAAAAAGGTTTATTTAAATAGTTACCTAATGAATATAGAACGCCATACGCAAAAATTATTTCAAGGTAGTTTAAAAATAGTAGCATCATAGATCTTTTATATGAACGAGGCCTTGAGAAGGAATCAGAAGCAAAAATTAAGGTGGGAACATAAAGCACTGTTTCTAGTAATAAATAAACCATTGTAAAGACTAACCAATTATAAATTAACCAATTATTACTTAAAATAATAATTGGAAAAACAACTTTTAATAACACGTATATGTCTAGGTAAAGCTCTTGGTACTCGTGCCCTTTTTTGCTTGCTAATTGCTTAATATAAATGCCAGGAAAAAATAGTTGAGAAGTAGAGAGTATTAATCTAATTATTTTCTCAATGCCATTATCATCTTGGTGATGGTTATGCCAAATGGAATTTATGTTATTAATCCTTTTTTGAATTGGACTAATGGCAGATTTGGTTTTAGCATTACTTCCTAAAAGTAGCTTTTTGAAAATACGTTTCATATTTACAGAACTATAGTTTCGGTTTCTTTTCCTTTATAACCAAATAGCGCTCATCCACACCTTTTCGAGTTAAATAAATAAAAGTGTTTTCGGCTTTAGTGCGGGCCCAAGGTGTTTTACGCATAAAGGTAAGCGCTGATTTAATAGAAGGATTTACTTTAAAACAATTAGCTGGTATTTGTTCATATAACTTTTCCCAGCCATAATATAGTTGCAAATAAGTTATAATAGTTTCTAAAGTATAACCATGCAATGGATTGTTTTTTTGAGGTTCTGTCATATTTTAAAAAAATCAATAGCAAATATAACCATAATATGGAGCTACTTTTAAAAATAATGCACATCATTATTTTTCATTAATCGAATCAATAAAATTTAACTCTCGCCATTTGCTCAAATTGCTACATTTGTTATAATGAAAATACAATTTCTAGGAGCAGCACAAACTGTTACAGGCAGCAAGCATTTGCTTACTACTATTGATAACAAAAATATTTTATTAGACTGTGGTTTATTTCAAGGAAAAGGAAGTGGCGAAGGTGACAAAAACCGAATATTAGGATTTGAAGCTAGTAAAATTGATTACCTAATTCTTTCGCACGCACATATTGACCATTCGGGTAATATTCCAAACTTGGTTAAACAAGGCTTTTCAGGACCCATAATTTGCACACCTGCAACAGCAGATTTATGCAGAATAATGCTTTCGGATAGTGCTCATATTCAAATAAATGATTTAAAGTTTATTAACAAACGAAGATTAAAACGTGGCGAAGAACCACTTGAGCCACTTTATGATATAGACGATGTGGAACAAGCCTTAAAGCAAATTGTATGTGTACCCTACGGGCAAGCATATGAAGTTTGCAATAATGTGTGGGTTACTTTTACAGATTCGGGCCATATTTTAGGAAGTGCTGCTATTAATTTAAAATATAAAGAAGGACATAAAACCAGGCATTTAACTTTTACTGGAGATATTGGCCGTTATAACGGTTCTATTTTAAAAGATCCTCAACCTTTTCCGCAAGCTGATTATATTATAGCCGAGTCAACTTATGGTGATAGATTGCATAGCAATAATACTATGAGCGAAGAGCAGCTTTTGGAAGTGGTACATAATACTTGTGTAGTAAAAAAAGGCAAACTAATTATTCCAGCCTTTAGCCTTGGTAGAACCCAAGAAATAGTGTACGCACTTGATCAATTAGCAACACTTAAAAAACTACCCAAAATAAATGTTTATGTAGATAGTCCATTATCCATAAATGCAACTAATATCATGCGTGAACATGAAGAGTGCTTTAATGAAGATATATTAGCATACATGAAAAAAGATGATGATCCTTTTGGATTCAACAATCTTATTTATGTTCAAAGTGTAGAAGATTCGAAAAAATTAAATGAGGTAAAAGGACCCTGTATTATCATATCTGCATCGGGTATGATAGAGGCAGGACGCATAAAACACCATGTAGCAAATAATATAAGTAATCCTAAAAATACCATTTTAATAGTGGGTTATGCTGAGCCACATTCCACAGGTGGTAAGCTACGCAATGGTGATAAAACCATTAGAATTTTTGGCGAAGAACATCAAGTAAATGCTGATGTAGTTATTATGGATTCTTACAGTGCTCATGGCGATTACCAAGAAATGATACAATACTTAAGTTGTCAAAATAAAAGTAAAGTTAGAAACATTTTTTTAGTCCATGGCGAATATCCTACTCAAATTCATTACAAAGAACATATATTAGATGCAGGATTTAGCCGTGTAAGTATTCCTGCTATGGGAGATAATGTTACTTTAGAATAAAATTATATAGTTTTATACGCTTAAATGATTTTATATTTGACCGTTTAATTAATATAAAAGTTTATGAAATTAGTTACTTATATAAACAATAAAACCTCTCAGTTAGGTATTATTCACGATGGTAAAATTTGGGCACTTAAAGATTTAGATTCTTCCTTTCCAGATAAAATGCGCAAATTTTTATTTGCAGGTGAACAAGTTATGGAAAAAGCTAAAAACTGGGATGCTCAAATAAAATTAGGTAAGGTAGATAAACCATTTACTCTTGAATCGGATGTTATTTTAGAAGCTCCTGTTCCTCAACCTACCTCTTGTAGAGATGGATATGCCTTTAGACAACATGTAGCTGCTGCAAGAAGAAATCGTGGAGTACCAATGATTGAGGAGTTTGACCAATATCCAATATTTTATTTTACCAATCATAACGCCATTCAAGGCCCAGGACAAATAGATTGCATGCCTGATCATTTTCAAAAGCTAGATTTTGAATTGGAGGCCGCAATTGTAGTTGGTAAAAAAGGTCGCAATATTAAAGCAAGTGAAGCAGATGAATATATTGCAGGTTACATGATTATGAACGATATGAGTGCTCGTACTTTGCAAATGGAAGAAATGTTATTAAACCTTGGACCGGCTAAAGGAAAAGATTTTTCAACTGTTATTGGTCCATATTTTGTGACCCCAGACGAACTAGAGCAATACAAAGTACCAGCTAAGCCTAATCATGTTGGCAATGCCTACAATTTAAGTATGAAATGTTGGGTAAACGGTGTTTTGGTAAGTGAGGGAAATGTAGCAGATATGGATTGGACATTTGCTGAAATACTAGAACGTTGCGCCTATGGCGTTGATATTTTACCAGGAGATGTAATTGGAAGCGGAACAGTGGGGACAGGATGCTTTTTAGAATTAAATGGCACTGGTCTTTTGAATGATAAAAATTTTAAACCTCAATGGTTACAAGATGGAGATATTGTTGAAATGGAAATTACTGGCTTAGGAAAATTAACTAACAATATTAAAAAGGTAAATACCGACTTCTCAATTTTAGCACTTAAAAAAAGTAATTAACTAATATAAAAAAAGCCTGCTTAAGTATACTTAAGCAGGCTTTATAATTTATGATGGTTTGATAATTATTTGTTTATATCAAACGTATTCATAAAAGCAGTTGTAAAATTACCTGCTTTAAAATCTTCGTTTTGCATTAATTTCATTTGCAAAGGAATGGTAGTTTTTAACCCTGGGCCCTCAATAATAAATTCTCCTAAAGCACGTTCCATTTTGATAATTGCTTCTTCGCGAGTTTGCGCACTTACAATCATTTTTGCAATCATACTATCGTAGTTTGAAGGAATAGTATAACCTGCATAAACGTGTGTATCTACTCTTACTCCATGTCCACCTGGCTTGTGTAAATAGTCAATTCTTCCTGGAGTTGGTCTAAAGTTATTGTATGGATCTTCAGCATTGATACGCACTTCAATACAATGTTTGGTTGGATAATGATCTTTACCACTAATTGGTTGGCCAGCCGCAATTAATATTTGCTCTTTTACCAAATCATAATTAATTACTTCTTCAGTAACAGGATGCTCCACTTGAATACGTGTATTCATTTCCATAAAATAGAAATTGCGGTGTTTGTCAACCAAAAACTCAATAGTACCTAATCCTTCGTATCCAATAGCTGATGCACCTTTTTTAGCAGCCTCACCCATTTTTTCTCTTAACTCTGGAGTCATAAATGGCGATGGAGACTCTTCAATTAGTTTTTGATGTCTACGTTGAATAGAACAATCGCGTTCACTTAAATGGCAAACTTTACCATATTGGTCACCCGCTAACTGAATTTCGATATGACGAGGTTCTTCTACATATTTTTCCATGTAAATTCCATCATTTCCAAAAGCCGCTTTCGATTCTTGTTTGGCGCTATCCCAATTTTTTTCAAAATCTTCCGATTTCCAAATAATTCGCATACCTCTACCACCACCACCGGCAGTAGCTTTAATAATTACAGGGTAACCAATTTCTTCGGCTAACTTAATCCCTTCTTCAAAACTACTCAATAAACCATCAGAACCAGGAATTACAGGAACTCCAGCTTTTTTCATAGTGTCTTTAGCATTTGATTTATCGCCCATAGCATTAATCATTTCTGGGCTAGCGCCAATAAATTTAATACCGTGGTCTTTACAAATTTGACTAAACTTAGCGTTTTCACTTAAAAAACCATAACCCGGATGAATTGCATCAGCATTGGTAATTTCGGCTGCAGCTATAATATTAGCCATATTCAAATACGATTGTTGCGATGGTGGAGGCCCAATACAAACCGCCTCATCAGCAAAACGCACGTGTAAACTTTCTTTATCGGCAGTACTGTAAACAGCTACTGTTTTAATGCCCATTTCGCGTGCCGTTCTTATTACACGTAAGGCTATCTCGCCTCTATTGGCAATTAGAATTTTTTTAAACATAAAGTTTTGGTTTGATGTTATTTATTAATACAATTAGCCCATAATCAATTGATTAAAGGCTAATAATAAAAGTTTTTTTATATGCAACTGAATTACATAGGCTCTACTAAAAACAATGGTTGATCGTATTCTACTGGAGAAGCATTTTCAACTAATATTTTTACTATTTTACCTGAAACTTCTGATTCAATTTCGTTAAATAATTTCATTGCTTCAACTATACACAAAACTTGTCCAACTTTAATTTCATCGCCTATATTTACAAACGCAGGTTTGTCAGGGCTTGGTGTTTTGTAATACGTTCCAATCATTGGCGATTTGATAGTAATTAAATTACTAGCAACAGGAGCGGAAGTAACTGCAGGTGTATGCAAAGTATTTACAGGTGCTGTTGACACTGGCGCAGCAGGAGCAATTGCTTGAACCACAGGAGCAGCTGCTTGTTGAATAATGGTTGTTTTTTCTTCTACTTTTTTAATAGAAACTTTAAAATCACCACGTTCTACCTCAACCTCCGATACACCACTTTCTGAAACTAATTTGATTAGTTCTTTTATTTCTTTTAATTCCATGTTCTTCTTTTTTATTTCTAATTGTAAAACTATTTTTTAAAATGTAAATATCAATATTTTTTACAAAATACTTTTATAATTATTTAATAATGAGCTTCCTTTAAATTAATAGGCCCACTTTAAATAAATAGCCCCCCAAGTAAAACCACCACCAAAAGCAGCTAGTACCAAATTATCACCTTTTTTCAATTTATTTTCCCATTCCCAAAGTAATAAAGGTAAGGTTCCATTGGTAGTATTACCAAAATGGTCAATATTTATCATTACTTTTTCTTTATCAAGGCCCATTCTGTTTGCGGTAGCATCAATAATACGTAAGTTTGCCTGATGAGGAACCAACCAAGCCACATCATCTGCGGTTAGATTATTGCGTTCCATAATTTCAGCACTCACATCAGCCATTCCTCTTACCGCAAATTTGAATACGGTTTGACCTTCTTGATACACAAAATGTTCCCGCGCATCAACAGTTTCATGACTAGCGGGCTTTATACTTCCTCCAGCTTTTTGATGTAAAAAATGACGACCTGAACCGTCAACTTTCAATACTGAATCAACTAAACCCAGACCTTCTTCATTTGGCTCTAATAGAACACATCCGCATCCATCACCAAAAATTACACACGTATTTCTTTCTGTATAATCAATAATGGAAGACATTTTATCTCCACCAACTACCAAAACTTTTTTATATGCGCCACTTTGTATGAAACGACTTCCCGTTTCTAAACCAAACAAAAAGCCGGAACACGCAGCTCCTAAATCATATCCGAAAGCATTTGTTGCTCCAATTTTATCTGCCAAAATACAAGCTGATGATGGAAAAACCATATCAGGAGTAACCGTACAAAAAATAATTAAATCAATATCAGTTGCATTAATACCCCTTTTTTTAAGTAAACCATTAACAGCCTCTACCGCCATATCAGAAGTTCCTAAGCCTTCAGCTAAAATTCTTCTTTCTTTAATTCCTGTTCTGCTTACAATCCATTCATCATTAGTATCAACCATTTTTTCCAAATCCTTATTGGTTAGAACTTTAGGTGGAACATACCCATTAACTGCTGTAATTGCTGCTGTAATTTTTGTCATTAGTAAATTTTTTGCTAAAATAATCTTTGTATTCAATTTTTATGAATAAAGTTTAGTTTAGCTTTAATGAAAAACGCCTCCTTTTATAGAGGTAATCTTAAATTTTATTGAATTGGAACTAAATTTTTAAACTGTTCGCGAATGATATTGCACAAATCGGATTTTACAACATCACGCGCAGTAAAAATCATATTTTTAAATGCTTTTGCATTCGAAATTCCATGACCAATTATAACTGGTGCATTAACCCCCAAAATTGGAGTTCCACCATAATTTTCATAGTCAAATCTATCTAAAAAAGCATCTTGAACGCCTCGTTTTTTCATTACATAATAAAAAGCTTCATAAGCTTTTAGGGTAACATTTCCAGTAAATCCTTCGCAAACAATTACGTCCGATTTATCAGATAATAAATCTCTACCTTCCACATTTCCAACAAAGTGAAACGCATTAGACTCTTCCATTAATTGATGAGCCGAAATAGTTACTAAATTACCCTTTTCTTTTTCTTCGCCAATGCTCAATAATCCTATTCTCGGGTCAGAATAACCATGAACATGTTTCATCATTAAGCTACCTAATACTGCAAATTGATATAATACATCAGGTTTACAATCAGCATTTGCTCCTACATCTAACAATAATCCAAATTTACCATTAGGTTTTGGAATTGTAGCTGTTATAGTTGGGCGTATAACACCTTCAATTGGTTTTACAGTAAACATAGAACCAACTAACATAGCACCCGTATTACCAGCGCTAACAAAAGCATCTACTTGCTTACTTGCTAGTAATTTAAAACCAATAGAAATACTTGAATCCTTCTTTTGAGAAATTGCCTTAGTTGGGTGTTCACCCATTCCAATAACTTCGGTAGTATGCACAAATTCAAACCTTGAATCGCTTACTCCTTGAGATTGTAATAACTTTTCGGCCTGTTCTTTATCGCCAATTAGCACAATGGTATCATCAGCACCAAGTTCCGCTAAAGCTAAAACAGCACCTAAAATAGCTTCTTTGGGCGCAAAATCGCCACCCATAATGTCAAAACCAATTTTCATTTGCTAGTTGTTTGGGGTTAATTTAAAAAACGAAAAACGAAAACGCTTTAAAAAAGCACTTTCGTTTTTAGTATTTGATTTTAAGCTAAATGCTTAAACATCTGATTTCATATCAGGGAAAACATGTTTTCCACGGTAGAAACCATCAGCGGTAACGCGATGGCGCATGTGAACTTCACCCGATGTTGAATCGATTGACAATGTTGGAACAACACCTTTATAATGTGTTCTGCGCTTATCGCGTCTTGCTTTTGAGATTTTTCGTTTAGGATTTGGCATTTTACTTCTCTCCTCGTGTTATCAGTTTTTGTTGTAAAAATTTTTTAATGCATCCCAGCGTGGGTCAGATTCAGGATTTTTATCTTCTTCATCATCGCCTTCATCGGTTTTTATTTTATCAATGAATGCTTGGTTATGTTCTTTATCAGCATCCTCACAACTAATTTTAGTTGGAATGGCTAATAAAAAATAATCATATATAAATTGCTTAAAATCAAATTCATGCAAACCTTTTGGCAAATAAATGATTTCGTCATCATTTAAATTTTCGGGACCATCAATTAATTTTATCAATAAATAATATGTCTTATCTAAAGGTAAATCAAAATCATCTAAGCAAGTATCGCAAGTGGTAAATACGCTGCCAGTAATTTTAAACTGCATTTCGTACATACTCTCCTTTTTGTCGAGCGTAACCTCGCATTGAACATTCGCGCTTTCAAATGGCTTATCTGCAACTTCTTCGTACAAATCGGTACCAATTGGAAACGTAAATTCGTTTTTTCCAAAACGGAGTTTATTGAACTCAACTATGTATGTTTTTGTTTTCAACCTTAAAATAAAGCCTACAAATGTAATTTTTTGTGAATAAAATATTAGCTTTTTTTTTAAAAAATGTAAAAAAACTTATTAATGGCTACTTTAGACTGCCTAAATTGCTTTTTTTCAACACATTACTCATTTTATCCAATTATGATTATTAATTTAACAGAACTTGATTGAATGAGAAGGTTTAAAAACAAAAAAGCCGAAGTTTGGTACTTCAGCTTTTAAAAATTTTATACTAACTTATTTTTTAATTATTTTTTGAGTAACCAATCCTTTGTCACTCATTGCATTTAAAACATAAATTCCTGCTGGTAACATATCAATATTAATTTGGTTACTTGGTATATTTTGATTTAAGACCACTTTACCCATTAAATCAATTATTTGAATGTTTTTGCATTCAACTCCACTAACATAGATATTATCTATGCTTGGATTTGGAAATATTGTAAACATTGATTTGTTAACCCTTGGAATTCCAATCTTACTACCATCGTAATCAATTACTACAGTAAAATCTTGATGTCCAAAAAGTAAATCAGATTGGGTAAAATTTTCTAATGCGCTTAGATTCAATTTAAACATCCTTGTACCCCAGAAAGAATTATCAAGAATTGGATTTATTTTTACTAAAATTTCATTTCTAAAACCTAATTGGCCAATTCCGAATTCAATTTTCTTTTGAGCAGTCATGTTAAAATGAACTCCATTGGTTGCTGTTAAGCTGGGGTCAGTTGAATTATCTTTTACAGAGAGTATAGCTGAATAAGGTTGCAAAGTGCTATCCTGATTATAATTATACATTGCTATTACCACAGCAGAATTTTGATCTTTATGAGTAAAGTTTTGATAATCATCTTTATAGTCAAACCCAAACACAACTTGTGCATTTGCCCCTATAACCATTAAGACACTAATTATTGATAAGTATATTTTTTTCATAATTAATTACATAAAAAGAATTACAATGATAATAATTTGATTGATTTTAGCAAAGCAAATTTAGTTGCAAGCTACAAATAAAATTAAAATTACCTTATCCTAATTTTTTCTCCTATTTTCAATTGTACTAAATTACTATTTAATTCCTTTAAATTTTTTACTGACACATTGAATTTTCGGCTAATTGAAAATACTGTTTCACCTTTTTCTACTGTATAATAAATTGAATTACTTCCAGAATTATTTTCTGTATTTTTAACAGGAACCACTGTTAACCTTTGGTCAATTTTTATGTTATTATTTTCAAGTGTATTTATGGCTTTTAAATCATTTACAGAAATGTTATAAAGTTTAGAAATACTAAATAAAGTTTCTCCATGGCGAACAACATGATAACCAGGAACTGGCTGAGGCTCTTTTGTATCGGCACTTGGTAAATTAGGATTTACAATAAGTCTTTGGCCTATTTCAATATTATTGTTTTTCATAGCATTTAAAAATTGTAATGCGTCTACTTTAACATTGTATTTTTTTGCAATACTATAAAGTGTTTCACCTGTTTGAACCGTATGAAAAAAGGACAGCTCTGATTTTTTTTCTTCCAAAGTATCAAAATAGCTCAACGTGGTTTCATTAACAGGAAACATTGTTTCAATATTTTTTTTAGGATCTTCATAAACAGTCTCATTCAAAATAATGGTATCTACTTTAATCACATTTGGAGCTGTTTGAGTTTTTACAATTTCAACAGAGTCACGCTGTATAGCGGTGTCTGCGATTATTATTGCATTGGTTCGTTTAGTATTTAAATAAATTATTTGACCTGCAGCAGGTTGCTGATTTAAAACCAAGTTGTTACGTGAAAGTATTTTTTCTAATTTAATGGCGAAACGTTGTGAGATTTTATGGGTATTATCACCTTTTCCAAAGGTACAAGTTTCTACTTCTGCCTTATTTTTTTTGCTCTTTAAAAATATAGTGTCACCTTCATGGCACTCATCATCTTTTTGCAAATCATTGTATTTATATAGTTGAAATACTTTAATGTCATAATTTAAAGCTATTTGAGCAAAGCTTTCATTAGCTTTTGCCGTAATGGCTGGCACTCCATTAATCATAAATTCTTTGCCATAGGTTTTTATTACTTCTGCTTTCTCCTCTGCTTTTTCCTTTTCTTCTTCCTCACTTATTTTTACTTCATCATATTTATGTAATTTATGCTTTTCAATAAACGTAATAAGCAATTCAGGGTATTGGGGGTTGGTTGCATATCCTGCTTTTTTTAGTCCGTAAGCCCAACTTTTATAATCCTTACTATCTAAATCAAACAAAAAAGCATAACGTTTATTATTCATTAAAAAATCAGAGTGATCTCGGTAGCTATCTATTGCAGCATCATATTTCCTAAAACATTCTTGAGGAGCATCATCATCTTCATACAATGTTTTGCCTGTCCAAGTAGCTTTACACTTTATTCCGAAATGATTATTTGCTTCAGTTGACAACCTACTGTTTCCATTCCCACTTTCTAATATTCCTTGAGCCAATGTAATACTGGCTGGAATTCTACTTCTGTACATTTCTTCAATGGCTAAAGCAGAGTATTTTTCAATATATTGTTCAACTGTAATTTTGACCTTAACTTCCTCTTGGGCAAAACTATTAAGTGTAAAAATGCAGAATAATGTAAAAAAAATGTACTTCATAAAAATGTTTGATAATGCTAACTAACAAAACTAATGCCTAAAATATTTTTGTAAGTATATGATGTTCCATGCTTTACTAACAATTGCCTACAGTTGTTCAACAAAATATACGACAAAAAAGCCATTAAGTAAAATTTGTATTTACTCAATGGCTCCAATTTAGATTTTTATAAAATCCAACTATTAATGCCTTAGATTTCAGAAAAGGCATTGTTTAACTCATAAATTCGTTATTAAACTAAGTTCATTTTTATTCTTTTGCCAATTTCTTCGATGTCGGCTCGGAATTTCTTGTCAGTTTCCATTAAGTCGTTTACTGTTTGGCAAGCATGAATAACAGTTGAGTGATCGCGTCCACCAAAGTGCATACCTATGGTTTTTAACGATGATTTGGTTAAATCTTTAGCATAATACATGCTTATTTGACGAGCTTGAACTATTTCGCGTTTTCTTGTTTTTGATTTTACTTGTTCTACTGGAATGGTAAAATAATCACAAACTAATTTCTGAATAAATTCAATTGAAATTTCACGTGTATTGTTCTTCACAAAGTTTTTCAAAATTTGTTTAGCCAAATCAAGAGTTACTTCTTTTTTGTTTAACGATGATTGTGCTAACAAACTAACCAAAGCACCTTGTAATTCGCGCACATTGGTATTGATATTATGTGCTACATATTCTACCACATCACGATGTAAGTTGATACCATCATTATACATCATATGTTCCAAAATAGCTAAACGAGTTTCAAAATCGGGCGACTGTATATCGGCAGACAAACCCCATTTAAACCTGCTTAATAAACGCTCATCCATTCCTTTTAAGTCTTTAGGAGCTCTATCGCTTGTTAGAATTAATTGTTTGCCTTGTTGATGTAAATGATTAAAAATGGTAAAGAAAATTTCTTGTGTTTTTTGTTTGTTTTCCAAGAACTGAACATCATCTACAATTAATACATCTACTTGTTGGTAGTAGTTTAAAAAATCTTGATTTGAGTTATTGCGTATAGCTTCTACAAACTGATTAGTAAATTTTTCAATGGGAACATACAATACAATTTTGTTTTTGTTGTTTTGTTTCACCATGTTACCAATAGCGTGTACTAAGTGGGTTTTACCCATACCCGTTTCACCAAAAAACATCAATGGATTAAAGGCAGTTCCGCCCGGTTTAGAAGCTACCGACATTCCAGCTGCTCTAGCTAGGCGGTTGTTATCTCCTTCAATATAATTATCAAAAGTTAGGTTGTGATTTAAGTTAGCGTCAATATTTACCTTTTTTAAGCCTGGAATTACAAACGGGTTTTTAATGTTGGCATTCATAGCCATTCCTAAACCAGCCTCTTGAGAGTCCATTTTTGAACTTTGACTACCTGGCAAATTTACTATATAAGGATTTGAGTTGGAGGTACCGTTTTCAACAATAATATTGTATTCTAATCGTGCACCTGTACCTAAAATTTGTTTTAAAGTTTTTTTCAATAAGCTTACATAATGTTCTTCTAACCATTCGTAAAAAAACTGGCTAGGAACTTGAATAGTAAGGATTTTATTTTCTAATTTGATGGGTTTGATTGGCTCAAACCAAGTTCTAAAGCTTTGAGGGTTCACATTATCTTGAATCAATTTCAAGCAATTATTCCACACTGTTTCACACGACTGTTCACTCATAATATTCATACCTTTTTCCGACTGTAAAAGTGTGTTAAAAAGTTTACACAAAAAAGTTTTTTTCAACAATATTATCCGAATTGTGGTAAAAAAAACTTTTGGTGCTGATTTATAGCTACAAATATTTTTTTGTTATTTTTTTGTTGCAAAATAGCTAACAATTTGTTTGCAAAATGTGCATTACTCAATGTTACAAATTAAATATAAAATATGATAATCAAACAGTTGCAATGCCTTGATAATACTATGTTTTCAACATTATATGTTTGTATCTACAATATCAACATTATTTGATGTGTGTATAAACCCGTTGATTTGTTGGTTGTTGAAAGTAAAATCTATTTTACCTAATGCCAATCCTGCCCATCCAACTTGGTTTACTATTACTTCTTTTCCAATGGCGTTTTTTACCAAAGTTGGTTCTTTTAAAAATGTGTGCGTATGACCACCAATTATTAAATCAACATGTTTGGTTTGTGGTGCAAGGCTTAAATCGCCTATTTTACCTTCTTTGTAATTATAACCAAGGTGCGATAAGCAAATCACCAAATCACATTTTTTTTCTTGTTTTAAATAAGCAGCTACTTTATTTAAATTTTCTACAGGGTCGTTGTATTTAATTTTACCATATAATTTTTCAGGAACCAATCCTTTTAGTTCAATTCCAACTCCTGTAACGCCAATTTTTAAACCACCTTTTTTATAAATTTTATACGGCAAAACTTTGTTTTCAAGCAGTGTATCTTTAAAATCGTAATTGCAGTTCACAAAATCGAAGGTAGCATGTGGCATTTGTTTAAATAAACCATCTATTCCGTTGTCAAAATCATGGTTTCCAAGAGTTACACAATCGTAACCCATTTGACTCATTAATTTATATTCTAACTCGCCACCATAAAAATTAAAGTAAGGCGTACCTTGAAATATATCTCCAGCATCAAGTAGTAAAATGTTTTCATTTTCTGCTCGGTATTTTTTTATCAGCGCAGCTCTAAATTCTGCTCCGCCCATTCCTCCATTGTTTTTATCGGTTTTATCAAATGATTCAATGCGACTGTGCCAATCGTTGGTATGTAAAATAGTTAATTTGGTAGTACCATTAGCTGCCAATAATTGATTAATTGGCGAAGCCATAAAAGCAGAACCCGCCAATAAAATACCCGATTTTTTTATAAAATCACGTCTATTTGATTTGTTTAATTCTTCCATCTAATTGTATATTTATTGGTTGAGCACTTTTATTTCTGTTTCTTAATTGTTGGATCAATGCCTCGCGCACCATTAAGTTTAACGATGTAATTGACTTAGCATATTTCATTGGTTCGGTTTTATCGCCACCGCTTGCTACATAGTCGTTGGTAAGGATGTTATAAACTGCATTCTCATCAAATGGTTGACCATTAATGGTAATGTTTACCGCCTTATTGTTTTCAATATCAAAACGCAATTCTTTAGAACAAGGAGCACCATTATTTTGAGCCATTAAATCAAACAATTGTTTGCAATATTTACCTTCCAATGTTACTACCACCAATTCATTATCAAAGGGTGCTAGTTCAAATATTTTACCTACAGTTATGTTCCCTTTTGCTATGCTTCCAACGCGTAAACCACCATTATTATAAACACAAAACCGAGGTCCTAAATTGGTGTTTAGTTTATTTGTCAACGATAAGAAATTTATTTGTTTGTAAGCAAATGCCATCAATTCATCGCAAACAAAATTGCCCAACGTTCCTTCGGGTAAATCTTTTTTCAAGTCTTGGTTATTGTAACACAAAACTTCATTCATGGAGCTATCAAGCCTAGCTTTGTATGGCGCAATGGTTTTAAAAGCCAACTCATCTCGCATTTGCAGCGAGTCTTTGTTAATTTTTATGTTTTGAGTTTGGGTATTGGTAAGTGTAAGCTTTGGCGCACAAGCAGTAAAGCTAAAAACCAATAGCAATGTTATAAAAAAAGTATTTTTCACAAGGCAAATATATTGATAGTATATAAACTAGTTGTTAATTAAACGGAGGTATTAAAATAATTTGCCAAATAATAACCCATGCTAAAATTAGCTTGTAGCAAATAACCTCCAGTTGGCGCATCCCAATCAAGCATTTCACCCAAACAAAAATGATTTGGTATTTTATTCAACTCTAAGTTAGTATTTACCTCGGTTAGCGCTATTCCACCAACAGTAGAAATGGCTTCATCAATAGGTGAAGTACCAGTAATTTTTAAAGGAAATGCTTTGATGTTTTCGGCCAATTGCTCTGCACTTAAAAATGCTTCTTTGCTCAAATAAGTTTTAAGTAATGCAATTTGAGGAGCGGGCATGTTTAAATCGTACTTTAAAATATCAGAGGTTGATTTTGACTCATTGCTCAGCTTTTTTTCAATGGCATAAAGCTGCAAGGTAGGTTTAAAATCAATGAGTAAATCTGCTTCGTTTTTAGCATTTAACTGGGTTCTAATTTTATGGCTCAAAGCATAAATGGCGCCACCTTCTAATCCTAATTTAGTAATAGCTAGTTCTCCCTTTTTGGTTAAGCTGCCACAAGTAGTCGCAATATTTTTTAAATACAAGCCTTCGTTTTCGGTAATAAATTCTTGTAGCCAATCGATTTTAAAACCACAATTAGAGGCTTGAAAAGGCACGGTTTTAATACCTTTATCTTTAAATAAATTTACCCAATTACCATCAGAACCTGTTTTAGCCCAACTTGCTCCTCCAAGCGCAAAAATGGTGTAATCTGGTCTAGCTGTTATGTTTTCGATAGGTGTTTTAAACAAATGGTTTTCGTTTTCCCATCCTAACCATTCATGTTGTGTTTTTATGGTTACATTATTGGCTGTTATTTTACTTATTATGGCATTTAACACTTCAATGGGCTTTATACCTTTTTCAGGAAAAACCCTTTTACTGCTGCCTGTAAAAGTTTCAATACCAATATCATATAGCCAACCTCTTAAATGGTCGTTATTAAATAATTCAAAGTAAGGTTTAATAAATTTATTGGGAGTATATTTTTGAATAAATTCTTGAGGAACTTCACTATGAGTAATGTTTAAACCACCATCACCAGCTACTAAAAATTTGCGTCCAACTGCAAAATTTTTTTCAAATATAGTTACCTCAAATTTTTCGGTATTTATTTGTGCAGCGAGCATCAATGCTGATGGTCCGCCTCCAATGATAGCTATTGTTTTTTTTGTCATGAATATAAAGGTGCAATTACGGCAAATTAAATTTAAATAATCCTTTGTTTGATGATATTAAGTTATAATTTTGAATAACCAGGTTCAACATTTATGATAAAAAAATTATTACTGGTATCAATTACATTTATACTTCTGACTGGCGATTCAAAGTATTTAATGGCGCAAGCTCACGAAAGGGGAAATGTATTTACAAATGCTGGAATTATTTGGGGAATGAGGGGATATAATTATTCCGATATTTCAAGTAATGTTTTGGCCAATTTATCAATGGACTATGCATTAAGTGAGAGTGTGAGTTTAGGTGCACAATATGGGAAATCACTATTTAATAGAGAAAATGGCTCGTTTAATAACTCAATGAGTTTATATGCTGTTCGTTTGGGTTTTCACTTGTCTTCAAGCGATTATTTTGACCCATATATTAATCTATCACTTGGAACCATGACAAATAACTATAATAGCTATTATGGGATAGTTTATGATAATTACACTGTTTTGGGTGTTAATTTAGGAACTCGTTATATGTTCAAGAAAAGTTTTGGTATTTTTGGAGACGTTGGAATTGGAATGGGGTTGATTTCGTTTGGATTAGTTGACAAATTTTAATTTAAGGTATTTGAGAGTTTTAATTTATATTTGTCAAATTTTATAATAAATATGTGTAGTTCAGTTACAAAAACAATTATTTTTATAGTGAGTATTTTTTCATTTTTAAGTGTGAATGCACAAAAGAAAGTTTTTATGCCATGGTTTGAAACCATTAATTTAAAGGCCGACTTTAAGGTATCGACCACTAAATTGTTAAAAGGATACATGGAAAATACAGGAAAGTACCAGGTTTTAAATCAATCAGCTAACGATACCATGGTTTATAATATGGATGAGATAGAAACAGCCAAAACAGCCGCTAAGGATAAAAATGCTCAATATTTGGTAATGGGAACTTTAAATAGATTGGGTGAAATGGTTATTGTTAACATTCAAATGTTTGATGTAAATACTGGAACTAAAGTTTGGTTTGATCAACTTAAAGCACTTACACCCGATGATTTAGACCCAATTTTACAACGTGTTGGTCAGAATATTGGTAGTGAGTTTAAAGCTACAACTACTGATGATATTTATTCAGTTACCAATCAAGAAACCCAAGAGTTAAAGAAAAAAGAAAGCAATAATAGTTTTGGAGTTGGTATTAATGGAATTACTTTAATGGGTAACCAATCTAGCAGTTCACCATTAGCAGGTATAAGCTTGAATTGGAGTTTTGATGCTAGAGATTATATTTTTGATATAAAACCTTTTTGGACAGCAAATAAAGAAAGAAATTTAATTGGGATAAGTTTAGAAATGAATAAACCTTTTCATAGCAAAGGAAATACTCCATTTTTGGGTGGTGGTGTTTCGTTTTCAAGAACAGATATAACTCCTTTACCTGATTATTCAGGTGTTTCAAACACTAGTTCAAGTGGATATGGTTTGATGTTAATAGCTGGAGGCGGTTATATTTTTAACAGAACTGGGTCTACATCTGTGCGAGTATCGGCTAATTATATGCAAGGTTTTTATGACGTAACTACTGGTAGTAATTATAATTATGTTTCTAGTTCATCGTATAACAGAAATGATGGCTACACTTATGGAATTTTATTTCGTGTAGAAATTTTATTTAGACGATAAATACAATGAGAAAATCAATCATTTATTTAATTGTTGCCGTTGTTTTGCTTTCTTCTTGTGCTAATTCAATAATTACCGTTTCCGATAAAAGTAAACCATACTATATTTATGTAAATAACCAGTTTAAAGGAATGTCAACCAGTAAAGTCGGCATTCAACGTTCTGGATTTCCACAAAAAAAACTGATTGAAATAAAAGATGCTAGAGGAAAAATTATTGCACACGAAAAAATTAGTCGCGATTTTAATACTTTTAAGTTTTTAGCAGGTTGGTTTTATTTATATCCTCTATGGTTTTTTATGTGGGAATACGATAATAAAATAGAAATATACATTGACAAACAACAAACTAATGTTAATAATCAAAGTCCTTGGGATACCGATTCTACTAAAGTAAATAAAAGCCCTTGGGATTAGTTGTCGCTTATTTTTTGCTTTAAAAAAATATAACTAGGTTTTTATTGATAGGTCATAATTGTAAATCTTTCCAAATAATTTCCTTCATTAACTCCTTCATTTTTCATCGTTAATTACTATTATTATAGGTATGAATTAGCAAGTAAACTAAAATAAACAGTTAAGAATAATTGTTTATTTATGACTAGAAATTATTTCTATTACAGGTATTCCTTTTCATAATGTGTAAAGTTTCGCACAAATAAACCAAAACACAAATGGCTTATTTTCAGACAACAATAACTTTTACATTTGAAATATTCACTTTTCTATTAATAAATGTACAGTTTTCAAATCTTGACAAAAAAAATACAATTTATATATTTGATTTACATTTAAAGAACAATGAAAATGAAAAAAACATTATTAACATTAACAGCAGCATTAGTAGGAACTTTTGCCTTTGCTCAAAAACCTGTAATGGGATCAAAAACAGCTGAAGTTGTTTTAAATTTACAAACTGGAACTTCAGGAATTAGTTATAATTTACCTGGAGAATTACGTTTACGTTATTTTATGGCTGATAAAATGGCTATAAGAGCACGTATTGGTTTAGGCTCTACTTCATCAACTGATAAAGTAAGCAATGCCGCAGGAACCACAACTGCAGAAATTAAAAAAAGCAGTGGTTTTGATATTATGCTTGCTCCAGGTATTGAAAAGCATTTTGCAGGAACCTCAAAATTATCGCCATATTATGGTGCGCAATTAATGTTTGGATACAGCACAGGTGCATCTACTGAAGTTTCAAATGCAAATAACCCAACGCCAACAACGGGTTCAGTTAATAGTGGAGATTCATACAAAAGTAAAGATGGAAGTAACCTAGGTTTAGGTTTAGGTCTTTTATTAGGTGCTGATTACTATGTTACTGATGGTGTTTTTGTAGGAGGTGAAATGGGCTTAGGCTTATTTAACATGACCTCTGCAGGTGATGGTACAGAAAAAGTAAATTCAGATCCTGAGACAAAAACACTTGGTGGTAGTACTTTCGACTTATTTGGAGTAACTACTGGTGGGGTTCGTTTAGGTTTTAGATTTTAATTATAACACTTAAAAAATAAAAAAGGGCTGTCTCGAAAGGGCAGCCTTTTTTTGTAATCAAATTTTAGCCATAACCACTTTATTATACCGCTTATAAAAATACATAATATTGCATTAAGCAATGAATTAAAAATAAACTTACTTTTCGCCTTTATTTAATATTGTTTATTGCAATTTATTTAACCTAATTTCATGAAAAAATCGAATAACAAACTGTTAAAATGGCTTGGTGGAGCTGTAATCTTATTGATAATAATTGCGCTTATTGGAAAAAGTAAAGGTTGGTTTGGCGGTAAAAAAGAGATCAGTGTAAGTGTGAGTACCACCGAAATCACTACCATTATTGAAACAGTTAGTGCAAATGGTAAAATCCAACCTGAATCGGAAGTTAAAATTAGTTCAGATGTAAGTGGAGAAATAAGAGAGCTTTATGTGAAAGAAGGAGATTCGGTAACATACGGGCAATTATTGGCAAGGATAGATCCAGAATTATATGCCTCAGCTCTTGATAGAAGCAATGCATCTTTAAGTAATGCAAAAGCTAATTTAGCAACTAGTAAAGCCAGATTAACACAGGCAGAAGCTCGTTTTGCAGAAATAGAAAAACAGTTTAATAGAACCAAAAAAATGGCAGAGCAAAAATTAATGAGCGAAGCCGAAGTTGAAACCGCTACCTCAAGTTATAAAAATGCGAAGGCTGAGGTAGAAGCTATTAAACAAAATGTTATTGGGGCTGATTATACTGTAAAAAGTTTTGAAGCAAGTTTAAAAGAAAGTCGTAAAAATTTAACCAGAACTGAAATCTTTGCACCTGTTAGTGGTATTGTATCTGCATTAAAAGTAGAAAAAGGGGAACGTGTAGTTGGAACTTCACAAATGGCTGGAACTGAAATGATGCGAGTAGCTAATTTAAATGCAATGGAAGTGAGTGTGGATGTAAATGAAAATGACATCATCAAAGTGGGTTTGGGCGATACTGCATTAATTGAAGTAGATGCTTATGGTACTCGAAAATTTAAAGGAATTGTATCGGAAATAGCCAATAGTGCAAGTGCTAATGGGGCCTCTACAAGTGATCAAGTAACTAATTTTGTTGTAAAAATAAAAATACTACGCAGCAGTTATACCGATTTAACGGCCAAATTTGGCAAACGTAAAGCTGTTTTCCGCCCGGGTATGAGTGCTAGTGTTGAAATTCAAACAGAGGTTGAAACAAATGTATTGGCAATTCCAATTGAGGCAGTTACAGTGAGACAAGCTAAAGATTTGGATACCTCTAAAACAGATAAAAAAGATGTGGAGGATTTTAAATTAAGTACCACTGATTCAAAAAAAGATGAAGTAGAAGTTGTATTTATTAATATTAATAATACTGCAAGCATTAGGAAGGTTACTACAGGCATACAAAACGACAAACTAATAGTAATAACAAGTGGTTTGCAAAAAGGTGATAAAGTGGTAAGTGGACCTTATGCTACTGTTTCAAAAACACTTAAACACGGTGATAAAATAAAACAAGTAAGCAAAGAAATGCTTTTTGAAGTAAAAAATTAGGTTTAAGTTCTGTGGCCTTTACTTTCCATAAGGAACTCTGCTTACTATGCTTCGTCCTAATGTTATTTCATCGGCATATTCTAATTCGCCACCTATTGAAATACCTCGGCTTATGGTGCTAATTTGAATGGGTAAATGTGCTAATTTTTTTGAAATATAAAATGTGGTGGTATCTCCTTCAGGAGTAGCACTCAAGGCAATTACTAATTCTTTAATATTTTCGGTTTCAGCACGGCTTACTAAGGAAGCAATTTTTAGTTCATCTGGTCCTATGCCGTTAATGGGCGAGATTACTCCACCTAAAACATGGTATAATCCATTGAATTGAGACGTGTTTTCAATAGCCATTACATCGCGTAAATCCTCTACCACGCAAACCAATTCACTATTGCGTTTATGGCTTTGGCAAATATTACATAATTCACCATCGCTAACATTATGGCACCGATTACAGTATTTTATCAGAGTTCTAACTTGTTCAACTGCTTGAGCTAGTTTAATTACATCTTGAGGTTCTTGCTTTAAAATATGCAATACCATACGCAGTGCTGATTTTTTACCAACACCAGGAAATTTGGATAATTGATTTACAGCCTCTTCAATTAAGGCGGAAGGAAAGTTCATATTTAAACTGCTACCGCTCCTTTTATGGCCGGATGTGGATTGTAATTTTCTAATTCAAAATCCTCGTATTTAAAATCAAAAATGGATTTAACTTCTTTATTGATTTTCATGGTTGGATAAGGCCTTAAATCTCTACTTAATTGCAACTCTACTTGTTCAAAATGGTTGCTGTAAATATGTGCATCGCCAAAGGTGTGAATAAAATCGCCTGGTTCTAAATTGCAAACTTGTGCTATCATTAAAGTTAATAAAGCATAGCTTGCTATGTTAAACGGCACACCCAAAAACATGTCAGCACTACGCTGATACAATTGGCAGCTTAATTTACCATTGGCTACATAAAATTGAAAAAAGGCGTGACAAGGCATTAAAGCCATTTTAGGTAAATCAGCCACATTCCAAGCACTTACTATAATTCTGCGGCTATCTGGATTATTTTTTAAAGTTTCAATTACTTCGCTTAATTGGTCAATGGTTCCACCATCCGTTTTTGGCCAATTGCGCCATTGGTGCCCATAAACAGGACCAAGATTTCCATCTTTATCAGCCCATTCGTCCCAAATTCTTACACCATTATCCGTTAAATATTTTGTATTCGTATCGCCTTTAATAAACCAAATCAATTCGTGTATAATTGATTTTAAATGTACTTTTTTAGAGGTAATTAAAGGGAATCCTTTACTCAAATCAAATCTTATTTGAGCCCCAAAAATACTACGTGTACCAGTTCCAGTTCTGTCGCTTTTTTCCGCTCCAGTGCTATATACATGCTTTAATAATTCTTCGTATTGGTTCATTTCTAAATATTATTTACAAATAAAATGAATAAAACGGATAGAACACCTAAAAGTCAAAAAAAATATAGAATTACTTATTTTACAATAATAATTAGCATATTCGTGTTTTAAGTAATTATAAAAACTGTATTCATGATAAAAAAATACTTACCTGCTTTGGCATTAACTTTAGCTACATTTTGGGGTAATGCACAAATAAATCAATCGCAAAAATTATCGGCTAATTTAATGCAATTGCTTAGCAAACCAAATGCTGTAAATAGCAGTAGTAAAGCAGTATTGTCAAAAATAAAAGGCGAAACTTTTGTTAGCACTTTAATAAAAGTTACACCTCAAATAAATGAAAAAAGCATTACGCAATTAGGTGCGTTTATTGGTACAAAAGCGGGTAATATTTGGACAGTTCAAGTTCCAGTTTCACAGCTACAAAAATTTATTGCCATTACTCAAATTGATTATATCCAACTAGACGAACCTATTGCAAGTAATTTAGATGCGGCTATTAAATCGGCAAGGGCAGATTCTGTGCAGAATGGAATTAATTTACCTTTGGCGTATTCAGGAAAAGGTGTGGTTGTTGGTATTATTGATGCAGGGTTTGACTACACGCATCCTACATTTTATGATACATCAGGAACCAATTTACGCATAAAACGTGTTTGGGAGCAACACAATGACGGTACGCCTCCAGTTGGTTACAATTATGGTAACGAGATAAGAGATACAGCTACCATGTCAGTCAAAGGATTTGAAGTAAATAGTTTTTCGCATGGAACACACGTGGGCGGAATAGCTGCAGGTTCCGGTTATGGAACCAATAAAAAATGCCGTGGTTTAGCTTACGAAAGCGATATAGTAATAGTAGGTATTAAACCCGAAAAAACAGAATGGAAAACCTCTGGCATGGCCAGTATTTTAGATGGCATGAACTATATTTACAACTATGCAAAATCGGTAAATAAACCTGCTGTAGTTAATTTGAGTTGGGGCAATTCTATTGGTCCTAACGATGGCAGTTCATTGTTCAGTCAAGCATGTAATAATATGGTTGGTGAAGGTAAAATTTTTGTTTTATCAGCTGGGAATAATGGCGATGAAAATATCCATGTTCAAAAAAAATTTACCAATACAGATACTGCTTTACATAGCTTTGTTACTTTCCCAACCATTAATGGCGAAAAGCGCAACTGGATTGATGTTTGGGGCGAAGTTGGTAAGCAATTTTGCTTAAAAATTAGTTTGTACAATGGCTCAACAGTAAGCAGTGCAACAACTGATATTTGTTTAAATAATAATACATTAGATACTTTTTTAGTTGGTTCAAAAAACGACACCTGTTTTTTAACCATTACTGCCAAAGCCGCTGATTATAATGGTAAGCCACATATTCTGGTAGATGTATTTAGTAAGACAGCTGATAAATTTTGTGTAAGTGTATTAGGACAAAGTGGATTGGTGCACATGTGGCAAGGTTTTGTAAACGATTATAATGGTTATTATGGAGAGTTTACTGCGGGTGGTTTTCCATGGGGAACCGCAGGCAATAGTAATTATACCTTAGGCGAAATGGCAAGCACACAATCAGCAATAACTGTAGCAGCTTATGCTTCTAAAATTACGTTTAAAAACTTAGCGGGTTCTAACCAAAGTTATTCGGGTTATGCTTTTCCGGGTCAAATTACACCATTTTCAAGTAAAGGCCCTACGGTAGATGGCAGAATTAAACCAGATATAGCAGCACCAGGAATGACTATTGCTTCTGCAGTTAACTCGTTTGATGTTTCTTATTTATCGGGTGGAAGTAATTATGCGCAAAGTGTAGCCAAGTTTACTTTTGCTAAAAATAACCGTGATTATTATTATGCTGAGGCAAGTGGCACATCTATGTCATCGCCAATGGTTGCTGGCATTGTAGCTTTATTGCTGCAAGCAAACCCTAAATTGACTCCTGCGTTAATTAAGAACATCCTTTTTAAAACAGCCATTACCGATAGTTACACCAAACAACCTGTTGATTCAAGCCGATGGGGTGCTGGTAAAATTAATGCTTATGCAGCCATTAAACGCACCATTGCTACTATTGGAGTAACCGAACAAAAGTTCAAGCAAACACAAATTAATTTGTTTCCAAATCCTACTTCGGGCAGTTTTCAGTTGTCTTGCGAAGCAACCCAAAACAACGATTTGCAAGTAACCATTACCGATATAATGGGCAAATCCATTCAACAATATAATTGGACTGCAGGTGATTCGAATAATACCTTAACCATTAATTTAGGAAACGAAAATAAAGGAGTTTATTTTGTGAGCATAAGCAATGGTTTTAGCACGGAGGTGCGCAAAGTATTGGTTTATTAAAATTAGAAAAATATGTCAACAATTGAATCGTTTATAAAAAGATACGCAATAGGCAAAGGAATAGTAAGTGGCTATTTATCTGTGTTTTTTAGTTCATTAGCCCTTGGAGGGGTTTTATGTTTTTATTTTCCCGAAATATTAACCACACCTGAATTTAGAGAAGTGTATACAGCTAAATCAATGAAGGTTTTGCTTACAGCAACGCTAATTATTTCAATGCTTTTTGGCTTAAGTAATGTAATATTAAGTACCAAAAGAGCCAGAGGGATTTGGGGAATTTTTATAGCATGCATAACCATCATTATTGGTGGATTTGATGTACAAGGAAGAGCAGTAGAAAAAGCTAATTGGCATTTAGGATTAGACTGGCTTTTACTGGATTTATTGCTTATGGCTATTATTTTTATTCCCATAGAAATGGTATTTCCTAAACGCGAAAATCAAGATAGATTTCATACTGAATGGAGAACAGATTTAATTTATTTTACCATTAGTCATTTACTCATTCAGTTTTTTGGAGTAATTACACAAAAGCCTGCCGTGATTTTTTTTGGTAAAATGAATTTAGAGTCGTTCCAGTTGTGGGTTCAAAACTTGCCATTGGGCCTTGAACTTCTTTTTGCTTTTTTTATTACCGATGTATTCCAATATTGGGCACATAGAATATTTCATTCGCACCAATATTTATGGCGTTTTCATGCAGTTCACCACTCTACCCAAACCATGGATTGGTTGGCAGGAAGTAGAACTCATTTTATTGATATTTTCTTTACGCGCTCCATTACATTTATTCCTTTGTATGTATGTGGATTTTCGCCATTGGTATTTAATATTTACATTGTAGTAATAGCTATTCATGCTGTATTTATTCATGCCAATACGCGCATTAATATTGGTTTCTTAAAATATGTATTTACCACACCTCAATACCATCATTGGCACCATTGTATAGAAGAAGATAAATACGGAAAAAACTTTGCTGTATTTTTCCCAGTTATTGATAGGATATTTGGCACTTATTATTTACCCGAAAATGAATGGCCAAAAGGTACAGGATTAAACGAAGCACAATTTCCGGTAGGATACACCAAGCAATTAATTTATCCATTTAAAATAAATCCTTTTGAAGCCAAAATAGCTGACAATAAAGAGAGTAAAAGGTAATTGCAAGAAATGATTGTAACATGAAAACACAAATAGTTTTAATAATACCAATAATACTTTTAACTATTTTAAGTTGCAAGGACGATTGCAAACCAAACTCAGTTGGCTCTGAAGAGAAATTATCTTCACAAAGAGTCCTTACACTTTTTCCTTATAAAGGAGATGAAAAATTACGGTTTTTGAAAAATGGAACAGACACAGTTATTTTTAGTAATACTGGTTTCATTGATGGATACAATTATGTTACAAGTCAAACTGATTGCCCATATCAGATAAAACTTCAATATAAAAGCATGACATTTATTGACAGCATTGGTAGTAATAGATTTCAGCTTGTTAATTATAGAAATACATTTTATGGTAATGATTTTATGTTAAAACTCAATAATCAAATTTTATTTAATGACGCCTCGATAAGTTTCATTTTATTAGACCCACCATATAAATCAGTAACAATTAATAATAGAAAATACGACACTTTAACTTATGTAGAGAACAACAGTAGTTATGCCTATTATAAAACTTACACCACTGGTATGGTAAAGTTTAAAATTGATAATAATGTATTTGAGTTAGTTCCTTAAAAGTTTAATAATTGTAACATGAAAAGATTAATATTCATCATTCCTTTAATACTACTTTTGTTTAAAGCTTGTAAGCCTGATGAAGGATGCGTTGACAATAATTACTATGAATATCAGTTAGAAGAAGATTTAAATGTGGTGCCTTACAAAGACTTTTCTGAACTGACTTTTATAAACAAAACAACACGCGATACTTCTGTTTTTATTGGCCAGGGGTATGTCTATGATTGGGGAAAATATACCACCCAAGAAGAATGCCCTCAAACTTATAACCTGCAACGCAGGTATATAATATTTAACTGTACAAAGAATACTGATAAAATTAGTATTGAAAATACATTTATTAAATATGGTATTAGAACAATGAACTTTAGTTGGAACAATAAAGGAAAAGCACTTTACCCAAGCTATTTTAGTGGTCCATTTGCTTACGATTCTCTAAATATTGAAGGTAAATATTATTATAATGTAAAAGATTTTACTTCAATAAAATCAACTACAGAGTTTGGCTTTTTATATACAAAAACTGAAGGTTTGATTAGATTGGTAAATCCATTAACCAATGACACCCTCAACTTAATAAGCCTCAAACTATGAGAAAGATTAAAGTTTGATATGTAGCTTAATACTTTATTCCCAATCTTTGGTAAACAAAGCCTAAAAGCCAAGCTGGCCCAATCAGTAAAAATTGTAAGTCTTTTAAAAACGAAGGTTTTTTGCCTTCTATTTTATGTCCGTAAAATTGGCCTAACCAAGCCATTACAAAAATGCCCAATGCTATTTTCCAAAGTGCTATAGGCAAGTGGCATAAAGCAATGGCTCCCATAAAACAAACAAAGTAAAACAACAACAAACCAATAGCCAATTTAGGCGATAATCGGGCATAAAATACCGTAGCAAATATCATTAATATGCCAGCTAAATTGAGCACTCCCGCTATAGGAACCAACGAAAATAAGCACACAATACTAAAAAATATACTTGGTACACATATCCAATGAATTAATTTATTAGTAGGGTTTTGGTGGCTTTCGCTATATTCGTTAAACCAATCTTGTATTGTTTTTTGAGCCATAAATTTTATAGGTACTAACTAGCTGTTTCTATAACTTTCAATTATTTCGGTAAGCGAAGTAGCTTGCTGTAATTTTGGTAATATTTCGTAAATCAAAAAATAATCGTCAAACTTTAAAAGCAAGCCAATTTCCAAGTGTTTTTTAGCCTCTTCTATTTGCCCGTTTTCATATAAGTAGCAAACCAAACGGTAATGGTATTGATGGCAATCGTAATTTGTTTTTACCGCTTCCAAAATCATTTCAATGGCTTCTTTGGTAAATCCTTGGGTATATTTTACAAAACTCCAATCTAACCAAGCTTCCATCATGGTAGCATCTAACTCTACCAATTTAGCATAAGTTTCTTCGCAGTTTTCTATTTGATTTAAGCGGTATTGTGTTTCGCCCAAAACCAATAAATATTCAGCATTATCTTGCTCCAGCATACATGCACGTTGGTAAAAAGGTAATGCTTCTTTGTTTTTATTTTCTTTTTCAAAAGTTAAACCTATTCCAAACCATGCCTCAGCAATATTTGGGTTCAAATCGGTAGCTTTTTTGTAATTGGCTCTAGCTTCCTCGTTTTTATTCATGCGCTCATAGCATCCGCCCAAATTACAATAAGTAATGGCATCTGCACCGTCTTCGGCTATGGCACTTTTGTATTCAGCTATGGCTTCATCGTAACGTTCTAGCTCCACCAAAACATTGGCTTTATTAAATTTAGCAGCAGTAAATTCTTCATCAATTGCTAAGCAAAATTCATAAGCATCCAAGGCTTCTTCAAACCTTTCGGTTTTATAATAAATAATACCCAAATTATACCAGCCTGTGGTGCTATATGGTTCGTTATCTATTAATTGTTTGTAATAAAATATGGCATTTTCATAATCACCTAATTGGTTGAAACAATGCCCTATTTCGTAATACGATTGTTCAATTTCGGGAAACTCATTAATTAATATTTTAAAATATTCAACCGCTTTGGCATACATATCACAATCTTCGTAAACATAAGCTATTTCAAAAAGCATGTCCAAACGTTCATCGGTGTATTGCAGTGCTTTTTCAAAACAAATAGCAGCCTCATTAAACTGGCGAAGATTAATTAAGGTTTCGCCTTTTAGCAAATGCAAATCGGTATTAAATGGCTCAAAATTTTCTACTGTTTCAAGTTCTTCTAAAGCGCTTTCATAGCGTTCGCCTAAAATATAAACTTCAGCTTTTTGTAATAAAAACTCGCTATGCGATTGGTATAAATTTAAAGCATAGGTAACAGCCGCAAAGGCTTTCTTTAACTTATTGGTTTGTATATAATAATCAATTATTCCTTCAAGAGTTTCAGCATCAAAGTATTCGGTGGTTTTGTTGCGCAACATTTTCTCGTAACGTTGTACATCATTGCTCACATCTTCACTTAAAAAGTCTTCACCATCCATCATACGCAAAATTCAAATTTGTTTTACAAATATAAGTTCATAAATTATTTAAATGGTCTTTTTCAGGTCAGATATTTTATAAATATTTGAAAACTTGATTAAAACAAACCTTTCGTTCATGAGAAAATTATTTTCAATTATTTTTTTACTTCCAATTTCAGTTCAACTAATGGCACAAAGTGCACCCAAAAAACTGAATCAAGCTAACTGGCAACAGCATGTGGCTTATACCATTTCGGTTAAGCTCGATGATAATAAAAACTCCCTCGATGGGAAAATTAGTATGGTTTATACCAATAATTCTGCTGATGTGTTGAACCAAATTTACATGCATGTGTGGCCAAATGCTTATGCCAATAGAAATACTGCATTTGCCAAGCAACATTTAGAAAATGGTAAAACAGATTTTTATTTTGCAAAACCCGAAGATCAAGGAAGTATTGATAGTTTGAATTTTGCGGTAAATAATTCTTCTATAAAATGGAACTTAACCAACGATATTGATATAGCTTTACTTACTTTAAACCAACCTTTAAAGCCTGGAGAAAAAATAACAATAAGTACACCTTTTTATGTGCAATTGCCAAAAGTTTATAGCCGTTTAGGTCATGAAAAACAATTGTATTGTATAACCCAATGGTTTCCAAAACCAGCAGTTTACGATGTGAATGGATGGAACCCAATCCCCTATTTAGATCAAGGTGAGTTTTACAGTGAATTTGGAAGCTTTGATGTAAGTATTACCTTGCCTAAAAACTATGTTTTAGCAGCTACAGGTAATTTACAAAACAAAGAAGAGGAAACCTTTTTAAACAAATTGGCAGAAAGCGAAGCCAAACAATTTGAAGAAAGACCTCTTTCAAGTAATGAATTTAAAACTGTGCGTTACTTACAAGATTCAGTTCACGATTTTGCATGGTTTGCTAGTAAAGAATTTAATGTAAAAAAGGGAGAAGTAACCTTACAAAATGGTAAAAAAGTAACAACTTGGTTATTTGCCAAACGCATTAATAACAGCGGTATTGGTTACATAAACGAAGGAGTAAAATATTACTCTGACCATATTGGAAATTATCCTTATAACCTAGCACAAGTAGTTATTACTCCGCTTGAAGCTGGAGGAGGAATGGAATACCCAACCATTACCAATTGCGCTAGCATTGATAGAACAACCATTATTCATGAGGTGGGCCATAACTGGTTTTATGGAATTTTAGGAAGCAACGAACGCGAGCACCCTTGGATGGACGAAAGTTTGAACACTTATTATGAAAGCCGTTGCACGCAAGAAAAAGAGGATGAAACAAGGGCTAAAACGGCTGTACAAAAAGACTTTTTGAGAGATGTTTTCAATGTGGATTTAAAAGGTTTTGGTCAGGCAAGATTGCTTTATGGAATTACTGCACGAAAAAATGAAGACCAAGCTGGAAATTTGACTTCTACGAGTTATACAGACTTTAACTATGGCGCCATTATTTATGCCAAAAACCCCTTAAGTTTTTACATGCTGCAAAATTATTTAGGTAATGATAAGTTTGATGCCATGATGCATGCTTATTACGAAAAATGGAAATTTAAACACCCATTGCCAAACGATTTTAGAAACCATGCCGAAGCATTTACCAACGAAAATTTAAGTTGGTTTTTTGACGAAGTATTAGGTTCAACTAAAAAAATGGATTATAAGATAATAAGTGTTAAAAAGAACCAAGCTAAAGTTAAAAATGTAAGTGGTTTTAATGCTCCTTTTAGTTTATCATCCACCAATCAATACAATACACCCATCAAAACCAAACAATTTGAAGGATTTAAAGGTACAAAAACTTTTGACATTACCTTGCTTTTAAATAATGATGGTGTGGCCAATAATATTCAAATCGACCAAAACCAATCGAGCATTGAGTTATATAGAAAAAATAATGCGCTGCACAAACCTTTGAGCGTTCGTTTTTTACCAGCTTTAGAAAATCCTAATAAGCGCCAAATATTCTGTATTCCTCTTTATGCTTGGAATAAATACAATGGAAATATGCTAGGCTTGTTTATCAATAACGATTTTTTCCCTGACCAAAAAACAGAATTTAACTTTACGCCATTGTATAGTTTTACCACAAACGATTTAAATGGCTATTTAAGTATTGCAAGGAATTTTCATGTAAGCAGCAAAGTTTTAAAAAACATAAAAATTGGTATTAATACTTCGAGGTTTGGAACAAAAAGTTTTGATGAATCAACTGATATTTCGTATGAAAAATTGGCTCCAAGTATTGAGTTAGATTTTAAACAAGCAACTGCACGCAGTTTGTTTGAAAACAAAGTAATTTTACGCCATGTTACCGTACTTGAAAACAAAACAAGTGAAGGCTATTTAAGTAATTTCAATAACCAAAGCATGTC
Source organism: Bacteroidota bacterium (assembly GCA_947464275.1). Classification (GTDB taxonomy): domain Bacteria; phylum Bacteroidota; class Bacteroidia; order UKL13-3; family UKL13-3; genus JAAFJM01. The sequence goes on from CANHVU010000001.1 coordinate 145,056, forward strand.
GGCTATGGATATTACATACAAAATGGCCCATAACTTAGCTACTTACCCAACCTATTTTAAAACCAATCTTCAAGTTGGAACTGCTGATTATAGCTTTACCCGTTTAAGCTTTGAAGTAAATCAAGGCATTTCATATAACGCTAGTAAAAAGAAAGCCAATATTCGCCTATTTGCGGGTACATTCTTAAACGAGCAAAGCACAGCAACAACTGATTTGAATCAAGGTAGAACTTATTTTCAAGCTGGAGGAACCAATGGCTATAACGATTATTTTTACGATGAAGCCATGTTTGGAAGAGCAGAAGGAAATCAACAACAAACTTTCTTAGCCCGCCAAGTGCTGAACAGAGATGCTGGTTTTAGAAATTTTGTTGCGATTGGTTCAAGTAGAACTTGGCTTACCGCTGCCAACATTACATTACCTTTTCCTTTTAAATTACCAATTGGTTTTTATACCGATTGCGCATATGGCGAGGTTTTTATTACCGAGGCCAATACAAATAATTATTCTTATGAAACAAAATTTTTAACAGTAGGTGGTTTATACGTGAGTATAGCTAAAAATGTGTTTGAAATATATCTGCCTTTATTTGCTAGCCAAAATGTAATGGATGTTTGGAAACTTAACAATGGCTTCGAACATCCTTTTGAAAGAGCAAGTTTTATTTTAAACTTAAATGCAATTAACCCAATAAAATTGGCAAAAAATGCCATGAAATAATCCTATTTGGAATAAAATGAATAGCTTTGCAACGAAATATTGAATAGGCAATAGGCAATAGGCAATAGGCAATAGGCAATAGGCAATAGGCAATAGGCAATAGCTAAAGGCTAGAAGCCAGTTGCCAGAAGCAAAATAACTAAGAACTAACTAACTATAAACTAAGAACTAATAAAAATGAGTGCAACACAAACCTTTTCTCTTGATTTTTTAAAAGAGTTAAACTTAAAAGAAATAAACGAAGGAACATCAACAGGGCAAAATCATTTTGCTGATGCAAACGCTGAAGTAAAAGAAATTTACTCGCCTGTAGATGGAAAATTAATAGGTAAAGTAAAATTTACCACCGAAGCTGAGTACAATAAAGTAATTGCAACTGCTGAAGAAGCTTTTAAAACTTGGCGTAAAATGCCTGCCCCAAAACGTGGTGAGATTGTGCGTCAATACGGAAATTTATTGCGCGAATACAAACAACCTTTAGGCCAATTGGTGAGCTACGAAATGGGTAAGAGCTTACAAGAAGGTTTGGGCGAAGTACAAGAAATGATTGACATCTGCGATTTTGCAGTAGGTTTAAGCCGTCAGTTAACGGGCTCAACTATGCATAGCGAAAGACCAAACCACAGAATGTATGAGCAATACCATCCACTTGGAATAGTTGGAATCATTTCGGCTTTTAATTTCCCTGTTGCAGTTTGGAGTTGGAATAGTATGTTAGCCGCTGTTTGTGGTGATGTGTGTGTTTGGAAACCATCAGAAAAAACACCACTTTCAGCAATTGCTTGTCAGTTGTTAATGGCTAAAATTTTAAAGGAAAATAATTTACCAGAAGGGATTTTCTGTTTGGTAAATGGCGATTATAAAGTAGGTGAATTAATGAGCAAAGATGAACGAGTTCCTTTGGTTTCAGCAACTGGTTCTACCCGCATGGGCCGCATAGTTGGTGCCACTGTAGCACAACGTTTTGGAAAAGCTTTATTAGAATTAGGTGGAAACAATGCCATTATTTTAACCCCAAATGCCAATTTAGATTTAGCCATGGTGGGTGTGGTTTTTGGTGCAGTAGGAACAGCAGGCCAACGTTGTACTACCACACGCAGGTTAATTATTCACGAAAGTATTTACGAAAAAGTAAAAGATAAATTAGTGAATGCTTACAAGCAATTAACCATTGGAAATCCTTTAACTGGAAACTTGGTTGGACCATTAATTGATAAAGATGCAGTAAATGCTTACTTAAATGCCATTGAGCAAGTAAAAGCCGAAGGTGGAAATGTACTTTGTGGTGCTGAGGTTATGAAAGGCGAAAGTTACGAAAGTGGTTGTTATGTAAAACCAACTATTTGCGAAGCTAAAAACAGCTTTAAAATAGTACAACACGAAACTTTTGCGCCTATTCTGTATATCATGAAATACACAGATTTTGATGACGCTATCGATATGCAAAATGGCGTTAAACAAGGTTTAAGCTCTAGTGTGTTTACCGATAATTTGCAAGAAGCAGAAGCATTTTTAGCACATTGGGGCAGCGATTGCGGAATTGCAAACGTAAATATTGGAACCAGTGGTGCTGAAATTGGCGGTGCATTTGGTGGCGAAAAAGAAACAGGTGGCGGCCGCGAAAGTGGAAGCGATAGCTGGAAAGCATACATGCGTAGACAAACAAATACCATTAACTACGGTAAAGAATTACCATTAGCTCAAGGCATTAAATTTGACCTTTAGTTAAATGTTCACTGAGCGGAGCCGAAGTGAATGATTGATTTGAAAAACCTTGTTAAACTTTATTGCTTTAGCAAGGTTTTTTTGTGCATTATTGTTTCCTAAAATACCAAGCAATTATTCAGACCATTTAACTACATGCTTTTAAAAAACAATTCATTTCCCGAGATTATTTCAGCGCCAGAGGCTGATTATTTATTTATAAAAACATCAGGAATTGAAAATGCTGGTTTGGGTTTATTTACGGCTATAAATATTTATAAAAATGAAATAATAGCCATTTATAGAGGAGAAATAATTGGCACAAAAGAAGCCGAGGCAAGAGCACTTAATAAACAAAACACTTATTTTATGAACTTACCCAATGGCAAAATTTTAGATGCGCAACAAACAGATAGTTTTGCCAAATACGCTAATGATGCAAATGGCAGTTTGCCTATTGTTTATAAAAACAATGCTTTCATTACTTTAAACCATAAAAACGAAGTTTGTTTGGTGGCTTTAAAAAATATAAAAGCACTGTCTGAAATATTTTGCAGTTATGGAAATGGATATTGGCAAAACCCCAAGTTATTTAATAAATAAAAATGAATCATCCAAATACTAAAAAACTATACTTCAATTTAACCTATAAACCTCTGTAGGTAAAGCTAGTTTTTTAATATTTTAGCAGTGAAAATTTCATTTTTACCCACTAATTTAATTACATAAAAACCACTTTTAAATCCTCCTAAATCAATGCTTTCTATAGTTGAATTTTTATGTCCCAAAAGCACCTCTTTTCCGCTAAAATCATAAACGATATAATCAAGTTGAAGTTCTGAATCAATATTAAATATACCTAAAGTTGGATTAGGATAAATCCTGATTTCATTATCAGCATTAATACCTTTAATGGAAGTATATTTAAATTCAAATTCATCACTTAAAGTTCCGCAGCCATTTGAACTATCAATACGCACGCTATAAAATCCAAAATTAGTGGGTTGAAAGGTTTGTAAATTAGCCCCAGTAATTGGAGAACCATTAAAGTACCATTGATAGGCTTGCCCCGTACTAGCTTTCAGAATATTACCAGATACCAACGAAACGGTAGGCTTTATAGGTCCACTAGTTACCGAAACTACTTTAACCAATGTATCGGTACAGTTATTAGCAGCAATTACTTTAAGTTTAATAAAGTATTTACCGGGATAACCAAAGTTCTTGGTTGTGGGGAAGGTAGCAGTTGAAAAAGTATTGTCACCAAAACTCCATTCGTTGCCAACAACCCAACTTTCTGTACCTCCGTTTGATGTATTATTTAATTCAAAAGCATTATTTAAAAAACATTGATTTAAATAATTCACTTCAAAATCGGCCTTCGGTTTTATATTATTTACTACCGTATTTTTATATAAAACTTCCGTACATCCTACATCATTAGTAGCAACCAATTTAACATTAAAAACGCCTGTTTTTTTGTAAATATGTCTTGGGTTGGGTAGTGTGGTTGTGGCTGTGCTGTCACCAAAGTTCCATACAAATGTATTACCTGAACTTAAAGTAGTATTTATAAATGCTACAATCGAAGAGTCGCAAGTATTGTTAACAGTTTCAGCTTCAAAATTTACCAGTGAATCTTTAAAAATAATATCCATGGTATCTTTTGCTGCTGGGCACGGCCCAAAAGGATCATTGGTAGACAATACAATAGAAACTAATTTATTTGCAAAATCAGTAGTTGTAGGTCTATACTTAGTACTCATTGTATCTATTTTGTCAAAGGTTCCTTTTCCATTAATGGTACTCCAATTAAGACTAGTAGCAGTGCCACTAATATTACCCATTAAGTCAATTCTGTTATTGGTTGCACACACTGTTTGGTCTAATCCTGCATCAGCAAAAGCGGGTTTAAAAAACGTAACAGTTATGGAGTCTTTAGCTTCATTACAAGGCCCAACTGGGTCACTCGAGATTAAGGTAAAGGTTATTTTCCCTAAGTTAATATCTGTTTGTGTAGGATAGTATGTAGTAACAGAATCAAATGAACTATAATTAATTGAATTTGATGAAAGCCATTTGGCAAAAACAGCGGCACTATTATAACTTCCATTTAAATTAATAGGACTATTACCACAAATACTTTGATTTTGACCAGCATTAACTATTGGCTTTTGGTATAATATTACATTTAAAGTATCACTTACTGAACTACAAGGACCCAAAGGATCGTTGGTAGTCAATATTAATTTAACTAGCCCACTTTGCTTATCACTATTACTAAACGTGTATATGGTTACTAAAGAATCAGAATTGTTAAATGAGCCACTACCCGTGCTAGTCCATTTTGCAGAAGTAGCCGAGCCATTTATGGAACCAATTAACAATATTGAGTTATTTGAATTACATATTGCTTGGTCTAAACCTGCATTTGCAAAGGCCATTCTATTAATAAATATTTTAGTTGAATCTATGGAATTAGAGCATGAATTGAAAGGATCATTGGTAATAAAAGTAAAAGTTACATGACCTAATGTTTTATCATTTTCACTTGGAAAGTAAATAGGAGTAAGTGATAAATTATTATTAAAACCACCTGAGCCGTTCGTGTACCAAGCAGCATTTCCGCTTACATAGTTTGTATTAGCATTCAGATATATTAAATCATTTTCGCAAATTGAAGTATCATTAATTATATTTGATACAGCACTTAGATTAAAAGATAACTGTATGGTGTCAAAAGCACTTTCGCAAGGCCCAACTGGATTATTTGTACCTAGTATTAGCTTTATGCTCCCCAACTGCTTATCGGCATTACTGGGAAAATACCTTGCGTTTAGTATGGTAGAATCACTGAAATAACCAGTTCCTGTTGTTTTCCATTTTGCACTATTGGCGGCACCGCCAATAAAACCATTAAGTAAAACACTTGATTCATTTGTGCAGATGGTTTGGCTAATTCCAGCACTTACTGTTGCCAAAGAATTGATAGTAATTAAAATGGAATCACTTACTGATTTACAATCACCTGCAGGATCATCAGATTTATATCTAACATAGAAAAACTTATTGCTTATATCAACTAGATTAGGCATATAGGTAGTAACTGTATCAAATGAAATGTAAGCAGGATTGTTTGAAACAGTCCAACTGGCAAAACTTACAACATTATTAAAAGAACCTTTTAAATTTACCAAATCGTTTTCACAAATTACTTGGTCGGGTCCAGCATCAATTTGCGCTGGATTTTCAAAAGTTATTTTCAACGAATCTACCCCAAAACTACAAGGACCAGAGGGGTCGTTGGTTGTTAATGTTAGATATATAAAACCTTTATTTTTATCAAAAACAGAAGGATAGTAATTTGTGTTTAAAACATTAACGTTATCAAAAGTTCCACTACCTGAAGTACTCCAACTTGCAGAAGTTGCAGAACCACTAATTTGCCCATTCAAAGCAGCAAATAGTGTTGTTTTACATATCCCAATATCATTCCCAGCATCTGCTATTGCTAAGGAATCAATTGTTACCTCCATACTGTCAACCGTGTTATCGCAAATGAAATTAGGATTACTTGTTTTAAATGTAAACATAAGTTTTCCTAATAATACATCTGAATTGCTTGGGTAATAAACAGGATTCACTAAGGTGTTATTTGAAAAATAGCCCGTACCATTGGTTGTCCAAATTTTTGAACCTGAATTTGCAGTGGTACTGGCATTTAAAAACAGAAAATCATTTTTACAAATTCTTTGATCTACCCCCGCATTTGAAATTGCAAGTGGATTAAAATAAATTTCAACAGTATCGGCCACAAAAGAGCATGGACCTGCTGGGTCATCGGTTGTTAATATTAATTTTACAAAACCATTTAATATATCATTATTGCTAGGTATATAATTTGTATTTAAGTTGGTAGAGTTATTAAATATACCGGTACCTAATGAACGCCAACTAGCACTAGATGCTGACCCTCCAATACTTCCATTCAAATTAACTGAAGTTGTATTATTACATAAATTTTGATTTACCCCCGCATTTACTATTGGCATTTGTAAAAAGTAAACAGTCATGGAATCTAACGCAGCTGCGCATGGACCTGCAGGATCATTGGTTGTTATTGTTAAAACAACAGAACCATTAGCAATATCTGCTATACTTGGTGTATAAACCGCATTTAAGGTTGAGGAATTAACAAATGAACCGCTTCCCGAAGTTGTCCAATTTATGTATGGTGCCACACTATTAACAGTTCCATTTAAATTAATTATGCTATTTGCGCACACCGTTTGATTTGTTCCAGCATCTACAAAGGGTCTAGCATTGATATTAATATTAGCCCCATTGTCTGTACCTACAACAAAAGGATCATTAGCCAAAACCCTCACTTTATATAAATAACTTGTACTACAATTAAGGGGTATTGTACACAAAATATTTCCGCTGCTAGTTGATGTTATTTGACCAATATTTATTGGCGAAATAAAATTTCCATTTGTGTCACTTAATTGTACCGCAAAAATATTGGATGGATTAAAACTGCCATTTATAACGTAACTAATGTTTACGGTTTCACCAGCACAAAATGAATTTACAACCAAAGAATTGGTTGTAATTGTTTGTGCATTTATTTTGAAACTTAATAGTGTTGTAAAAGTTAAAATTACTATTAATAGAATAGAATTTATATGGGATTTTGTTGGCATTTGTCTTTTTATTAATTAAAAACTAACTTAAAATTACTTCTAAAGTATGGCTTTTTGTTTTAGTAACAAAAGAAATAGGTAATCCGCAGTTAAATGTATTTTAATTGCCAATATTTTTATTTAACCTGCATTGAGTTTTAAACAGATTAAACTAAAAGGTTTAATGGTTAAAGTAACCAACATTAAAAAACTAAAATCAACAAAAAAATCAAAATTGATAGTTTGGGTTTGCTTTTTTATTCGCAAATTCGCGGCTTACTTTTCAATCATGAATCAATCTATTCCATCGGGCAATCTAGCCTCACTTGAACAAGCACAGCAATTAGGTCTTAGACCAGAAGAATTTGAAAAAATTAAAGAAATTTTAGGTCGTACACCCACTTTTACCGAAATGAGTATTTACTCAGTAATGTGGAGCGAGCATTGTTCATATAAAAACTCTATAGTTTGGTTAAAAACATTGCCTAAAAAAGGTGAAAAAATGTTGGCCGAAGCAGGTGAAGAAAATGCTGGATTAATTGATATTGGCGATGGATTGGCTTGTTGTTTTAAAATTGAAAGTCATAATCACCCAAGTGCTATTGAACCTTACCAAGGGGCTGCAACGGGTGTGGGCGGAATTAACCGCGATATTTTTTCGATGGGAGCTCGCCCAATTGCGCAACTAAATTCATTACGTTTTGGAAACATTGAAAACGAAAGAACAAAATGGTTAGTTCGTGGAGTAGTTAAAGGAATTGGAAATTATGGAAATGCATTTGGTATTCCTACTGTCGGTGGCGAAGTATATTTTGATGATTGCTACCAAATCAACCCTCTGGTAAATGCCATGAGTGTGGGAATAGCAAAGGTTGGTAAAACCGTTTCTGCCATTGCGGAAGGTGTTGGTAATCCAGTTTATATTTTTGGTTCAGCTACTGGTAAAGATGGAATTCATGGTGCTGCATTTGCTAGTAAAGATATTACAGAAGATTCAGCAAAAGATTTGCCTTCGGTTCAAGTAGGCGATCCTTTCTGGGAAAAATTGATTTTGGAAGCCAGCATGGAATTATTGGAAACCGATGCCATTGTTGGTATGCAAGATATGGGTGCTGCGGGAATTACTTGCTCAACTAGCGAGATGAGTGCAAAAAGTGGAACAGGAATGACGGTGTGGTTGGATAAAGTTCCTATGCGTCAAGAAGGCATGAAAGATTGGGAAATTCTCTTATCAGAAAGCCAAGAGCGCATGTTGGTGATTGTGAAAAAAGGAATGGAAGCCCAAGTTGAAAAAGTATTAGAAAAATGGGATTTAACCTATAATATCATTGGTGAAGTAACTGATTCAGGTAGGGTTCAATATTACATGAACGATGAATTAAGAGCTGATATTCCGGGCGAAAGTTTGGTTTTAGGTGGTGGTGCTCCTGTTTATCACCGTGAATACACCGAGCCAAAATACTTTAAAGAAATTGAAAAATTTGATATAAACAATATAGCAGATTGTAAACCAGAGCAAGCTATTAATGTCGCTAAATTCCTGGCTGCACACCCAAATATTGCATCGAAAAGATGGGTGTATAACCAATATGATAGCATGGTAGGAACCATAAACCAAACTACCAATGCACCTAGTGATGCATCGGTGGTAAAAGTTAAAGGAACCGACAAGTCAATTGCTATGACGGTAGATTGTAACAGCCGTTTTGTTTGGGCTGACCCATTTGTAGGCGGACAAATTGCAGTGGCAGAAGCAGCACGTAATTTGGTTTGCTCAGGTGCAGAGCCTGCGGCAATTACCAATTGCTTAAACTTTGGAAATCCTTATAACCCTGAAGTGTATTACCAATTTGTATATGCTATAAAAGGCATGGGCGAAGCTTGTAAAAAGTTTGATACGCCTGTAACAGGTGGAAACGTAAGTTTTTATAACCAAAGCAGCGACAATGATGCTGTTTTCCCAACTCCAACCATTGGTATGGTGGGTTTAATTGGAGATAACAAAAAACACATGACCATGGATTTTAAAAATGCAGGTGATGTAATTTATATGCTAGGCAATAGCAAAAACGATATTGGTTCATCGCATTATTTGGCGCATTACCATAAAGTACAATACTCTCCAGCACCGTACTTTAACTTAGACGAAGAGCACCAATTACACAAAGCTTTATTAGGTTTAATCAATGGCAATCATATCGAATCAGCTCACGATGTTAGCGAAGGTGGTTTGTTTATTACTTTACTAGAAAGTGCTATGAACAGAAATCTTTCATTCAACATTCAACATTCAACATCCAACATTCGTTTAGATGCTTTCTTATTTGGTGAAGCTCAAGGGCGTGTGGTAATTTCAGTAAAAACAAACAATTGTGCCCAAGTTGAAAGTTACTTAAATGGATTAAATATGCCATTTGAAAAACTTGGAACTGTTACTGAAAATAATATTCAAGTAAATGATATTGATTTTGGCAAAACTGCTGATTTGGCAAACATTTACAACAATTCTTTAGCTGAAAAATTAGCTTAATTTATTCTACTACTATTTCAAAAAAGCTTGACATTGAAAAGTGTCAAGCTTTTTTGTTTTATACTTCCCCCAAAAACTTCTGCAAAAAATGTTCTAAACTACAAACCCAAATGTTCTTTATGGGATAAGTGTCGCTGCTTGGTGTAATTACGTAGTTTTGGGTCGTTTCTAAATCGTCTATACAATTATAAAACCCACGACTAACAGCAGGTGCATTCGATAATTTTATTTCAATACAAGCCACAGGTTGATTGGCTTTAACCAATACCACGTCTACCTCTGCGCCATTTTGGGTTCTGTAATAAAACATGTCAATTCCTTCGGGTCTGCTCGCATAAATTTGTTGAATAACATAACCTTCCCAGGAAGCACCGATAATTGGATGACTTTGTAAAGTATCATTATCAGTTATTCTGTTTACATAATGCACAATTCCACTATCCTTTACATACACCTTTGGGGCTTTAACCATTCGTTTATTGGTATTGGCTGTAAAGGCTTGTAGTCTATGCACTAAAAAAGCGCCTTCCAAAAACTCAAAATAACGATTTGCAGTTGGGGCACTTACACCTAATGAATTGGCATACATTTCTGCTTTCCAAATATTTCCTTGGTTATAAGCCAACATTTGCCAAAGTTTAGCAATGGCTACGGAATTTAAATTTACTCCAAAAAGCAACCTAAAATCGCGCTCGGTGTAAGTTTTTATAAAAGCAGCCATCCAATCGGCCCAAGCCAAATTGTTTTCAGTTAAAAATGCTTGAGGAAATCCACCTTTTAGCCAATGTGTACGCCAATTAAAACCACTAGTTGTAATTTCTTGTAATTTTAAAGGACCAAGTCCTAAAAACGATATTCTACCTGCCAATGATTCAGTTACACCATGCACCAAATTTGGCGAGGCAGAACCTAATAACAAAAACCTTCCATTTCGCCTGTTGGAGTCAATTACTGAGCGTAAAACAGAAAATATTTCTGGTATTAATTGCGCTTCATCTATAATTACAAGTTTTTCTTCATTTACTTTAAAATAAGCCTCCGCATCTGTAAGTTTGGCTTTATCAGTAGGACTTTCCAAATCTAAATAAATAAAGCCATTGCTTTGCAAAGCACCAAATGCTTTAGCTAAGGTAGTTTTACCACATTGCCTTGGCCCCAAAATAGCAATGGCTGGAGCCCAGCCTGCTTTTAAGCTTAATTTAGCTAAATCATCTCTATTTATCACCATACAAATAAAATCATTAACCATGAAAAACCAAAATATAATTTTCATTTTACTTGGTTGAAGCATATTAAACCAAGTAAATCAAAAATGCAATTTTCGATTTACTTGGTTTTTTTAAGTGTTTGAATTACTTTTCAAATTTTATTTATTACCTAAAAAACAACTTAATTTGCACCGCCTTAAAGTTATGCAAAAACACTTTTTAACTGTTCCTAAAACAGCCAGATACTTTACCCAAGGAGATTTAACAGAAAATACGCAATACATTTGGATTGTAATTCATGGTTATGCTCAAACTGCGGATTCTTTTATAAATAGCTTTGAAATATTGGGAGATGAACATTTTATTATAGCTCCCGAAGGTTTAAATAAATTTTACTCGCGTGGGTTTAGCGGAAGCCCAGTTGCTAGCTGGATGACTAGCCTAGAACGCGAAAATGAAATAATTGATTACAACAATTATTTAAACCAATTAGTAGAAAGTTTAAATTTAAAATCTTACACCAATACCAAACTAGTGCTACTAGGTTTCAGTCAAGGAGTATCAACTCAAACTCGTTTTTTAAACCAAACGCCTATAAAATTTGATTTTTCGGTAATGATTGCTGGAGAGATTGGTAAAGAGTTTCAAGAACATTTACCCGAACGAATAGCTAAAACAAATAGCCTATATTTAGTAGGTAATCAAGAAAATTTAATTAAACCCGAAAAGATTGAATTTCACCAACAGTTATTCAAAAACAGTAATTGCTCTTTTAACATTTTTGAGGGAAAACACGAAGTAAATGAACATGCAGTAAACACCATTTTACAGTGGTTAAAACATAATGCTACAAACCAATAGCTAGTATATCGGCCAAATGCAAAAACTTTAAATTGACTCCTTGTTTTTCGGCTATGCTTTTTAAGTGAATCAAACAGCTGTAATCGGTTGAAACTACTGTTTGAACTCCTGTTTCCTTTATAGCATTTAATTTTTTATTTCCTAAGTGAATAGCAATATCTGAATTAGTAACAGAAAAAGCTCCACCAAAACCGCAGCACTCATCTTGGTTTGGTAGTTCAACCAATTCTAAACCTTCTATTTGCTCCAACAATTTACGTGGTTGGGCTTTTATACCGCAACCATTCAAACCCGTGCAAGTATCCATAAAAACCACTTTACCACTGAATTTTGAACCAATAGTTTCAACCTTTAATACATCAACTAAAAATTCGCTTAACTCAAAAGTGCGCTTTTGTAATTGCCTAAACTTATTATGATACGAAGAATTTTGAAATAATAAATCGTATGAATTTCTTATCATTCCTGTACAAGCCGAACCTGCGCATACAAAATTTCTATCAGGCGTAATTTCATTTAATAGTTTTTCGCTTACTTGACGTGCTTCATTCCATTGGCCTGCGTTAAAAGCGGGTAAGCCACAACAAGTTTGTTCAATATTATAATTAACCTGGCAGCCAGCTTTTTCTAGCACCTTTACCATATTAAATCCTGTTTGTGGATTAAACTGATCTATAAAACAAGGAATAAATAAATCTATTTTCATGGGTAATTTTTTACTGTTTATGCCTTTGAAACATGATAGCTTTTAAAGTTTTTTATTTGAACCACAAATATTAAACCTATTAAAAAATAAATAGCTAATGCCACGACAGAAAGGCGCATATTATGGGTAATTCCATTTAATAACCCGTAGCTAAAAGTTCCTAAAACAATGGCAAATTTCTCGCACACATCAAAAAAACTAAAATAAGATGCTGTGTCTTTGGTATTTTCAGGTATTAATTTGGCATAAGTACTTCTAAACATAGATTGAACACCACCCATAACCATTCCCACTAACACCCCTAAACCCATAAAATGAATCACTACTTTTTTAACCTGCACCCCTCCTATTGTAAAATATTCGGGCGTATCGCGTATGCTGTATGCTAAAAAGCAAATAACCATCCAAATAACAATGGTAATAATAAGCGTATAAATATTACCGATAGCAGCCGAAATGCGCGAAAACGCCCAAGCCCCTAATATGGCAATAAGTTGAATAACCAAAATGGTTCCAATTAATACGCCAGTATCTAAATGCAACTCTTCTTCACCAAACAAACTAGCCACATACATAACAGTTTGCACACCCATACTGGTAAAAAAGAAACCTAACAAATATTTTAACATGGTAGGCTGTTGTTTTACTTGTAACCACACTTTTTTCAGTTCTTCAAAACCTTTGTTTAAAATATTGCCATCGTAAGTTTTATTGCTATGCACTTCGGGTACATTTTTAAACATAATTTGAGCAAAACCCGCCCACCATAAACCAACCGAAACAAAAGATAAACGTGTGGCAATTCCAGCATAAATTCCTTTGGCTTCTTCTGTGGCTAAATCGTTAGTTAAAATAGGATTGGCAGCCATTAATTCAGCCGCTTTACTCTGGATAGGAAAAAACATATCAGGCATCATAATGGTTAATAAATTAATAATTAACAAAATAACACTACCAATATAACCCATCGAAAAACCTTTAGCACTTACTTTATCAAGCATGTCTTCACTCGCAATTTCAGGTAGAAATGCATTATAGAAAACTATACTTCCTGCAAAACCGACCAAACTTAACATGAATAAAACAACGCCCAAGCCGATGGTATTGGCAGTAAAAAAATACATACTTATACAACTAGCCGAACCCATATAACAAAAAACTTTAAGAAAAAATTTCTTGTTTTGTTTAAAATCGGCAATGCCTGAAAGTAACGGACTTAAAAAGGCCACAATTAAAAAACCAGCAGAAACCACAAAAGAATAAAGCTCAGCTCCAATAACCTTCATACCCCAAAAATTGAGGTAATAAATGCCATCAGTCATAGAACCTTGCGCCTCAGAGGCTACTTTACACATTTTATTAAAATATATGGGGAAAATAGCTGTGGCAATGGTTAACGAAAAAACCGAATTGGCCCAATCGTACATGGCCCACGAGTTGATAATTTTTTTATCGTTTAATACAATTTTTTGCATGTTAAGTTTATTGTAGTGGGTGCAAGATATTTTTTTAAATAAATAATTCTAGCATATTTTATAATCAATTATTTAATCCAACAAAAAACCTTTTACTTTACTGAAAGTTATATTTATCAAATTACCCTTTTTATATTTTGAAAACTCAGCAAAAAAAAGCCATTGTAATTGGTGCGGGCATAGCCGGAATGTCGGCAGCAAGTTACTTAGCCAAAGGTGGTTTTAACGTTACCGTTTTAGAAAAAAACAGCAGCATAGGTGGCCGTGCACGCCAGTTTAAAGCCGAAGGTTTTACCTTTGATATGGGCCCAAGTTGGTATTGGATGCCCGATGTATTTGAAAAATTTTACAACGATTTTGGAAAAACTACAGCCGATTTTTACGAGCTTATTCGCCTTGACCCAAGCTATAAAGTGGTTTGGAAAAACGGAGAAGGAATTGATATTCCTGCAGATATGGGCGGAATTGAAGCACTCTTTGAAAGATTTGAGCCCGGAAGCAGTAAAAAATTACAACAGTTTTTAAAAGAAGCGGCTTATAAATACGATGTAGGCATTAACGATTTAGTTTATAAACCAAGTTTAAGTTTATTGGAATTTGCCGATATTAGATTATTGAATGGATTGCTAAAAATGGATGTGTTAACCAGCATGAAAAAACATATACGCCATTTTGTGTCTCATCCTTTCCTTATCGAATTACTCGAGTTTCCTATTTTGTTTTTAGGTGCTTTGGCAAGCAATACACCTGCACTTTATAGCTTAATGAATTATGCTGATATGAGCCTAGGAACCTGGTATCCCAAAGGTGGTATGTTTAAATTTGTAGAGGCTTTTGAACAAATAGCATTAAGCCAAGGTGTTACTTTTAAACTAAACAGCAATGTTATAAAAATTAACAGTTTAAATGGAAAAGCTACTTCGGTTGAAACTGAAAACGAAACCTTTGAAGCAGACGTAATTATTGCAGCAGGCGATTATAACCATATTGAACAACAAGTTTTAAACCCAAAAGATAGACAATACTCACCCAAATATTGGGACGATAGAAAATTGGCTCCAAGTTGTGTACTTTATTATGTAGGTTTAAATAAAACTATAGATGGTTTATTGCACCACAATTTATTTTTTGATACCGATTTTAACCAACATGCCGATGAAATTTATACCAATATCAAATGGCCAGAAAATCCACTATTTTATGCCTCGTTAACCTCTAAAACTGATGACACGGCTGCTCCACAAGGACACGAAAACTTATTCTTATTGGTACCCATTTCAACCGAATTAACAGACGATTCAGAAGAAAAACGTGAAATTTATTTTGATATGATGATGGACCGATTGGAAAAACATACAAGTCAAAAAATAAAAGAACATGTAATTTACAAACGCAGTTTTGGAATAAATAATTTTAAAAGCGACTACCACTCATTTAAAGGAAATGCTTATGGATTAGCAAATACATTAACTCAAACTGCCATTTTAAAACCTCGCATAAAAAGCTCTAAATTAAAAAATTTATACTTTGCCGGACAATTAACAGTTCCCGGACCGGGCGTTCCGCCAAGTATTATCAGTGGTAAGGTGGCAGCCAATTTGGTTATTAAAGAAAATTTATAGTAAGGTTTAAAACAATTTACAAACAAAATCATTGTTAATTATAAAAAAAATCATAGATTTATAAAATGAAACCCCTATTCGACAATATATCGCGTAAAAGTAGCAAAATGGTTACTAAGGCATACAGTACCTCATTTTCTATGGGAATTAAATTCTTAGCCAAACGCTTTCATGACCCTATTTATGGTGTTTATGGTTTTGTAAGGTTAGCCGATGAAATTGTAGATTCGTTTCACGATTACGATAAACGCCAATTACTTGCCGAATTTAGGGAAGATACTTACAAGGCTATTGAACAAAAAATTAGTTTAAATCCAATTCTAAATTCATTTCAAGAAGTGGTAAATAAATACCAAATTGACCATTGGACCATTGAAACTTTTTTAAAAAGTATGGAAATGGATTTGGACAAAAATACTTACGACCAACATGGTTATGAAGAATATATTTTAGGTTCGGCAGAGGTAGTAGGTTTAATGTGTTTGAGCGTATTTACCGAAGGTAATAAAGCCATGTATGAGGAATTGAAACCTTATGCCATGAAATTAGGTTCGGCTTTCCAAAAAATCAACTTCTTACGCGATTTTAAAGCCGATGCCGATGCTTTAGGACGATTATATTTCCCACAATTGCGTACACAAGCATTTGACCAACTTACCAAGGAAGAAATAGAAAAAGACATTATAAAAGACTTCAAAATGGGCTTTGAAGGAATTAAAAAACTACCTAAAGATGCTCGCTTTGGCGTTTATGTAGCCTATATTTATTACTCACAATTATTGGCAAAAATAATGGATATGCCTGCAAGTGTAATTATGGAAGAAAGGGTGCGCATTTCTGATAAACGCAAATATGCATTATTCTTTGGTTCATACTTCCGTCATAGTTTCAACTTACTTTAATTAGCGAATTTGACCTCGTAATTTTTCTTTTCAAAGTTATCTTGCGCGCCAAACAATATGCTAAAAAAGGTTATCCAATTATTTGTTTTTGTATTCATGGTGGTACAATTAATTGCCAATATTGATTTAAGAAATCAATTTGATAAAGCCATTGATAGTAAAAGTATTGCAGAAAGTTTAAAACAAACTTTGCAACAAAAAAGTAACTTAACTGCTCTAGAGCTAGGCTATTTGGGCGCCACCAAAATGCTCTTAGCAAAACACTATTTTAATCCATTTAATAAACTCGAAATTTTTAACGAAGGTCGTACTGACTTGGATAATGCTTTGAAAAAAGATAAAAACAATGCTGAGCTAGTTTTTTTACGTTATAGCTGCGCTAAAAATGCACCCCATTTTTTAAATTATTATCAAAATATAGCAACAGATAAGCAGTTTTTAGAAAATGCTGTTACATCAATGACAGACAGTGATTTAAAGAACAGAATTCAGTTATTTTTAAAAAAATAACAATTTGTATTTAAAATGCTTAATACCCATATAAAATATTGACAAAAAAAAGTGGGTTTCATTTACACAAAAACACTATTGTTGCACGCAAAAAAATTTTATAACCATTATAAAAAATAAAATGTCGACACAAAACATGTATCAAACCATTTTAACTGAAGTAAAAAACAATATTTTTTACGTAACCATCAATCGCGAAGCAAAACTAAATGCTTTGAATATTCAAACTCTTACCGATATTAAAAATGCTGTATTGAGCATTTACGATAACGCAGAAGTAAGAGGTGTAATTCTTACAGGAAGCGGTAAAAAAGCTTTTGCTGCTGGTGCTGATATAGCTGAGTTCGCAGAATTTAATGTAGAGCAAGGAACTAAAATGAGTGCTGAAGGGCATGCAGTATTGCGCGCAATTGAAAACAGCCCAAAACCTGTGGTAGCTGCTATTAATGGTTTTGCTTTAGGTGGTGGAAATGAGTTAGCTATGAGTTGTCATATTAGAATTGCAGCCGAAAATGCTCGCTTTGGACAACCAGAAGTTAACTTAGGTATTACGCCAGGTTATGCAGGAACTCAACGTTTAGCTCAATTAATTGGTCGCGGCAGAGCTTTAGAATACCTAATGACTGCTGATATGATTGATGCACAAACTGCATTGAACTTAGGTTTAGTTAACCATGTGGTGCCAGCTGATAATTTAATGGCAAAATGCGAAGAAATTTTAGAGAAAATTAAAACTAAATCTCCATTAGCTATTGCAAGTGTAATTCGTTGTGTTAATGCATACTACGAAAAACGTGCAGATGGAAACGAAGTAGAAGTAAACGAGTTTGGAAACTTTTTTGGTAGTGAAGATTTTATGGAGGGTACAAAAGCCTTTATGGAACGTAGACCTGCTAATTTTAAAGGAAACTAAATATAAACCAAAAAGCTGCTTTTTAAGCAGCTTTTTTTATGTTTGCCGCTTAATAAATTAAACCATGAAACAAATAGCAATTATAATGGGCAGCGATAGCGACTTAGAAGTAATGAAAGAAGCTGCCAATGTATTAGACGAATTTAAAATTGAATATGAAATTACAGTAGTATCGGCACATAGAACTCCTGAACGCATGTATAACTTTGCTAAGGAAGCTAAAGGCAGAGGCATTAAAGTAATTATTGCAGGTGCAGGTGGTGCAGCTCATTTGCCAGGCATGGTAGCAAGTATTACTACTTTGCCTGTTATTGGTGTGCCTGTTAAATTAAAAACCATGGATGGTCTAGATTCATTGCTTTCCATAGTTCAGATGCCTGCAGGCGTTCCTGTAGCCACAGTAGCTATTAACAATGCTAAAAATGCTGGAATTTTAGCCGCACAAATTTTAGGCACACATAACGAAGAAATTGCTGAAAGCATTCAGGCTTTTAAAGATAAAATGAAAGCTGAAGTAGAAAAGAAAGCTGAAATAGTAGAAAAAGGTCGCAAAATAATAGGTTATTAAAACTTTTTTGAAAGCCTTATAAAGATATATTGTCTTAGAAAGACCATACCTTTATAAGGCTTTATTTATTTTTGTTTTTTTAATATTATTTCTTTCACACAGTTAGAAATTTATCCTCCTAAACAATTAGTAGTTAACTCGGAGTAACTGCCTGTGGAAAGATTTAATTCGACAGAAAAAAAACATTTTCCACCATCTCGTACTCTAATATTAACTTCTACTTTAGTCCAATCCAAGTCAAAGTCTTGACAAAAACATCCAATCCCAATAACTTTCTGTCCTTTCTTGTTGTAACTAGGAAAATATTGTCGTTTGTATTCTTTTAAATCAATTAACCAATACTCACCTAACTTATCCATTTTTACTTGCTTATTTTAAGCAGCAACACTTAAAACCAAAATTGAATCAATTTTAGCCAACTCTTGTTTTGATAAAGAAATCGGATTTTTTTCTGGATTTTGTATTACGGCAAAAAGAGTATCTCCTACATTTTTAACAGGCGCAATTGTTTCTTTTTCATGAACAACTTCTTTCTTTTCTGACATTCAATATCAGCCCACTAAAAAAAGCAGAATGAAAAAAAATTGTATACCCTTTTTCATATATAATCTAAATTCTTTAATTAAATAACTTGCAGTAAAACAGTTCTTTGAACAGTTCCCAACTCCAAAATTATTTACCAATTGCTTCACGTTCTTTTTCAGCACATCCACAGTCTATCGTCTATAAACTAACTGCAAAATCTCCACTCGCCACATCAATACAAAAACACCTACCAAACTTAACAACGCTGCAAAAATTGACTCTAGTTTTATTTTTTCTTTACCCATAAAATGCGCTGATACTATTACTGTGATTGGCAAAAACGAAAAAATGGTTTGCGCTAACGATACATCCATATTACTGGCCGCAAAAAGCGACATACTTACTCCCATTACTGGACCAAATACAGTTCCAATAATGATGGGTTTAAAATACAATTTGGTGGTGCTAATTTCTTTAAACTCTTTCCATACATTTACTTTAAAAATGCCCATGGCATAAATAAAAATGGTTCCTATAAAAAGCCTAATCCAAGTGGCATGTATGGGCGAAAGTAATTCACCACTGGCATTTTGTAAAACCAAACCTTTTTTAGCAAACACCAACCCAACTCCTTGACAAACTGCACCTAAAATGGCAAAAATTATTCCTTTGGTTACGTGTTTTTTGTCTAAAACCTCGTTGTTATGAGCATTACTTTTAATAAACCAAGCTATACCTGCAATGGAAATAAGCATTCCCAAAATGCCAATTATATTAATGCTTTCACCAAGCATAAGAACACCACCAATTAAAGCTGCTGCTGGCGCAAAAGAGTTAAACAAACTGGTTCGGCTGCTGCCTAATATTTTAAAAGCTGTAAAAGCAAAATGATCGCCAATACTTAAACCAATAATACCCGAAACACCCAACCAAACCCAATGCATTGGCAATGGACCACTAAATAACTCAATAATAGCTAATTGGGAAACATTGCTAAATGAAATAACTACACAAGTAATTACACTTAACAAAATGCTTGCGTAAAGCAAACGCACCCTATTAACCGAAACTGGCGCATACAGTTTAGATGCTTTGGTAAACGAAAACGTTCCAATGGTCCACCCCGTTAAAGTTATAAGTGCTGCTATTATTCCTGTAGTTTGGTTCATTTACTTATTTATTGATTTTTGATTTGAAGAGTTGTTGATTAGATGGTTGAATTGTTTTTGTTTCGCTTAATTATAATTCAACAAGATTATCTGCAATTTTCTGCTAAATCTGCGGGAATAATTACAGAACAATAGTTTTCAGTTAATGGAAAATTGGTTTACCAAACAAGGGAGATGCTTACAGCATGACCCCATTTTTTGGTTAATTTCCTATAATTATTCCTTTCCAACTATTGTCTATGGTCCATAAACTATTTACCAACTGCCAGAGGCTAGAGGCTAGCTGCCAGAAGCCTTCGCCAAAACTAATTCAACCTTCTTCCAATAATTTCTTTTATACGCTGATACAACTGAAATGGGCTTAATGTGCGCCAAGGCATATTATCAAACTCACCTCCAAAGTTGATGTAATAATCAATATTGGCATGTTTCATTTCATCAAGTACATGTTCTTGAAAGTTTAATGCCACAATCCAACCTTCTTCTTCAATGTCTTGAAACCATTCTTCGTAGTAACTGTCATCGCTAGTATGAAAATTCAATACATTTTCTCCAATCAATATAAATTTATCAATACCGGCTGCGTTAAAAACTTCCATCACATCACGCTTTAAAAACATAATATCGTTATGCAAAGCATCGTTCCATTCGCCCAATAATTCGGCCACCAGAAAACCTTTGTTATAATCAGCAAAAATTATTTTTACATACAAAGTTGGTGTTCCAAAATCGTCCCACTGCGGATGAATTAAGTAATTATATATTTGATTGGTAAAATCAAACTCGCTGTATTCTCGTTCATAAAAAGGCGAATTTTCATCGTCTTCACTTTTGTACATATCGCGCCATAAGTAGTGTGGCTCAATGCTTTCCATATTTTTCTATTTATCGTTTGTAATCGGTTTTTAAAACCCTAAAAGTAGTACGTCTGTTTACTTGGTGTTCAGCTTCGCTGCAATCTATTCCATCGCTGCAATCGTTTAATAATTTGGTTTCACCATAACCAACAGCCACCATTCTATCTTTGGCTATTCCTTTACTAATTAAATAAGTTAAACAGCTTTGCGCGCGTTTTTTCGATAATTCTAAGTTATAATCGGCAGGTGCGCGGCTATCGGTATGCGAACCAATTTCAACAGTAATAGTCGGGTTATTTTTTAAAATAATGGCCAATGAATCCAAAACTACTTTCGACTCTGGGCGCAAATCGTATTTATCTAAATCGTATAAAATGCCTTGTAAAGTAAAATCAACCTCAGGAGCAGGAATCACATCCAAATAAATAGTTAACTCCACCACCGAGTCCTTTTGCATGCCCACACTCGAAATTTCTATTGGGGTACTTGCAAAATAACCGCTTTTATTTGCCAAAAGTGTTTGTAAAGTATTCAAAGGAATTTCGCCACTGTACTCACCTTTATCGGTAGTGTTAACGGTAAATATATTTTTACCACTATTATTGGTTACTGTAACCAAGGCTTTGCCTAATGGCGAATTGGTTTCGCGCTCCAAAACTTTTCCTTTTACCAAAAACACAAATGGTTTTACAGTAATGCTGTAAATATCATCATCGCCTAAGCCATCCATTCTATTTGAGGTAAAAAACGCAATGGGCGCATCGGCTTTTTGTAAATGTTGTGGTAAAAATGTAATCCCAAAATCATCTCCTCCACTGTTAATGGGGTATTGCAAATTTTGTGGCACTTTGTAAGTATTGGCCGAGTCTTGTGTTTTAAAAATATCTAATCCACCTAAACCTATTTTGCCTTTTGTAGAATAGTACAATTCATTGGTTTCACTGATGTATGGAAACATATCATCGTCAAAAGTATTTACCATGGCACCTAGGTTTTTTGGCGTTTGCCAAGTTGCTTTTACTTCATCAAAATTACTTACATAAATATCTTTTTCACCAAAACCTCCAGGCATATCACTCGCAAAATATAATTGCTTACCATCAGCACTTAAACTTGGTTGGCCACAACTAAAACTATCAGAATTAAAAGGCAATAAACTTGGTTCACCCCACACATTATTTTGTTTGTAAGTAACATATATTTTACAATTAATTCCTTTTCCATCTGTGCCATTGCATTGTGTAAAATACATGGTATTTTGGGTAGAATCTAAACAAGCCACGCCATCGTTATAATTAGTATTTACTTTGCCTAATACATTGTTTGGTTTGCCATAAGCATTATCGTAATTGGCTTCAAAAATATCACACATTTTTTGTCCCGTCCATTCAAATATCAAACTTCCGGTACTTTCTTTCCTACTCGATGTCCAAAACATTTTTCCATTGCTGTAAAAAGGTGCATAATCTCCAAACTCGGTATTCCAATCTTTAACGTTATTTACATTAAACTTAAGCGGATTGGCCTTCCATTGTTGCGCCAAAGCACACGATTGTTGTGCTATTTTTCCTTTTGAATCCTCTGGTAGTTCAAATAAATAATCGCTAAAAGTTCTATTGGCATCATCATATTTTTCAAAATATTTTAATAAATTACCATAGCTGTATAACACAATTGGGTCAGGATATTTGGAATTTAGAACTTCTTCAAACCACTTAATTGCTTGAGTATAATTATCGCTTAGTCTATAACTTTCAGCAATACCAAAAAGCACTTTCTGCTTTAATTCAGCGTCTTTTATTTTAGGATAAACTTTTTTATAAATGCTTGCTGCGGTATTATATTTTTTATATAAAAAAGCATTATTGGCCTTATCCAACTCAAATTGATAAGGTAGTTGATTTTGCTGTGCAATTAAGCTGTTAACTCCAAATAGCACCAAAAAAAATAAAATGTTTTGCGTTGTTTTCATGAAAATATTGAGTCAAGACCAATTGTTCAAATATAATGAGCCATTGTTGAGCAATGCAATAGTAAATATTACTATTAAATAAATGACAATTAAATAACAGAATTGGCTGCTTATATATTCATTATCTTACAGCGCTCATTCCGCCATCTACCTGTAAAATTTGACCTGTGACCCAATTGGCATTTAATAAATACTCCACAGCATTACTTATATCTTCCACATTTCCAATTTTTTTAAGTGGATGGCGTTCTTCTGCTCCTTTCAATTTGGCTTCTGCATTAATTAGTTTATCGGCAAGTGGTGTAGCAGTTAACGATGGAGCAACTGCATTTACCCTAATTTTTGGAGCAAACTCAGCTGCTAAACTTCGCGTTAAACCTTCAACTGCTCCTTTTGCCATGGCAATACTGGCGTGAAAAGCCATTCCTGTTTGCATTGCCACTGTGCTAAAAAGTACAATATTTCCATTTCCCGCACTGATTAAATTAGGTAAATATTGTTTAATGGTTTTAACTGCACCTAGCGCATTTATATTAAACTCGTTCAAATAATCTTCTGGTTTTAGTGCCCTAAATGGTTTTAAATTTATTGTACCTGGGCAATAGATTAGTCCGTTTATGCTTTCTTCAATTGCAGGAAAAATTGGGCTTTCTTCACTTATATTTACCTGATAATAGGTAACATTATTTAAACTAGATAAATTATTATCGCTTCTGCTCAATGCAATAACTTTATTGCCATTTTCGGTTAAATTTTTTGCCAATTGAAAACCAATTCCAGAGCTTGCTCCTACTATTAAATACGTTTGCATATCAATACAACTTACATAAAGGTTTTTAGTTTTAGTAGTTGATTGAAATAATTACAATTCATTTTTTACCTTCTAACCATTTAATGGTTCCTTTTGTGTAAGCAAAGTATTTATTTTTAACCTTAACCTTTTATATTAGCCAAATAAAATATGTTAAATAAAGCAAAAATATATTGGTATTGCCAGTTTGGAGGTTGGTTTGTTTTTATTTTAATAGAACTAATTACATACATTAACGAAACGGGTTTTGCAATTGGTTTAATCATAAATGCAATGGTAAACTGGATAGTTTGTATTCTTTTAACTCATTTTTATCGATTAATAATTATAAAGGCAAATTGGTTGGTTTTACCTTTAAAAAAACTAATTCCACGTGGGGTTTTCATGATTGTATTAATATCTGTGCCATTAACACTTATAAACATTGTTTTAGACTTTTACACAGTTCCATCTGATACAGAAAATTATAATATTCAGGATGCAATTCTATCTCAAATTGATTTTGCACGTTTGCCTATTTTCTTTTTCAATTTATCTAAATACGTTTTTTTATGGGCTATTATTTATCATTTCTTTTTATTTTGGGAAAGATTACTCAAAACTGAAACCGATAAATTTGAGTTACAAGCAATTTTAAAAGAAACACAATACAACAATTTAAAGACACAATTAAATCCTCATTTTTTATTTAATTCATTAAATGGAATAAGAACTTTGGTAGATATTGACCCAGAAAATGCTAAAGAAGCAATCACCAGATTAAGTAGCCTTTTGCGAGGTTCTTTAAAAATGGAGAAACATAAAACTGTTACGTTAGCTGATGAATTACAAACAGTTAATGATTATTTAGCCATAGAAAAAATTAGATTTGACGAACGCTTGAAAACTGTGTTGGAAATTGCACCTGAAACGTTAAAAACAAATTTACCTCCCATGATGATTCAAACATTGGTAGAAAATGGTATTAAGCACGGAATCAGTAACTTAAAAAACGGTGGCACCATTTTAATCAAATCATTTACAAAACATCAAAACACCGTTATTCAAATTATCAATAGTGGTCAATTCAATCCAAAACATGAAAGTTCTGGACTTGGAATTGAAAACACGAAAGAAAGATTGCGCATATTGTTTGAGGACAAAGCCTCATTTAGTATTAAAAACCAAGACGAACAAAACGTATTAACCGAAATAATTTTACCATTATGATCAAAACAATCATTATAGACGATGAAAAATTAGCCCGCGAAGGCTTAAAAAACCTTTTAAAAGAGTTTAACGAAATTGAAATTATTGCTGAAGCAAGCAATGCCGATGAAGGGTTAGATTTAATTGACAAACTTAAACCTCAATTAATTTTTTTAGATATTCAAATGCCTGAAAAAACTGGTTTTGAAATGTTAGAAGAGCTAATTGAGACCCCTGCTATTATTTTTACAACTGCCTATAATGAATTTGCCATTAAAGCTTTTGAAGTAAATGCGCTTGATTATATTTTAAAGCCCATAGAAACCAGTCGTTTACGTGAAGCTATTTCAAAAGCTAAAAAACAAATAGCTGCTGACGAAGAACAAAAAGGAAATGGAAAACTAGCAGAAGATAGCCAAGTTTTTATTAGAGATGGCGACCGTTGCTGGTATGTAAAATTAACTGATATTCGACTAATTGAAAGCAACGGAAATTATGCGAAGATCTTTTTTGATAAATACCAACCGTTAATTCACAGAACTTTAAACTCATTGGACGAGCGCTTAAGTCCGAAAATGTTTTTTAGAGCTAATCGCCAACAAATTGTAAACTTAAATTACATCGATAAAATTGAGCCTTTCTTTAACAGTGGACTTTTGTTTTACATGAAAGATGGTTCTAAGGTTGAAGTTAGCAGACGCCAAGCTGTTAAGTTTAAAGATATGATGAGTTTATAAAATGAACGAACAATTTTTGATGAGTGTAAATAAGCAATTTTTATACTACAAATCGCTTGCAGAAAAATCGTTTGATCAATTAGAAGAAAATCAGCTTTTTGTTCAAAAAAATGAAGACACCAACAGCATTGCAACAATTGTAAAACACCTAGCAGGAAATATGCTTTCACGTTGGACAGATATATTTAACTCTGATGGCGAAAAACCTTGGCGCATGCGCGATGCTGAATTTGAAAACGATTTAAAAACTAAAGAACAAATGCTCCTTACTTGGAATAAAGGTTGGAACTGCTTTTTAGAAACACTAAATAGTTTACAAGCATCTGATTTAGAACGAATTATTTATATTAGAAATGAAGGTCATACTGTGATGGATGCAATTAACAGACAATTAGCACATTATAGTTATCATATTGGGCAAATTGTTTTTTATAGCAAGCAATTAAAAGCTGGCACGTGGAACAGTTTATCCATCCCTAAAAACAATTCGAATGCATACAATGACAAAAAATTTGCGCAAGAAAAAAGCATTAAACTTTACTGACAGTGAATTGAAGTAGTATTTACTTCAATTCATCTTCAAAAATTATTCTACTTTGTCCCTCCGGCAAATTATTTAAATGTACATTTCCAATTCTTACACGTTTTAAGCTAGTAACCAAATAATCAAGCTTATAACACATTCGCCTGATTTGGCGATTTAAACCCTGAACCAAAATGATTTTAAAAGTAAAATCATCCATTTTTTGAACAACGCAAGGCAGCGTAACTTGTCCTAATATTTCAACTCCCCTACTCATTTTTAATATAAAATCATCGGTAACTACTTTATTTACAGTTACTATATATTCTTTTTCTACCTCGCTTTTTGGATTAATGGTTTTGTTAAATAAATAACCATCGTTGGTTAAAATGAGCAGTCCTTCCGATTCTTTGTCAAGCCTACCAACAGGAAAAAGTTTTTCATCAAAATTGATTAATTCCTTTAAGTTATTGGGTATTTCGGGGTTTAAAGTACACTCTATTCCTCGTGGTTTATGTAATGCGACATAAATTATTTTTTTGCCTTCCTGAATAACTTCTCCATTCAGTTCTACCCAATCCGTTTCTTTTATTAAAATATTATCATTCACATTTACAGCATTTACCAACACCACGTTAGCTGCAATTATTTCTTTTGCCTTAGCATTTGAAATCTTCATTTTTTTAACCAATAAATACTGCAACTTTTCTCTGTAAGACATTATACACGATCACTTAACTTTTGAGCAAAATAAAGACAAAATTTAGCAGTAATCTCATGTAAGATAAAAAACTTACATTTTTATGCTTAAAAGTATTCATAAAGCCTCATAAGTATTAAGTAACTAGCTAGCGCGACAATCAAAAAAAGATTTCAGACAATTTGAAATGATAAAAAATGGTGGTTTTCATTATTTGGAGCCAATTCGTGTATAAATGACTGATATTTTCAAATATTTTGATAAAAACATTTCATTTTTTTAGGTTTTGGTAACTTTTATGCTTTCATGATAATACAATATTACAAACGATTATTCACACTCAAATTAGCCATTTTAAGCTTATCAATTTACACCTTATTACATATTATAGACTTCATTCCATTACTATCAAAAAAGTGTCTTAAATCGAAGAAAAAACATTATAAATTGGCTTCAATATAATGGCCCTACCAAACGCGACATTTAAACTTAACGCTTGTTAGTTTGTAAAATAAATTGGATATAAAGAAATGTTTTGATTTAAAGAAAATTACCAAAACAACTATTTGGTTCATTTTGTGTTCATTAAGTAAATTGTATGTTGAACGTAAAATTTTCAATAAAAATATACACGTTTTAAAAATGTGCGTTTAAGTGTTAGGTAATCAATGTACAAATTGCTTTTATCACCACTATTTTCGCATAGTACATAAAGAAAAAATATTTTGATCAAGTATAATCAATATCAATTGCCAAATGGCTTAACTGTAATTCATCATTTTGATGATAGCACACAACTTTGTGTTTTAAATTTACTTTATAACGTAGGTTCAAAACACGAAAATCCTAACAAAACGGGCTTTGCGCATTTGTTTGAACATTTGATGTTTGGCGGATCTATCAACATTGAAGATTTTGACACTGAGCTTCAAGACGCTGGAGGAGAAAGCAACGCATTCACCAGTAACGATATAACCAATTATTACTTAACACTTCCTGCAAATAACATAGAAACAGGCTTTTGGCTTGAAAGCGACAGAATGTTAAGCTTGGACTTTAACCAAGAAAGTTTAGATATTCAGCGCAATGTAGTTATTGAAGAATTTAAGGAAAGATACCTGAATCAACCTTATGGAGATGTATGGTTAAAAATATTACCCTTAGCGTATAAAGTTCATCCTTACAGTTGGCCTACCATTGGCAAAGAAATTAGCCATATTGAAAATGCGACACTTGATGATGTAAAAGCTTTTTTCAAAAACTTTTATTGCCCAAATAATGCCGTATTAGTTATTGCCGGAAATATTGATTTTGATAAATGTAAAGCGTTGATTAGTAAATGGTTTGAACCTATTCCGGCTCAAAATTACGTGAAACCTAATTATGAACAAGAACCCATTCAAACTGAAGCAAGATATGAAACTGTTTATGCTGATGTACCAGCAAACATGATTGTAAAAGCCTATCATATGCCTGCAAGAACAGATGAAAAATATTATGCAGCAGATATGTTAACTGATATTTTAGGAGCAGGTAAGTCTTCAAGATTTTACACTGAATTGGTTAAAAATAAAAACCTTTTTAGCGAGTTAGATGCCTATATCAGTGGTGATGTAGAAGCCGGATTATTGATGATTGAAGGAAAAATCAGTGAAGGTGTTTCGGTTGAAGCTGCAGAAAAAGCTATTTTAGATTTATTGGAAAACTTTAAACAAAATGGAGTAGGAGAGGATGAATTAACCAAAATAAAAAACAAGTCAGAAACGAATATTCGTTTCAATGATATGACTGCACTTAACAAAGCTATGAAATTAGCTTATGCGTGGGTTTTAGGCGATGTAGAATTGGTTAATAAGGAAATTGATTTATACTTAAAAGTTACTCAGGAAGACATTTTAAAAGCCTCTAACGAAATAATTACTCCCAACAATTGTTCAACCCTTTATTACCTTTCAAACCATGCTAAATAGAACACAAGCACCATTTGCTGCTGAAATTACCAATATAAAAATTAAGGAAGCGGTTGAAAATACCTTACAAAATGGAATAAAAGTTTATGCCATAAATGTGGGTAATGAAGAGGTTTTAAAACTTGATTTTATATTTAATGCAGGAGCTATAGCCCAGCAAATAAAGGGACAGGCAAACTTTACAGCCAAAATGTTAAGTGAAGGAACTAGTAAATATTCTGCCGCAGAAATAGCTGAAAAACTAGACTTTTATGGTGCCTATTTTCAAGCTAAAAGCGGAACTGATGAAGCCACACTAACGTTGTATTGTATCAATAAACACTTAGCTAATTGTTTGCCATTTATTGTTGAAATACTTACAGATAGTATTTTTCCTGAAAAAGATTTAGCTATTTTAAAGAAAAATACCATCCAAAACTTAATAGTTAATGAAGAAAGAAATTCTTATTTGGCTAGGAGAGTTTTCAATCAATCGGTGTTTGGGAATACTGTGTACGGAAGTTTTTCTACAAAAGAAGATATTCAGAATATTGACAGAAAAGATTTGGTAAGTTTTTATAAAACACATTACCAGCAAGGAATCAAGTATATTATCGTTTCTGGTTTTGTAAATGATACTGTAATAAACACCATTTCAAGCAATTTTGGAACTAGTACATTCTCAAAAAATTCTGATTTAAAAACTTCTTATCAAGGTAAAACATTTGTACAAGAAAATATTTTCATAGAAAAAACATCATCAGTTCAAAGCGCCATTAGAATTGGTAAAAAATTATTCAATCGAAATAACCCTGATTTCAGAGAAATTCAGTTATTAAACTTAATTCTTGGTGGTTATTTTGGATCACGATTAATGAAAAATATTCGAGAAGAAAAAGGGCTTACTTACGGTATATATTCAGCAATTGAAGCTTATCCAAATGATGCATGCTGGTATATAGATACTGAAATAAATAATGATTTATGTGAACAAGGAATAGAAGAAATCTATAAAGAAGTAAAGAAACTATGTACTGAAAAAATAGGAACTGATGAATTGAGAGTTGCTAAAAACTATCTTTTAGGTTCATTTTTGAGAAGTATAGATGGCCCTTTTAGTTTAGCCGATAGATTTAAAATACTACAAGATTATAACTTAACCTATCAATATTATTACCAGTATATTGAGATTATAAAGAATAGCACACCTGAAAGATTAATAGAACTTGCCAATAAATATTTAAACGAAGAAACTTTTACAAAAGTAAGAGTAGGTGCTAATACCAAATGATAAAAAAGCTTTACATATTATTTCTTTTGTTTATTACAGCAAATATTGCTCAGGCACAGTATTGCTCAAAATTAAGAAGAATATGTAGAGCAAATTTAAATAACGATATTTTTTGGAACTATAATCAAAGTGTTCCATGTGGAACATTTAAAGAATACAGAATATATGGAAGGGATAAAACATCGAATCCATACATCTTGCTAAATACGGAAACAAACCAAAACATAATAAATTGGAGTCATTTAAATGCTAACGTACCTAGTAATAAAAACTGGGATTATTATGTTGAAACTGTTTTTAATTGTTCAGGTGTTGATAATTTATGTTATTCAGATACTCAAAATGTATCTGAATTTTATTTACCTAAAAGTAAAATAGCTTATGTAACTGTTGATATATTGACCAATAAACCAATAATAGTTTGGGAACAAAATACATTTCCTAGTTTTTGGTATATAGATTTGTTTAATGACAATGCAATAAAAACAGGAATTGTAGATACTTTTTTTATTGATAATGTTACTGGACTAAATCCTAAATCAGGTAGTTTAAAATATGTAATCGCGGCAGTTGATAGTTGTACCAAAAGATGGGATTATCTTCCAGAAGATTATCATTACACCATTTATAGTACAGCCAGTATTGATACTTGTGTAAATAGAATAAGCTTAAATTGGACAAAATATATCGGTTGGGGTAATAATATAAAATACTACTATATTTATAAAAATGTTAATGGTGCAGGTTTTCAATTGATAGATAGCGTTTCAAATACAACAACAAATTATATAGATAGAATAAATAGTAATGAGACTATTGATTATTATATTATGGCGGTAAATAATACAAATGAAAAATATAAAAGTAATTCAAACTTAGTAACATTGGTATCTGGTAAAAGAATTGCAAATCATGATTTAAAAATAAATTATGTAACTTTAAATAATTACATCAATATAAATATAAACTTTAATCAATTCTCGGATATTGACTCAATACAAATTTTAAAATCAAATAATAACCAAACCTATTTATTATTTAAAAAAGTAAAAACTACAAATTCTCCATTAAATGAAATAGATAATAGCGAAGATGGAAATAGAAGAGTATACTATTATTTAGTTTCTAAAAATTCTTGTAATCAATGGACTGATACAACCAAAATTTCTAGTAATATATATTTAGAACAACAAGAAGAAATAATAGAAAATAAACTATGGTGGAATACATATTCCACGTGGAACAGTGGCATAGAAAAATACGTAATATACAGAGAAACAAGGCTTAACGCACAAATAATTAATCCTTTTTCACAAAGATACGTTGGAATAGATACCAACTATAAGGATAATATAAGCGATAATACTATTGATGGTTCTACATTATGTTATAAGGTTATCGGTACTGAAAACATAAGTGGTCATACCAGTCAATCAAATACAGTATGTATTGTTGGAGGAATGAAAGTTTATTTTCCAGATGGAGTTATTGCAAGAAATTCTTCTAATGTTTTTAAACCCATTGGTGTTTATATAGATTATAAAAAATCTAAAATGTATATTTATAACAGGTGGGGTAAATTAGTTAAAGAAATAACTGATTTAAATATTGGATGGGATTTAACCGATGAAAATAATAATTTTGCAGAAACTGATACCTACGTATATGATGCAAAAATGGTTGGATTAGATGGAAAAGAAATAAACAAATCAGGAACTATAACAGTTATAAGATAATGATATACTATAATAATATAGATGATAAATATATAATTAAAGAAAAAAGAAAAATAAATAATTGGATAAAATTATGTATAGATGAAGAAGGAAAAGAAATAAATACCATTTCATTTAATCTTTGTAGTGATGAATATATATTACAACTAAATAATGAAGTACTACAACATGATTATTATACTGATATAATCACTTTTGAGTTGAACGAAAAAAATGAACCAATTGAAGGTGATATATATATAAGCATTGATAGGGTAAAAGATAATGCCAAAATATTAAATATACCTTTTATAACTGAACTACAAAGAGTAATAATACATGGGGTTTTACATTTATGCGGTTATAAAGATAAAAACACTGAAGAAGAAAAACAGATGCGTGAAAAAGAAAACTATTATTTAAATAAAATATAAAAGTTCCACGTGGAACAAGGAGAAAAATAATGTTAGGACAATACGATATAATAGTAGTAGGAGCAGGACATGCAGGATGTGAGGCTGCTGCTGCTGCTGCAAACATGGGAAGTAAGGTTTTACTTATAACAATGGATATGAATAAAATTGCTCAGATGAGTTGTAATCCAGCAATGGGAGGGGTAGCTAAAGGTCAAATAGTTAGAGAAATAGATGCTTTAGGAGGTTATTCTGGAATTGTAACAGATAATTCAGCTATTCAATTTAGACTACTAAATAGATCTAAAGGGCCCGCAATGTATAGCCCAAGAGCACAAAGCGATAGAATGTTATTTTCACAATATTGGAGAGAACATTTAGAACAAATTCCTAATGTAGATTTTTGGCAAGATATGGTTAGTGGCCTGTTAATTGAAAATGGAAAATTAGTAGGAGTTAAAACTGGAATGGGAATGAATATCTACTCAAAAGCAGTAGTTTTAACCAACGGAACTTTTTTAAATGGAATTATTCATATAGGACAAAAACAATTTGGTGGCGGAAGAATAGGAGAAAAAGCTGCAAGTGGAATAACAGAACAATTAATCAATTTGGGTTTTGAAAGTGGCAGGATGAAAACTGGAACTCCACCAAGGGTAGATGGCAGAACATTGAACTATGAGGCAATGGAAATTCAAGAAGGTGATGAAAATCCAGGTAAGTTTTCTTATACAAATACTAAACCATTAACCAATCAAAGACCATGTTGGATAACTTATACCAACGAGAAAGTTCACGATATATTGAGAACAGGCTTTGATGATTCTCCCATGTATACAGGAAGAATAAAAGGTTTAGGCCCAAGATATTGTCCTTCCATAGAAGATAAAATAAACAGATTTGCTGAAAGAGATAGACATCAAATATTTGTAGAACCTGAAGGTTGGAATACTGTAGAGATTTATGTAAATGGATTTTCTACTTCATTACCTGATGAAATACAATTGAAAGCAATGCGATTAATTCCGGGC
The DNA here is from genome assembly GCA_947464275.1 of Bacteroidota bacterium. GTDB lineage: Bacteria > Bacteroidota > Bacteroidia > UKL13-3 > UKL13-3 > JAAFJM01. The sequence goes on from CANHVU010000001.1 coordinate 178,342, forward strand.
TTTGAAAATGCAAAAATGTTTAGACCAGGTTATGCAATTGAATATGATTATTTTCCACCTACCCAATTAAAACTTACATTAGAAACCCATCTAATGGAAAACTTGTATTTTGCCGGACAAATAAATGGAACAACTGGATACGAAGAAGCTGCATGTCAAGGATTAATGGCTGGTATAAATGCACATTTAAAAATTAAAGAAAAAGAAGAATTTATTCTAAAAAGATCAGAAGCTTATATTGGAGTTTTAATTGACGATTTGGTAAACAAAGGAACTGACGAACCTTATAGAATGTTTACCTCAAGAGCTGAATATAGAATCTTGTTACGTCAAGATAATGCAGATATTAGATTAACAGAAATTGGTAATAAAATTGGTTTAGCAAGTGATGAAAGACTTGAAAATGTTAAACAAAAAATTGAAAACACCAACGAAATTATTAAACATTTTAAGAAGACCTCTGTAACACCAGACGAAATAAATCCGTTATTGGAAGAGTACAATACTACACCGATTCCTCAAAACTATAAATTAATGCAAATTGTAACTAGGCCACAATTAGATATTAATATTTTAAAAGACAAGGTGGAATCAATTGAAAAATTTTTAAATACATACAACGAAGACGAAATACTTCAAGCTGAAATATTGATGAAATATGAAGGCTATCTAGAGAAAGAACAATTGATGGTTGAAAAAATGAATCGATTAGAAAATGTAAATATTAATGAAGATTTTGATTTTACATCAATTCATAACTTAAGTAGTGAAGCTCGACAAAAATTAAATAAACAAAAACCAAGAACTTTAGGCCAAGCAGCAAGAATAAGTGGAATATCTCCTTCTGATATTTCAGTTTTAATGATACATTTGGGCCGATAAAAAATATGGAAAAATTAACTACCTGTTTAGTTTGTGGAAATACTGAATTTACCACAGAACTTACTTGCAAAGATTTTGTAGCAACCAACGAAAATTTTGAGCTAAATAGATGTTCAAACTGTAGCTTTTTATTTACCAATCCAAGACCAAATACTGAAGAAATTGGCAAGTATTATCAAAGCGATAAATACGTATCACATGCTGGAAAAAAGGAAGGACTTGGCCTAATGTATAAAGTTTATGATATAGTAAGAAATTATAGCATTAAAGAAAAACTTGATTTAATAAAAAACTATAACACAACAGGTAGTTTAATGGATTTAGGTTGCGGATTGGGTTATTTTTTACATGGAGCTGTAATGGATAAAACATTTAATTGTATAGGAGTAGATGTTAGCGATGATGCAATTAATTATGTAAAATCTACCTTTGGTTATGAAGTAAAAAATGAGAATGAATTAGATAATTTTGAACATAAAAATTTTGATGTTATAACCCAATGGCACGTATTAGAACATGTACATTATTTAAATGAACGAATGGTTCAATTAAGCAATTTGTTGAAAGATGATGGAACCATGTTTATAGCTGTTCCAAATTCAGATAGTTGGGATGCTAAAAACTACAAACAATTTTGGGATGGTTATGATGTACCAAGACATTTGTATCATTTCAATCAAAAAAGTTTTACATTATTAATGGAAAAACATGGCTTCAAAATTGTAGATACAAAACCATTATTATTTGATGCACCATACATTTCCATGAGAAGCGAAACACATAAGCAAAATAATTTTACTATGATAAGAGGAGCAGTAAATGGAATTATTTCAAATAATAATGCAAGCATAAAAGGTGATTATTCGTCATTACTTTTTGTGGTAAAAAAAGCTTAATTCTTATATTTTAAAAATGAAATTATTTAAAAAAACTGTTTTATTTGGTTTAGTAATATTGGCAAGTTGTGCTCAAATTGTTGCGCCTACAGGTGGGCCAAAAGATGAGATTGGGCCTAAAGTATTAGAAGTATTACCCAAAGATAAAACAGTTAAATTTTCAGCCATCAATCAGGATGTAAGAATAAGGTTTGATGAATTTATTCAACTAAAAGATCCTAGTAAGCAAATAGTGATGAGCCCACCTTTAAAACAAGCTCCCGAATATTTGATAACAGGCAAAGAACTAAGAATAAAATTCAAAGAACCTTTAGCTAATAATACTACATATACCATAAACTTTGGTAATGCAGTAACTGATAATCATGAAGGAATAGTAGCTATCAATTTACAATATACTTTTTCAACAGGAAATTATATTGACAGCAATTTTATAAAAGGAAAAGTAAGAAATGCTTTTACCGATTTACCCGCAGAAGGTGTAATAGTTTCATTATATAAAAAGTCTAATTTTACTGATACAACTATTTATAAATTCAATCCAACTTATTTTACCAAAACTAAAGCAGATGGAACATTTATTATTGAAAATATGCCAGCTGATGAGTTTTATTTATATGCCTATAAAAAGGAAGGTATAGATTTAAAATACGCAAAAAACGATAGTGTCGCAATAAACAAATTAGAAGTAAATACAGGAAGTAACAACGGTTTTTGTAACTTATTTTTATTTAAACCGAACGAGTATAAACTCAATAAATTATTTGATACCAGTTCTAATCAAATAGGTGTGTATAATTTTACTGTATATAAGCCTACTTCATTTCAAGTAAGTTTAGATAATGGAAACAAAGTATTTCAAAAAATAATTAAAGGAACAAATTTTATCGATACAGTTAAAGCATTTGTTGAAAATAATATAGAAGTACCAAAGTTTAAAATAAATGCATTAGACACGAGTTTTTCTATCAAAATAACACCAAAAAAGAAAAGTAAGCTAGCAGAATTAAATTTAACAGCCAAAACTGACATCAATCCATTAGATACTTTTATAGTAGAAGCATCGCTTCCGATAAGAAATTTTATTAAAGATAGCATCATATTTAAAGAAGACACATTAGTAGTGAAACCACAACTATATGATTATCAAAATAATACATTTAAATTTAGATTTTACACAAATTGGAAAGAATCAACAAAATACAGCATTATTTTAAAAGATTCCGCTATACAAGATATTTATGGAAACTACAATAAATCAAGTACTTACAATATAAATATAAAACAATTTAAAGATTACGGAAACTTAGTATTAAATGTAGAATTAGAAGGTGCAAAACACAATTATATTTTACAATTACTAAATAAAAATACCAATGAAGTAATTAGAGAATTTAATGTTAACAAAAGCACTCAACTGAAATTAGAGTATTTAAACCCGGTAGAAGCAAAAATTAAAGTAATAGAAGACTTGAATAACAATGGATTATGGGATAATGGAGACTTGGAAAACATGATTTTACCAGAGAAAGTATTTAACTACAATCAAGTGTTTAATATCAGGGCTTACTGGGACTTGGAACAAAACGTTAACATTAACGCTATAATTAACCAACAATAAGGTAATAGTTAGCCACATTTCTAAAATAAAAAGTGGATAGCAAAACAAAATATTTGTGGATATGTAATAACTACCAATTTATGCCAATTACACCCACAGTAAACTAACAAATTAAGTGCGACATTTTATAAACAATCACATGTTAATGTCGCATTTAACATGCTGTTTATAAATAGCTAACCTTAACATAATAAGTACTTTATAAAAAGTACAAAATGTTAGTTAAATTTGATAAGCTATAAAACAAGTATTTAAAAAAAAGTTATTCTATAAACTAACAGCATATACTATTATTACAATTATATCTTTAAAATAATTTATAATACATTTACAGTGTGGGTATCCCGCACCGTTTTATTTTTAAATGGAATACTTATGTTTGCAGTGTTAAAATTTCAAAATTAAAAACTCCTGAATCCCGCACCATTTGTTACTAATTTTGAAAAAAGAAAATTTAAATTTTAAAATAAAAAATGAAACAAAAGTTAGAAGAAATTCAGCAAAAACTACATGAGTATAAAATAAATTCGAGCGAAGATTTAGAAAATTTTCGTTTAAAATATTTGTCGCGCAAAGGTTTAATGAATGATTTATTTGAAGAATTTAAACAAGTTCCAAATGAAATGAAGCGAGATTTAGGCAAATTAATGAACGTGGTAAAAACCAATGTTCAAGCAAAATTTGACGAAGCAGCTGCAAAATTTAAAACAGATAAAAAAGGAAATAATAATCAAAATATTGATTTTACATTACCAGCAGATTTAACAGAATTAGGATCACGCCATCCGTTAAATATTACAGAAAATCAAATTGTCGCAATCTTTAATAAATTAGGTTTTACAATGGCTGAAGGGCCAGAAATTGAAAATGATTGGCATAATTTTTCGGCTTTAAATTTTCCACCAAATCACCCTGCGCGCGATATGCAGGATACTTTTTTTATAGATGAAGAAATTGCATTAAGAACTCATACTAGTAGTGTACAAGTTAGGTTAATGCAGCAAAAAAATCCGCCCTTGCGGGCGATAATGCCAGGTCGCGTTTACAGAAATGAAGCAATTTCAGCTAGAGCAAATTGTTTTTTTCATCAAATAGAAGGAATTTATATTGATGAAAAAGTGAGTTTTGCCGATTTAAAGCAAACTTTATATGCATTTGTAAAAGATATGTTTGGCGATGATGTAGAAGTTCGTTTCAGACCAAGTTATTTTCCATTTACTGAACCAAGTGCAGAAATGGATATTAGCTGCCAAATATGTAAAGGAAAAGGCTGTAATATTTGCAAACACAGCGGTTGGGTTGAAATTTTGGGCTGCGGTATGATTGATCCAAATGTGTTGGAAAATTGTGGTATTGATTCAGAAAAATACACTGGATTTGCATTTGGAATGGGCATAGAACGTATTACCATGCTTAAATACGATGTTAAAGATTTAAGAACATTTTTTATAAATGATACGCGCTTTTTAAAGCAATTTAGCAACGTTTAAAATATTTAACGATTTAAATCGGTTTGTTTCATAATTATTTTGTTAATTCACATGTGTAATTAATAAAAATACAATTATGAAACAGACCTTTTACGATGCTGAAATAATTAACATAATTGACGAAACGGCTACTACCAAACGTTTTTTTTTTAAGGTTCACCATTTACCTCAGTTTCAATTTAAAGCAGGTCAGTTTGTAATGATTGATTTGCCAATTGAATCAAAAATTACTTACAGAAGTTATAGCATAGCTTCAGCTCCAAATAATATCAATGAGTTTGAATTATTGATAGTACTTAATCCACCAGGAAAAGGCACACCGTACATGTGGGAAAACATAAAGGTTGGCTCCAAAGTAAAAGTAGCGGGCCCAATCGGTAAATTTTTATTACCTGAAGAATTAGATCGAGAAATTTGTTTTTTATGCACCGGAACGGGTATTGCGCCATTGCGAAGCATGTTGCACGATTTGGTAAATAATAAAAAATTGCACCATCCTGTAAAAATAATTTTTGGCAGCAGATATAAAGACGATTTGCTGTATAAAGAAGAAATGTCGCAGTTACAAAAAGAGTATAGTAATTTTGAGTTTATACCGGTTTTATCGCGCGAAAAAGATGAAAATTGGGAAGGCAAAAAAGGATATGTACATGAGGTGTATGAAGATATTTATGCCGATAAAAGACCTTGTTATTTTTACTTATGTGGCTGGAGTGCAATGATTAAAGAAGCACGAGATAGGTTATTGGCATTAGGTTATACCAAAAGCGATATAAAATTTGAATTGTACGATTAAAAAAATGTAAAAGTCTGAATAAAATTATTCTTGCACAGTATTTTTATAAAATATATTTGAGCCAAATAAAATTAAAAACAATGACAACCAAAATAACAGTTTTAAGTAAGTACAACGAAAAGTTAAGTTCTTTAATGGTATGTAATAAAAAAACCAAATGGGCGAGTTTAGGTTTTTCAAAAGCAGAAGCAAACTATATTGATAAAAAAATCAAATCAGATGACACTTTTATTACCATTAATCAATTTGAAAGATTGGTTTTTGTGCAATTGATAGAAGAATTTGAAAAGAAAAACGAAAATCAAGCGCTTGAAGCATACAGAAATTTAGGAAACAAAGTATGCGTAGCAGTTAATACACATAAATATGATACCATACAAATAGCCGAAACAACTGCTACCGAAGCCCAAGTATTAGCCATAGCAGAAGGAGCAGCATTAAGTAACTATCAGTTTATAAAATATTTAACCGAAGGCAAAGCCAACAGCTTAAAAACCATTAGCATAGTTGGGGCCAAGATTAATAAAACTGCGGTAGAACAAACCAATATTTTGGTAGAAGCTGTTTGTGAAGCACGTAATTTGGTGAACGAGCCACAAAACGTTATTGATGCAGAAACCATAGCAGCAGAGTTTAAAATACTGGGTAAAAAAGCTGATTTTAAAGTAGAGGTTTTAAACAAAAAACAAATTGAAAGTTTAAAAATGGGCGGACTTTTGGCAGTAAACAAAGGTAGTCAAACACCACCAACTTTTACCATTATGGAGTATAAGCCAGCTAAGCCAAAAAATAAAAAACCATTGGTATTAGTGGGTAAAGGTGTTGTTTATGATACTGGAGGATTAAGCTTAAAGCCAACTCCAAACAGCATGGATACCATGAAATGTGATATGGCTGGTTCGGCTGCTGTAGCTTGCGCTATTTATGCTATTGCTAAGGCTAAGTTAAACTACCATGTTATAGCTTTGGTACCTGCTACCGATAACCGCCCGGGGGAAAATGCTTATACTCCAGGCGATGTAATTACCATGTATGATGGACAAACCGTAGAAGTATTAAATACCGATGCAGAAGGCCGCATGATTTTGGCTGATGCTTTAACTTATGCTAAAAAATACAAACCTGAAATGGTAATGGATTTTGCAACCTTAACAGGTGCAGCAGCAGCGGCCATTGGCCAATATGGAATAGTATGTATGGGCACGGCTGACGAAATACAAAAATCTGAGCTAAAAGAAAGTGGAAATGCGACACATGAGCGCTTGGTAGAGTTTCCGTTTTGGGATGATTATGGCAAATTAATTAAATCTGATATTGCAGATATGAAAAATATAGGTGGCCCGGTAGGAGGAGCTATAACTGCAGGTAAGTTTTTAGAAAAATTTGTAGATTACCCTTGGATGCACTTTGACATAGCTGGACCAGCTTTTATTTCGGGTAATGATAGTTATCGTTTAAAAATGGGTACTGGAGTGGGCGTGCGTTTAATTTTTGATTACGTAAAGAAAAAAGCACAATAAAAGGTAATAGAAAACAAAAAAGCCTAGTTTAAATTTTTAAACTAGGCTTTTTTGTTATGCAGCTTGTATTGTTTTATATTTCAATGCTTCAATTTTACTTTTTGCGTAAGCTAAATCAATTACAATTTTGCCTTTATTGGCTAAATCTGGCGCATCGTACATTAAGTCAAGCATAATGGCTTCGCAAATGCTACGTAAACCACGTGCTCCTAATTTGAAATCAAATGCGGTATCAACAATTAATTCAACTACTTCATTAGTAAATTGCAAGTCGATTTTTTCTAAATCAAACAAGTGTTTGTATTGTTTGGTTAAGGCATTTTTAGGTTCAGTTAAAATATTGCGAAGCGCCTCTTTATCTAGTGGATTTAAGTGGCATAATACTGGTAAACGACCAATAATTTCAGGAATTAAACCAAAACTTCTTAAATCAGCAGGGCTAATGTACTGCAACATGTTTTTATCGTTTACTTTGCCCAAATCATCTTCGTTTTTAAAACCAATTGCTTGAGTTTGTAACCTGCGTGCAATATGTCTATCAATTCCATCAAAAGCACCTCCACAAATAAATAAAATATTGCTGGTGTTTATTTGAATCATTTTTTGATCAGGATGCTTTCGGCCACCTTGTGGTGGTACATTTGCAATAGTTCCTTCTAAAATTTTTAGTAAAGCTTGTTGCACCCCTTCGCCACTCACATCGCGCGTAATGCTTGGGTTATCGCTTTTACGGCTAATTTTATCAATTTCGTCAATATATACAATTCCACGTTCAGCTGCTTCTACATTGTAATCAGCTGCTTGTAATAAACGGCTTAAAATACTTTCAACGTCTTCGCCTACATAACCAGCTTCGGTAATTACAGTAGCATCGGCAATACAGAAAGGCACATCTAATACTTTTGCTAATGTTTTAGCTAATAATGTTTTACCTGTACCTGTTTCGCCAACTAGCATTACATTGCTTTTTTCTATTTCAATATCGCCTTTTTTGCTTTTTGAAAGTAAACGTTTAAAGTGATTGTAAACTGCTACACAAAGTACTTTTTTGGCTTCATCTTGGCCAATTACGTATTCATCTAAGTGTGCTTTAATTTGAGCAGGTTTAAGTAAAACTAGTTTGTTTAATGGTGTTGATGACTTAACATCGGCATCTTCACTAATAATTCTATAAGCTTGTTTGGTGCAATCTTCACAAATTAGTGCATCTAATCCAGCAATTAAAAATTGCACTTCATTTCTTCCACGTCCACAAAACGAACATTTATCTTCGGTTTTCTTTGCCATTAATTGTATAGAGCTAGGTAATTTTAATAATTAGATTGCAAATATAATACAATGAAAGGCTATTTTTGTTTGTTTTTAAAATCGTTGCAAAGATTAATTTGTTAAGTTGAAGTTATTTGAGTGATTAATAAAGTAACAAACAAAAACACTATTTAAAGAATCTTGAAAAACAAGATTTAGTCAAAGTATTAATAATATTTTACTAATTATAGGTTATAAAAAAGCCTGAATAGCGTTAACACTACTCAGGCTTTTAGGCTTTTATAAAGTATTTATTCTTTTACTATTTTAGTTATAAATACTTGGTTTTGGCTAAGTACTTTTATTAGGTAAATTCCGTTAACCAATTGCTCAGTATTTAATGAAATTTCATTTTTACCAAGGGTATTAAATGTTTGGTTCATTATAACTTTTCCTGTTAAATCAATTACTTCAATTTGTATTGTATTGCCAATATTTTCTGGCAATTGAATGTTTAATTCTTTGTTAGCTGGGTTAGGGAAAACCAATAAGTTTGCGCTATTATTAGTATTAACACTTGCAGGATAACCTAAAGTAAATTTAGAGTAAATGGTATCTGAATATTGAGTAAACACGCCTGATTTTGCCACTACTCTCCATCTTAAATTTTTGCTTTGGCCATTGCTTAAACCCAATAGAGTAAGCGCATTTGCTATTTGTCCGTAAGTTGCAGTTATTATAGTATCTGTTCCCATATTGTTAGATAACATCATGGCATTTGCATTTAAAAACTGTCCGTTTACAGAGTCAATTTGTAAAGCATAAATAGGATTATTAATGGTAGCTTCTGGTATTGATTTACTCCATTTAATGGTAAGTGTTTGGTTGGTATCACCATTAATTGCTAAATTGTTAAACGCTGATGGGTTGTTAACATAGAATCTGCTCAATGGTTCAAAAATGCGAATATCATTTCCATTACGAGGGCTGATATAATAGCCTGTAAAGGCATATGGTGCAGTTACATTTGATTTTTGACCTCCAATTCCTACTAAATGAAAATATTTGTCTTTAGGTAATAAACTACCCACTAATTGGTTTTTTTCTTCTAGTTTAATGTTAAATTGTTGGTTGCTATCGTTTATAACTTGGTAAGTTAAATTACTTGACCAAAATCTTTCGTTGCTATTCAAATTGATGAAGCGTAGTCTTTTTATTTCTACCAATTCATTTTCTGTATTTTCATTTAATTGGGTAGTAATAAATGGTTGTTTTAAAGTTTTAAATTGGCTTATTAAACTAATGCTATCTACCTCTAAACTAAGCAACCCTCTCATGCTTATTATTTTACCTAATACCAATATGCTATCACCAATTTGAGGTTGGTAATTATAAGTGCTGGTGCTTGAGTAAATATTTATACCACCAGTACGGTCGTTTATAACAAATTGAATACCTATTGGATATGGATTTATTTGATTGGTTTGATAAACCAAACCTTTTAAAGCCACCCTTACATTGTTTGAATCAGGTACACCTGTTACAGCATTCACTTTATTAATTTGATTGATGAAATATAAGTTAGGCATAGGCAAGTTTGGAGCTGCTGTTCCAACTCCAGTTGCGCCATTTAACGAGTAAGTTGAATCTTGACTGCGAACCACAAAAACTAAAACATGGTAGTTGGTGTAATTATTTACTCCATAAAGCATTACAAAGTTGGTATCGCCTATATAAACAGCGCAAGCATTTGAATCGTTTGGAAATTTAGAGCCTTTATTGTTAATCATTGACTGACTAATAATGGTATTACGTCTTATATCACTATTGGTAATTTGTGCATCAATTGGGCTGCCAGCTTTAACATAAACTATGGTGTTATAATTATCGTTATTATAATCAATAGGCTTAGTCCAATTTATACGTAAAGTTGAATTGGTTAATCCTGATACTGTTACATTCGATACATTGCTTGGTGGCACGTCCTTAGTAATTCCATTTACAATACGAGGGTTTGAATAGCTTGTATCCACAGTATTTATTACATAAACTACTGCATAATAATTGGTATTTGCTACAAGATTATTAATCAATACTCGGTTTAAATCTCCCTTGTAAACACAATAAGCCAAAGCATCGTGTTGATACGCAGAACCACTTCCAAATATGGCATTAGCGTTAATAGTACTTGCGTCTAAATTCGGTGTGCCTAAATTAATGGCACTGCCTTGTTTTAAATATACCACAGTGGTATAATTATTGTCATTGTATAACTCATCTTTTCCCCAACTTATTTCGCTTAAAGTGTTGTTATAAGCATTCCATTTTGGGGCTATAACACTATTAGGTCCGTTGTTATTGGTAAAATCTGATGTAGTAACTACTTCTGAATAATTGGAATCTAAATCGTTAATGGCAAAAGCTGCAATAAAGTATTCTTTTCCTGGGGTTAAATTAGTAAGAAAAACTTCTGTATCATCCCCTTTATAAACGCATTTAGCGGCAGCATCGTTTTGAAATGCACTAGCTGTTGCCGCAAAATCATTGTTGTTTATTATATTAATAGGATTGGTATTTGGTGTGGTTAAATTATTTATCGCTGTATTTTCTTTTACATATACAACTGTGGTATAATTTGTATTCGAATAATAGTTTAATTGTTGATCCCATTTTACCCTAGCTGTTGTTTTTCCTGTTGCAGTAAATGTTAAGTTAATTAAAGGTTTTGGTGCAGTGGTTGCAGTTGTAAAATTAGTTTGCAATACCAATGAATACGAATTGTTTAAAGTATTGTAAGCATAAATAATGGCGTGATAACTGGTTTTTTGTTTTAAACCGGTAACTGTAATATTGGTACTATCTGTGTTTAGAACACACTTAGCGTTAGCATCATTTTCGTAAAATGAGTTGGCTGTTAAAAAGTTTGGATTAGGTATATAAAAACTTTGATTGATATTGGGACTACCAATATTTATGGGATTGTTTTCTTTTATAAAAACCAAAGTGGTGTAAACCGAATCAAAATAAGCACTGTTTTTCTCCCAAATTAGCTTAACTGAATTGGTTGTTATTTCTCTTGAGTTAAATAGGTTTAAAAGTTGCAGTTTGGTAGGTTTGTTTAATTCACTCCAGTCGTTTGTACTTCTTATTCCGTCAATAATTAGTTTAGGAGCTATGCTATCGTTTCCTTGTATCAGCGCCACTCCACTTAGTTTCAATAGATCATTATCAGTACCTGAATTTATTTGTATCAAAGGCATTGGTTCCGAAGTTGGAAATCCAGATTTGAAATTGAAAAGAGAAACCACATCGTTATCATTGCCACTTACCGATTCATATTTTAGCACCACTAAACTTGTGATGTTTAAATCGAAACTATCGTTTCCATAAACTGGAGTTTCATTGATTTTAGCTATTCCAATTTTATAAAAATTTGAACCTGCCGATTTTATATAAACCTTTGTTTTTAATTCTTCAATTGGGTTGATTGTGGTGTAAGTGAAAAAATAATCACCAGCCAAAGTTGCTTTATTTACATTTAGCATAAAAGCAGTGTAGGTTATTTTGTTTTGCATGAATGGCACACCAAAGCTCATTTTTAAATCTTGTCCTGTTGAATCAATTTTGGCAGCATTGCCAATATTTGATAAAACATAGTCGGTATAAGTTAAACCAGGACTTACTGTTTTAATGGGATTAATATTTCCATTGGTATACAGCGAGCTCCATCCAAAGCTTTTCAGCTCTCCCGTAAAGTTAAAATTAGCGGTTAAAAGTTGCTGTGCATGAGCATTAAGCAATAAAGCTAAAATGGCAATTAAGGTTAGTTTCGTTTTCATATTAGTACATGTTTAAAGATAATGAGCTAGAATTTATTTAAACGTTGCAGAAAAAATGAAAACGTGATGTTTTTAAGAAAACGTTTAGAAAATTAAAAATCTAAACCAAGCGCAAAATAATAAACTGGTTTTGAAGCCACTTCCGCATCTTGAATTCCCCAAGCAGTATCAAAGCGTAAAAAATACCCCAATACCTTTGTCCTTAATCCACCTCCAAAACCCGCCACTAACGGATCTCTTACATTAGTAACTCTAGCCAAAACAGGAGCAACATTAATGGTTTTCTGATTAAAGGTATTATCATCACCATAAGGATTAGAGCCAATCCAAGCGGTCCCCATATCAAAGAAAGGAACCATTTGAAAAGTATTTAGAAACTCACTTCTCAAAGGTCTGTTAAAAGCATATTGAAAAATTGGAATTCTAATTTCGGTATTTATTAAAGCAAAATTGTTACCATTTCTAATGTTTTGCTCAAAACCTCTTAGATTAGCAGCCAGTGCCTGAAAAACATAATTTTCGGATGAAGAAGTGCTAGATTCGTTATTAAAACGAGGCAATATCCAATTTTCGACCCCACCTAAATAATAAACTACTTTAGCTGGACCAAAAGAGGAGTTGGCTGTAAGGCGAGTACACCAAATTATTTGTCTATGTATTTTTTCATAATGACGTGCATCAAAACCAATAGCACTTAATTGAACATTCCAATCGTCCAAATTAGCATAACGCTCATAAAATACTTTTAAACGTGTACCATTCCATAAATTTAATCCTTTTGGTACGGTATTATCAAATACATATTCTGCCTTGGCTCCAATCCAATTAGTAACCCTATCAGGCGTTTCTAAAGTAGCGTTGTTAGAGCCTCTTAAAATATCTCTATCTGTGCGTCCAAATATGTTTAACCTTAGGCTGCTTGTTTGTGAAATAGGGTACTTCAAAATATAACGAAGCTCATGACTATAGCTTTTTACAGCAGTATTGTTTTCGGGTATACCGCCACTTCTACTTTGGCGATAGAAAACAAATTTATGGTCTAAGCGTTTTTTTAATGTTTCGAACGATGCAAAATAATCAAAGCCATTGCCATCAAAGCTTACCCGAACACCGCCCGTAAATCTATAGTCCTCTAAAAGATCAATCATTCCTAGCTTAAACATCCCGTTTAATCCTGGATTAAACATTTGAGCCGCGGCACCACCTATTGGTTGATAGTAAGTATTTATTATCGAATTGTCGATTTGAGTTATTACTTGGTCTGCGAAGAAAGTAACATCGTAAAATTTCGGTGTACTAATTTTTAATGTACGTTTTAGTGTTTCATTAGTTCCTGTTTTGGGTATTAGAATAAATGCAGGACGCTTAAATTCTTCTGGGGTAAACTCACTCATAAAGAAAAATTGCGTTGTATCTTGCATAACCTTGATTTCCAATTCTGCGGTTTCGTCTGTTTGTTTATTATAAAAGGTATCAGGAGAATTTATTTGCTCTGCAAAACTCCTAAATATACGCAATCCACTTTCAAATTGTTTATTGGTAACCCCACTTTTTAACCTGAACATATTTGGATAACTTTCAATCGTTTTACCCCACTCTTCAATGCTTCGTTCTTGCGGACTTATTTTTATGTAATACTTGTTTTTGTAAAGCATTAAATCATAAGTAGTTTTAGATTGAACAGACACATCTTGGGCCAAAATTCCACGTTGGTAGTTGGTAATAGGGTAGGTGTAAACTAAATCCTTGTTATAAACTAAAGTATCTATTTTTTCTACTGTGCTGTCTAGCGTTATAAGTTTTCCTCTATAGGTAAATTGTGAGCCATTCCATGTTGGCTTTTCTATATAGCATAAAGTATCGATAGGCTTTTCAGTATATTCAAAATATTTTACGTATATGGCGGTATAATCATATTCCTCCTCCAAACGGCTTGCATAGCGATTTTTAGTGCCATTATAATCGCTTAAATAGGCGTAATAATTGCGTTTATATTCAATTGGATTTGTTTCGTTAATATAAGGTGTTTTGGTAAGTCTTTTTAACATTCTTGTTTTTATTGACTCTTCTATATCGTATAAATATACATCATAATTATTGTCAGGTCTTAAACTGCTAATAATTCCAGCATTTAAAGAATCGGTAGGGCGATTTGAGCTAAATATAATTTTACTTGAACCGTCAGTATAACGAGGGTTGGCGTCATCATAAATATCGTTTGTTAATTGTTTTTCCTTTCTACTAGGTATATCAAAAGTGAAAATATCTGACTGACCCTTTCTAATGGCACTAACTACTAGGGTTCTACCATTATCGCTGTAGTCAAAACCAGTAATTTTATCAAATTTAAAAAACTCAACGGTTTCTTTACTTTTATTAACCAAATCAATTGTTTTGAGCAACAGTTTACCCTTTTTTTCGTAAACCATGGCTAATTTATCACCTCCTTGTTGCCAAGCTAATGTTGGAAAGCTATAATCGTATTCAAGTTGATAATATTTTATGCCACCCTTTAATATTTTTTTTAGTTTATTGGTTTTGGTATTTAGCAGCCAAACTTTGTATTTCCCGTTTTTGTTGGATGTAAAACTAACATAATCACCCTTGCTCGAAACCTTCATTTGCGGTTGAATATATTGTGCTACTCTTCGCTTGATTTTTATATCTACCAAGGGCATGTTTCTACCTATATCCTCGCGACTATACATTTTTTGGTAATACTCAAACCAATCTTTTTGAATTTGTTTAAAGGTTTTATCATTACATACATAGCTTAAAGCACTTTCATAATTGCGAGTAACCCTTATGGCATATATAACTTGTTTTATAACCTCTTCAGGTCTTTCATTATTGTCTATAATATATTTCCAAATGCTATGTCCAGCAAAAACTGCATCTTTTTGATTTAAGCGATTAAATTTTTTAAACTTTTTGGTAAGCACACCGTCCTTCATTCGGTTATCCATATCAGCATCCCAATCCTTACTTATGTATGAGGTTAGTCCATGTAAAAACCACTCTGGTAAATTAAGCAAGGCTGCATTTTGAATTCGCTCTTGTAGGCTCCCTCCGTATAGAACCTCGTTAATTATTACTAAGGCTATACCTTCGTTAAGTTGCCTTGCCAAATCAGCATGGTCGCCATTAAAATAAACATATATTTTATTACTATTAACCTGCGTGTAACCACCAGTATTTTGAGCCAAATCTTCTAAACCAAAATTACTTTGTTTCAAATCCGATTGTGTATTGTAACAAATAATTTCTATTCTACCGCTTAAAGGATGCTCTAATCTATCTTCTAAAAGGGGCAACTTATCGGTTACATATTTTAAACAAAATGTAGCCAACTCTTTACCTCCACTGTAATAGTAGGCATCAAAATTTTCTACACGCAAATAGTTCCAATCAAAGCGACCATACTGCACCCTATTTTGGCCAAAAGGTGTATTAATGCCTTGGCTAAATAATGATTTAGTTAACCCCAAAAAAAGTACTATAAAAAGATATTTTATTAAGCGCATTTAATTATTTTACCGACACCAAAAATAAACGCATTTTTACAATTACAAAGTAATATTATCATAAACTTTGGTTGCTTGTTTTAAATAATAAATACATTTTTGGAATCTATAAGAGGTTAAATTTTTATGATAACCTTTCACTTACAATAGTTTCAGTATAGTTTACTATATGCAATTTACAAATTAAGGGTTCGAAAACGAATAAAAGTGTAAAGCAATAACAAACTGTGGTTTTAAGTAAAAATCAGATGTGAGGCAAATAATCTCACAATTTTTCCAGCTAAAAAAATTAATTTTCTAAGATAGATAATCTATTCAATGGCATTTTCTAAAGCAAAAGCATTCTTGGTTCAAATACCAAGGGTTCGTTTTATATTTTAATCAAATAAAAAAGGCTTATAAGTTAAAACTTATAAGCCTTTAATTTAGTGTGGAGGCAACAGGATTCGAACCTGTGACCCTCTGCTTGTAAGGCAGATGCTCTGAACCAGCTGAGCTATGCCTCCATTTTAAAACGAATATTTTGTTCGTTTTGGGGAGTGCAAATATAGATATACATTTAAATAATGCAAAACTTTTTATAAAAATAGCTTGCTTTTTTTCTTAAGTCCTAATAATCTTCGCAATAAAATAAAGTACACATTCAAAAAAATGTGCATTTTACTTTATTTTCAATATAAAATATATACTGCAAATTTGCGTTCTATATATACTGTGAAACCATTTTTTAAAATATTACTTGCCAGCACCCTGTTTTTGTTATTTGCGGCAGCCGTTTTTGTGGGCTACCTGCTTAACAACAAACGTATTTTAACTAATTTCGTAATTGAACAAATTAACAATAACCTCAATGCTGAGTTGCAAGTTAAAAATAGCGATGTTACTATTTTTCAAAATTTTCCAAACGTAAGCCTTGATTTAATCGGGGTTTCGCTACAAACCAAAACAGAAAATATATTAACTGCCAACCACTTATATTTTGGCTTTAACATAAAAGATATTTTAAACAAAAATTACCATATCCAAATAATTACCATTGATAGTGCTACCATTAATTTAAAAATAGACGAAAATGGCAAATCGAACCTAGATATAGTAAAGAGTAGTAAAGAGCAAGAAAGCAATAACACCAACTTTTTAATTGATTTAGAAAAAGTAAAACTCAAACGTGTTAACTTTAATTTTAACGATTTACAAAGTAATCAGAACTATAAAACACAAATTAAGGAAGCGGAATTTGATGGAAGTTTTAAAAATACAGAGTTTAAACTAAATGTTTATGCCGATGCATTTGTAAACCAGATTACTAGCAGCAATGTAAATTTTGTAAAAGGTAAAAATGTAGTGCTGAAAGCCAATATTGCGGTTAATAACAATAAAAAAACATACGCATTTAAAAATGCTGAACTAAAAATAAACGAACTTGATTTATTGTTGAACGGATTAATAACAGGCAAGCAAGTTGGAAGCGAAGTCCAACTAGATTTTGATTCTAAAAAAATAAGCATTGCTTCATTATTCAGTTTACTACCCATAAAAATTCCAGCCGAGGTTTTGGCCTACGAGAGTAAAGGAAATGTGTTTTTTAAAGGAACCGTAAATGGTTTGATATCGCCAGTTAGTAATCCAAAAATATTGGTTGATTTTGGAGTAAGTAATGGCAGTATTCATAACAAAAAACTCAATATTAAACTGAACAATGTTTCGATGGTGGGTAAATTTAACAATGGCGCAAAACAAGACCTAACAACAAGTTTATTGGTACTTAACAACATAAAAGCCAAACTAGCTAACGACCAAATTAACGGAGACATAACCATAGAAAACTTGGCTTCTCCTAAACTTGATTTGGCATTAGCCGGAACCATGAATTTGGAAAATTTGTTTCAACTTTTTCCAGTTAAAGCCATTGAAAGCATAAAAGGTAATATTGGTTTCGACACAAAAATTAAAGCCAATTTAGCTTATAAAAACACCAGCAATATTTGGAAACAAGCAGGTAATTATGGTAAATTTAATTTATTGGTTAACAACTTAAAAGTTAAAGATTTTGATAAAAAAATTGATAATTTAGAAGCCAATTTTGCTTTAAACGGAGCCAATTTAGACATAGAAAAATGCAATGTAAACCTCAATCAGTCGGATGTAAAAATTAGTGGAAGCTTAAATAATTTTTTAGGTTATTTATTTGGCAATAACGAAAATTTGACGGCTAATATTAACTACAACAGCAATTATGTAGATATGGAACATGTTATTTTTATGCCCGAAACAAAAAAATCAACCACTACAGAAAGCAAATACAACTTACCACAAAATATTGATTTACAAATAAATGCAAATATTGATAAATTTAAATACAATAACCTTATAGCCAATAACTTATCATGCAAAATCCAAGTTTTGCCTATGCAAATTATTATAAACCAAGCTAAACTAAATGCACTTAATGGCAGTATAAATTTTGCAGCTAAAGTGCTCAATAGCAAGCAAGGCAATTATTTTATAGAAAGTAAAATTGACCTGAAAAATATAAATGTAACAGAGGCTTTTAGGCAATGCAATAATTTTGGACAAACCAATATTACTGCCCAAAATTTAAAAGGAACTTACAACGGGAGTATTGATTTTGCAGGAGTTTGGGACGAAAAACTGAACTGCAAAACAGATAAAATTTATGCGCAAATAAAAATTCAATTGCTAAATGGTGAGCTGATTAACTATAAACCATTGGCGGCTTTAAGTAGATTTGTAAGCCTTACCGATTTACAAAACTTAAAATTTGCTGAGCTTAATAATACCATTGAAATTAAGGAGCAAACCATTACCATTCCTAAAATGCTTATTGAAAACAATGCAGTGAATATTACCCTTAGCGGCAGTCAAAACTTTGATAACTTTATAGATTACGATTTAAAAGTAAATTTAAGTGAAGTACTAAGAAAAAAACTGAAAGCTAAAGACAACGAATTTGGCGAAGAAGACGAAAAGAAAAAAGGAATCAATTTATTTATAAATATGCGCGGGCCAATAGACAATTTGAAATTTGTTTACAACAAATCGGCCGTTAAGCAAAATATAAAAGAAAAAGCCAAAGGGGAAGGCAAAAGCATTATTGAAACACTAAAAAAAGAGGTGGGAATAATTCCAAACAATAACAAAAACACCGACAAACCCAAAGAAAAACATAATGAAAACGATGAACTTGAATTTGAAAAAGATTAATACAGTTATATTACTTTTATTGGCAATAAAAATAGCAAGCGCTCAAAAAATAAAAACATCTTCCATTGAGCTATACGGTTCGTTAGGAGCAGTGTTTAATGGCTCTTTTAATTCATCTAGTAGTAGTGAAATGGCAAATAGCCACCAAACCTTTAGACAATACCAAGATTCAACCTCGAACAAAGAAACTTGGCGATTAAACTTTAGCCCACAAATTGGAATTATATACCAAATAAACCGCGATTTTGATTTGCAATGTGGCTTAGGTTATATTGTATTAGGCCATCAAAGACAATTAAATAATTTAAAATATAAAGATTATACCTATCCCGGAGTTGGCAGCACAAGCGGTCAGATAGTTGAAAACACAAACGTTGAAAGAGACATTAAACTAAACTACAGATACCAATATTTGCAAGTCCCTTTGTTATTTAATTATCATCTAAACGCAAAATCAGTAGGTCAAAAAGTAAAAGCAAGCTTAAGTGGAGGAGTTGGTTTCAATATTTTACTAAAACACGATATTAATGCCGTACTGAACGATGGTTTTAAAATTGATGATAAAAGCAGTTTTTCAATTGATAGCACAGGCTTTAAAGCAAATGCTTTTTCAGCCAATTTAATGCTTGGAATGCGCATAGATTACGATTATAAAAAACAAATTAAATTGATTTGTCAGCCCATGTTTTGTTATTTTCCATTATCGGTTAGCAGTAATCAATTGGAAGCGAGACCTTGGTTTTTTAACCTTAGTTTTGGCGTTATTTACTCGCTTGACGATTTGAAAAAATGATAAACAGGCTAAATATTAGGGTTTATGGACTGTTAATTAATCAGCAAAACGAAATACTTTTGGTTGATGAACAAATAGATGATTTTAAATTTACCAAATTTCCTGGCGGGGGTTTAGAACTTGGCGAAGGAACCGTTGAATGCCTCAGAAGAGAATTTATAGAAGAATGTAATTTAACAATTGATGTTAAAGCGCATTTTTATACTACCGATTTTTTCCAGCAAAGTGCATTTAGACCTTCAGACCAACTTATTTCAATTTATTACAAAGTTGAACCTATTCAATTTCCAATAAAAATAAATTTAGAGCCATTTACAGTTCAAGAATATGGCAAAACAGAAACACTTCATTTTAAGTGGGTAAGCCTAGCAAATTTAAAACCTGAACAGCTAACATTTCCAATTGATAAATTGGTTTGCGAAATGCTTTTACAACAAAGTATTTAGCCATAATTCATATACTAAATTTTTAAGTAAAATCAGTTATTTGTTAAGCCTAGTTACATTGAAAAACAGTATGTAAAGGCTAAGTTTGCACTAAAATAAAAAAACAAACACTTTAAATATGAGTAATATTAAAATTTCGGTAGCCAAAGGCGATGGTATAGGACCAGAAATAATGGATGCTGTAATCAGTATTTTTGATGCTGCACAAGTTCCTTTACAATATGAGTTTATTGATATGGGAAAAAGCATTTACGACAAAGGCTTTGGAACAGGAATGACCGAAGAGGCCAAAAACAGTGTTGAAACCAACGGAATTTTATTTAAAGGACCAATGGAAACACCCAAAGGAAAAGGTGTAAAGAGTATTAACGTAACTGCTCGTAAAACTTGGAGTACCTTTGCTAACAGACGCCATTTTAGATCGTTAGAAGGAGTAAATACCGTGTTTTCAAAAGCTGGAATTCCAATTGATTTAACCATAGTTCGCGAAAATATTGAAGATACTTATGGTGGAATTGAACATATGTTAACACAAGATGTAGCTTTATGCCGCAGGTTTATTACCCGTCCAGGTAGTTTACAAGTTCATAAATTTGCTTTTGAAATGGCTCGCAAAGAAGGCTTTAAAAAAGTAACCTGCGCTCATAAAGCCAATATCATGAAATTAACGGATGGATTATTTTTAGAAACTTTTTACGAAGTAGCTAAAGATTACCCTGAAATTACTGTAAACGATATCATTATTGATGACTTGGCAATGAAACTAGTAGCTTACCCTCAAAACTTTGAAGTAGTAGTTTTAACCAATTTACAGGGCGATATCATGAGTGATTTATGCGCTGGTTTAGTAGGAGGTTTAGGTTTTGCGCCTTCGGCAAATATTGGTGAAAATATTTCAATATTTGAGGCTGTACATGGAACTGCGCCTGATATTACTGGTAAAAATATTGCTAATCCAACTTCATTATTATTAAGTGGATTAATGATGTTGCGCCATTTAGGTATAATGGATAAAGCTAACTTAATAGAAAATGCTTTATTATACACGTTATCTCAAGGTGCACACACAGGCGATTTTGGCGACAAATCAAAACCAAGTTTAAACACTACTGATTTTGCTAATACCATCATAGCTAATTTGGGCAAAGAGCCTGAAAATAACAAAGCTCGCGAAACAAATTCAACTAGTACATTCCATTTGCCAACTCGCCCTAATAATCAAAAAGTAATGTTTACTCAACGCGAAGCTGGATTAAAAGAAAGTATTGTTGGCGCAGATTTATTTGTGGAGTTCAATAGCACTGCTGATTTAATAGCGCCAATTATTCAAAAACATTTGAATGAAAATATTAAACTGATTATGATTTCAAATCGTGGAACTCAAGTTTGGCCTACAGGATCGGTATTTACCGAATGTGTTGACCAATACAGAGTGAGAATTGAAACAATAAATGGTTTTGAAGCAAACGTTTCAGAAATTTATGAATTAGCTGGAAAAATAACAAAAGATTTGTTGGTTACTTCGGTTGAATTACTAAGAAAATTTGGTGATAAACCAGGTTATTCATTAGCTCAAGGTCAATAAAAAACATGTTTAATAATTACTTAAACTAGTTTGTGTAGGTATTTCCTTTATAAAATTAATCTTTAAATGAGGCTGTTACTAAAGTGATGGCCTCATTTTATTAACAATAGATTTGTCGTATTAAAATGTATCTATTTTATCTTCCTGTAAACCAATGTTAAGACTTGAATAAAATATCTTTAATGTTTAATTGTAAGTTTACATGTCCGTTGAAGAAATTTTCTTCAATATAATAGCAAATATCAAAGCTAATGCCTTGTGCAACTTTGTTATAATGTTCGCCCAATCCAAAACCAATTGCCTTGTAAATTCGTCCACCTTCTTCGTGGGTTAAGCTCATGCGTAAGTGGTTATTACCCACCACTGTTACATCGCCTACATCCCAAACATTTCTTGTCATAAAAATTGGACTCATATTACCGGGACCAAAAGGAGCAAATTGTTTTAACACACTAAAAAACTTAGGCGTAATGGCTCTAAATGGAATTTCGGTATCGTATTCTATTTCAGGTGTTAGGCTTCTAGTCTCAATGTTTTTAACTACTATTGATTCAAATTTTTCGATAAACTTTGGAACATTTTCAACACGTAAAGTTAAACCTGCCGCATGAGTATGTCCTCCATATTGCTCCAATAAATCAGCACATTCTTCAATGGCGTGGTATAAATCAAATCCTTCAACTGAGCGTGCTGAACCCGCAGCCATTCCATTACTTTCTGTTAAAACAATGGTTGGTCTATAATATTTTTCAATTAAACGTGAGGCAACAATTCCGATAACTCCTTTGTGCCATTCAGAATGGAACAAAACCGTTGATTTTCGATTGTGAAAATCTTTATCGCCCAAAATCATATTAAAAGCTTCTTCGGTAATACTGCTATCAAAGTTTCTACGCTCATTGTTATGATGGTTAATCATTTCAGCAATTTGTTGCGAATCTTTATCTTTATCCGAAATCATTAATCTAACCGAATCTTTGGCATCAGCAATACGGCCTGCAGCGTTAATTCTTGGTCCAATAAAAAAAACTATATCATTTACCGAATATTCGGGTCTTGGGGCATAATTTTCTAATAGTGCTTTTATACCTCTGTTAGGATTGGTTTTTAATTTTTTAAGTCCTTGATAAGCTAATACCCTATTTTCGTCCATTATTGGAACTAAATCACTAGCTACACTAATGGCTGAAAGATCCATGTATTCTTCCACCTCTTTAAAATCAATTTCGTGCTTAATACAATAAGCCTGAACTAATTTCAAACCAATTCCACAACCTGAAAGTTCTTTGAAAGGGTAAGGGCAATCGGCCTGTTTTGGATTTAAAATAGCCACTGCATCTGGCAATTCATCACCCGGTAAATGATGGTCGCAAATTATAAATTCAACACCTTTTTTGTTGGCATACTTTACTTTATCATTAGCTTTTATTCCGCAATCTAAAGCAATTATTAAGCTATAACCATTGTTACTTGCCCAATCAATAGCCATAAACGATATCCCATAACCCTCAGTATATCTATCGGGTATATAATATTCTATTTCTTTAAAGCGCTTTGAAAAAAAATCGTAAACGGTTGCAACAGCAGTAGTTCCGTCAACATCGTAATCGCCATAAATTAGTATTTTTTGATTTTTTGCTAAAGCCTCGTCTATTCGTTCTACGGCTTTAGTCATTCCTTTCATGAGGTAAGGATCATGCATGTGGGCATATTGAGGTCTAAAGAAATTCTTAGCCTTTTCAAAATCGTCAATTCCTCTTTGCACTAAAATACCTGAAAGAACTTTATTTACATTAATAGAAGCAGCCAAAGCCTCAACGGTCTTCTTATCGGGTTCGGGTTTTGCTCTCCATTGTTTTTGCATAAAGTGTGGCGAATTTAGCAAATTATATGGAATTTAAACTCACTTTTTACGTTAACTGATTTTTTGAAACGTTATTTTTTATTAATTCCTTTAAAAATTAATAACTTAAAAGTTATTGAACACTTTATTTTATTATTTTTGAAAAATCTTTTTTTATTTAAAAAATAAATGAGCAATAAAAACAAAAAAATTAGTGGAGTAGTTTTTAGCACTGATTCAGATTTTAGTTACGATTTTGAGCAGGAGGAAACGACTGAAACCTTGCCTAATAACCAACAAAATCTCAAAATATTTTTAGATAAAAAAAATCGTGCAGGTAAAGTAGTTTCGGCTGTTAGCGGTTTTGTGGGCACTACCGAAGATTTGAATGCATTAGGCTCAGCGTTAAAAAAACTATGTGGAGTGGGTGGTAGTGTAAAGGATGGAGAAATATTAATTCAAGGCCAGTTTAGAGACAAAATTTTAGCACATTTAATTAAATTAGGGTATAAAGCTAAGAAAGCGGGCGGATAATAGGGGTTGCTGGCCTCTGGCTTCTAGCAATTGGCAAAGTTTAATAGGCAATTTGAAACAATTAATTTACAATATTCAAAAATCTATTGCCGGAAACAAATGCAACTAACAATCTAGTAATACAACAATTTAACAATTCAAAAAAATCTTTAAATCTCTAAATCAAAAATCATCAAATATTAATAACATGATTATAGAACAATTATATACCAATTGCTTAGCACAAGCAGCCTATTATATAGAAAGTAATGGCGAAGTGGCTATTATAGATCCTTTACGCGATTACAAAATGTATATTGATAAAGCAACTGCCAATGGTGCTAAAATTAAATATATTTTTGAAACACATTTCCATGCTGATTTTGTAAGCGGACACGTAGATTTAGCAGCTAAAACAGGTGCTACCATTATTTATGGTCCAACTACAGTTACTAATTTTCCTGTACATGTAGCTACCGATAATGAAATATTTGAGGTGGGTAAGTTAAAAATTAAAGTATTGCATACTCCAGGCCATACTTTAGAGTCAAGCTCGTTTTTATTAACAGATGAAAACGGAAAAGATTATTGTGTATTTACTGGCGATACCTTATTTGTTGGCGATGTTGGTCGTCCTGATTTATTAGATGGTTTTATGACCAAAGAAGAGTTGGCAGCCAAAATGTTCAATTCATTGAATACTAAAATTAAACCTTTGGCTGATGATGTGATTGTTTATCCTGCGCATGGTCCTGGTTCGGCTTGTGGTAAAAATATTGGTAAAGAAACTTTTAGTACTATTGGTGAGCAAAAAGCAAGTAATTATGCTTTACAACCAATGACTGAAGCTGATTTTATAACAGCTATAACTATAGGAATTGCGCCAGCACCAAGTTACTTTTTTAAAGATGCAAAACTAAATAAACAAGGTTATGCCAGTTTTGAAACAGTTATTGAGCAAGGTTTAAAACCACTTTCGGTTGATAAATTTGAAGAGTTTTATGTAGAAGGTGCTACTGTCATTGATACTCGTATTGCCGACTTTTTTGAGTTAGGTTTTATTCCTAAATCGTTTAATTTTGGCTTAAATGGACAATATGCAATTTGGGCTGCTACATTGCTAGATATTCACGCACCAATTATTATAGTAGCTAAACCTGGAACTGAACAAGAATCGGTAGAGCGTTTAACACGTGTAGGTTTTGATAACATAAAAGGTTTTTTAGATGGTGGTTTTGATAGTTGGAAAAATGCTAATAAAAAATTTGATATGATAATCAGTATTTCATCTGAAGAGTTGGTGTTAGATAGTTTGCATAATCCAAGTGCTGTAATTATAGATGTGCGCAAACCAACCGAATTTGCTAGCGGACACTTAATGCAAGCAAAAAATATTCAGTTGAGCGAAATATTAACCAATAATAGTGAGTTAGGAAAAAATCAAGAAATTTTGGTGCATTGTGCAGGTGGTTACCGAAGTATGGTGGCTGCTGCTGCATTAAAAACTCAAGGCTTTACCAATGTAAAAAATGTTTGGGGCGGCTGGAGTCAAATAAAAGACGAGCCAAAAGCACAAATAGTACAAGAGGCGGTTAATGCCTAACTTATACAGGGATTTCAGTTACTTAATTCTCTAAAAATATCGCGTTTTAAGCGGAAAAGCACTTTTGCATCGTACATAAAAGTATCGGTTATAACTTCCATTTCTTCCTTTACTTGTTTTGGTGAGCGCTTGGTATTTCCTACTATTTTTTTCAATAAATCTTGTGTTTCAGTTTCGCTCATACCAATTTCAGCCATTGCTGTTTCAAGGCAAACAGTAATTAAGCCTTCGTCTTTTAATTGACCACTTTCGGCTATCATCCAGCTAAGTGCATAAAAATTAGCCGATTGAAAACAAATGTATTTGGAAATAGAAACCACTTCGGGCATTTTATTAAATGGACTTTCTAAAACCGACTTGGTTAAATAAGTGTTTAAACTTGGATGTGAATTTTCAATCGGTTTTAGTTGAACTAAGCCATTTAAAGCTTGTGCGTAAATGCTTATCCAACGCAGTTGTCTTCTAAACTCGTGTACACCATGCTCTAAATCGTTAAAATTTAAAATACCTATTTCGTATTTGTATTCAATTTCTTCAATATACTTAATAAATACTTTCGCAATGGCACTTCTTTCCTCTTCTACTTTTTTCCAACTTGCGGTAGCTAATTCTTTTTGAATACTGTTTATTTTAGGCTTTTCAGCATTTATCCAATTATGTTCTAATAGCAATTCATTTAAGTTATTCAACTCTATATCGTAATGCTGCTTTAGGTTTTGAATAATAGATTTAGGAACAGCTTTATTTTTAGAAAACATTTTTATGAAACCATCGTAATAATCAATTTTACCTAATTGATCCTCGAACATTTTAAATGCCAAACGCATTTTCTCAAAACGTTTTTTATTATGAGTCTCTTTGTAAATTCGGGCCAATGCTTGCAAATAAAAAAGCGATTGCCTAGCTGAAGATTTATAAATAACTAAAGCAGGTTCATTGGTTAATTGCGCAGCTTCCAACACCTCATTTAAAGCATTTAAATGAATTTGAAAACAGTTATATCCTTCGTGAACAGATTTATTTTTCATAGGTAAACAGGGATAAGCAATTGTTGTAAATGCCTAATAAATAATACTTTGCGCAATTCGATTAACAATCTTACCAAGCCTTAGATTCTTGGCTCCAAAACTCTACCCTTACTCCTGCGCTTACTACATTAGCCAATACTTCATCGCGCATGTTTTGCTCTAAACTAAAGGTATAAATGCCTTTTTGTTTAAATTTTATACGCGGTTTATATTGCAATTGGTATTCGTAAATATCGCCTAAACCTTTTCCAAACCATTTTCCTCTCTCATCCTGTAAAGTAAATTCCATTCTTTCTTTCTGAGTGGTTTTATCGGGCAAGGTTTCAGTAACCCATATAAACATATTGCTAAATTTATAATCGCCTGTAATACGAAAATTGATGTACACATTGCAGTACTTGGTGGTATCAGCAATATTTACATCAAACGATACCGGATTTTTATAATTCCAGTTATGCTCAGTTATATCTTTATTTTCATCAAAAATGGGTGGCTCCGCACACGATTGAAAACAAAAAACTACATACAACAATGCAATTATTGAAAAAACAGATTTACTCTTTCTTATCATTGGGTTTTGGTGTATTTGGTCGATTATTGTTATTGCGGTTTTTATTAAACCTTGGCTTATTATTTTGTGGCTTTTCGCCTCCTTCAGCTACTGGTTTATTGTTATTATTAGGCACTCTTTCCTCAACAGGTTTATTAGCATTGTTTGGCCTATTGGGTTGCTGAGGTCTTGGGTTATTATTTACCGGTTTTGCATTGTTGTTATTAGTAGCTGGCCTTGGTTGTTGTGGTCGGTTATTGTTTACATTTTGCGGCTTACCTTCTGCATTGGCGTTACGGTTAGCGTTATTACGGTTATTATTTTTATTTCGATTATTGTTATTGCGCTTTCTATCTTTATCATCTAAACGAGTAAGGCTATCCATTCCCATATCGTTTTTAAAATCAAGCTCAACTATTTTTTTAGGTTCAGCCTTTGGTTTTATAACCAATTCTGGCTTAACACCATCTTTGTTCAAGGCCAAATATTCGTTTACTTTATCTACCCCAAGTTCAATCCATTCACCGGCAATTTCGCCCATTGGTGCAAAAAACAATACACGTTTTAAAATATCGCTCTTAACTTGGCGGTAACGTACATCTCCCGCAAATTCTAATATATTATTTTCTTTATCAGGAAAATCTTTTAACGATTCTTGGTACACATCTAATTCAAAATTTAAACAACATTTTAACTTACCACATTGACCCGAAAGTTTAAGTTGATTAATAGATAAATTTTGGTAACGTGCCGCATTGATATGAACCATTTTAAAATCAGTTAACCAAGTACTACAACATAACTCTCGGCCGCAACTACCTATGGCTCCAAGCCTACCTGCTTCTTGGCGATAGCCAATTTGTTTCATTTCAATTCTTACCTTGAACTCATCAGCAAGTTTTTTAATTAATTCTCTAAAATCAACACGTTCTTCGGCAGTGTAATAAAAAGTAGCTTTGCGTTTGTCGCCTTGGTATTCCACATCACTTAATTTCATGTTTAACCCCAACTGCAATGCATGTGTTCTGGCCTTAAACATGGTAGGAATTTCTAATTCCTTGTTTTCTTTTTGCCTTGCAATGTCGGCCTCATTAGCTCTTCGTAACACACGTTTAATATGTTCGCTTTCGGGCGAGAGACCTGCTTTTTTAAGCTGAAGTTTTACCAACTCGCCTTTTAAATTTACTTTACCAATATCGTAACCATTTTCCAACTCAACCACCACCAAATCACCATTGGTTATGTCTAAATTATTGGTATTGCGATAATATTCTTTACGTGTACCCTTAAAACTAACTTCTACTACATTAAATAATTGTGTGTTAGGCGGCATTACTAACTCGCTTAACCAATCGTAAGTATTTAATTTATTGCACCCTCCTGTGCTACACCCTCCGCTTGAGCAGCCACCAGTGCTGCATCCTCCGCTTGAACATCCCATTTTATATTTATTTTTTTAAAAAATAATTTAACATTTAAAAAATTGATTTATTGGCTTAAAACAAAAATGCTTTAACCCCAAATATGGCCCTTCAAAAAGTTTATTTTTTGTTAGTAGCCATTTGTAATTGTTTGCCAATATACATAGAAAGATTTAAATACATAATCTTTACACTTGCATTGCGCTCTACATGAAAAATTGCTTCATCAATAGCGGTGGTAATTAAGCTCAAATTATTGGGTGTAAATACTGCACTGAATTGATTTAAAAAAGCCAACTCGGCTTCGGTATTTTTCCGTAATGATGGATGGCCATATTTGTAAATAAAAGCCGATCTAATCATTTGACTGCTATAAGTTAAAAAGCTTTTTACTTGCTCGCGACCCACCATGCAAAGTCTATCAATTAGAGCAGTTAAATCGTCAGGCTGACCTACTTGCATTGGTTTATTGTAAGCAAACGATTTTCGCATCCATTCAATAAAAGTATTTAAATAATCGCCATGCTCTATATCAATTAAACTCAAAGCCAAATTGTAATTTCCACTAACCAAACGGGCTATGGCTTGTGCTTTTTCAGCCTCAATTTGATGATTTTGAACCAAACTTTGTTCTATATCTTCATCTAAAACCTTTGGAACTTTTACCAATTGCGTGCGAGATAAAATGGTAGCCAATACTTTTTCACTATCGTTAGCCACTAAAATGATTAAGGTATTTTCAGGTGGTTCCTCCAACAATTTTAAAATAATATTGCCCTCACTTTTCATGTACTCAGGCATCCAAATAATAAGTGTTTTATATTTGGCTTCGTAAGCTTTTAAGCCTAACTTTCTAATTATATCGCGGCATTCTTCGGCAGTAATATTTCCTTGTTTATTTCCAGCACTATCTAGGTTGCAAAGCCAATCAAAATCGTTCATGTAAGGATTGGCAATTAGGGCTTCTCTAAAATCGGCCAAAACATCAATACTTAACTTGGTTGGCGAAATAGTTGGGTAGGTAAAATGCAAATCTGGATGAATGTATTTTTGGTATTTAACGCAGCTTGCGCAAACACCACAACTATCGGTATCGGTTGGAGTTAAACAATTTACATATTGTGCATAGGCAATGGCTAAAGCTAAATTTCCGCTTCCTTCGGCTCCCAAAAATAATTGTGCATGACTAATCCTACCATCTTTGGTGGTTTGTATTAGCTTGCTTATGAGGGATTTTTGTCCTACAATAGATTTAAATTGCATAATGGCAAATAAGCAAAAAATAACTATAAAGGCAAAGGCAAAATTTGAATTATTGACTAAAAATAAAACAATCTCGAAATAAAAAAAACCGCATGTGGCTAGCAAGCGGTTTTAATTGAACAAAATTTAAGCCTATGAAAAACTATTTAATTAGTTAGTAGCCGTTACAAATGTAAAAACTCGTAGCATATTTACAACCACTCACATAAAAAAACTTGCTCTTAACATGCGACATTTGTGTAAAAACATAATAATCAATCATATAAAATTTTAAATTCAGATTAATTTTCTGAATTTTCCATCAAAAATGCCTTTACAAATAAATCCAAATCGCCATCCATAACTGCTTGAACATTACTTGTTTCGGTATCAGTTCTCAAATCTTTCACTAATTTATATGGGTGCATTACATAATTTCTTATTTGGCTGCCCCATTCTATTTTACGTTTACCAGCCTCTACTTTATCTTTTTCTTCATTACGCTTGCGCAATTCAATTTCGTAAAGTTGGGATTTTAGCATTTTCATAGCACGTTCTTTATTAGCACTTTGCGAACGTTCTACTTGACAAACAATTACTATTCCCGAGGGCTTATGTGTTAACTGAACTTTGGTTTCAACCTTATTTACGTTTTGACCACCAGCTCCGCCCGAACGAGATGTTTGAATTTCTATATCAGCATCCTTTATTTCTATTTCAATGGTGTCGTCAATAATTGGATAACAATAAACCGATGCAAAACTGGTGTGTCTGCGTGCATTACTATCAAATGGAGAAATACGAACCAATCTATGAACGCCATTTTCGCCTTTTAAAAATCCGTAAGCAAAATCTCCAGTAACTTCTATGCTACACGATTTAATTCCAGCACCATCACCTGCTTGCTCATCTACTACCGAAGCTTTAAAACCTTTTTTGTCAGCATACATTATATACATACGCATCAACATTTCAGCCCAATCTTGGCTTTCTGTTCCGCCAGCTCCTGAGTTTATATTGATTACACAATTAAACTGATCCTCTTCGGCACTCAGCATATTTTTAAACTCTAATTCTTCTACCGTTTTGGTAGTTTGCTCAAAGTTTAAATCTAATTCTTCTTCATTTACTTCATCAGCTTGGTAAAACTCGTATAAAACAGCTAGGTCATCTACTTTGGCTCTTGCTTCTGCAAAACCATCTGTCCATATTTTTTTTTGCTTAATGCCCTTTAGAACCGATTCTGCTCTTTTTGGATTATCCCAAAAACTAGGTTCGTGGGTTAGGTTTTCCTCTTCGTCTATTTGGTGTAATTTGGTAGCAACGTCAAAGATACCTCCTTAGTGCTTCCACTCTTTCGTCCAAATTTTTTAATTGATCGCTTGTCATAATTGGCAAAAGTAAGTTTTTAGCCACATATTACACAGAAGCCGCAGATTTATTAAAGATGTAATAGCTTGTAAAGGCAATTTTTTCAATTTTTTAATCTTTCAATCTATTATTTCTATCCCACTTATCAACATTTTTTAACCATAAAAACTAAAATTAACCTACCTTTGCAGCTTTAATGGGAAATATAGTAGCAATAGTAGGAAGACCAAATGTTGGAAAATCAACACTTTTTAACCGTTTAACAGGCAATAAGCACGCCATCGTTGACGATTTTAGTGGAGTAACGCGAGATAGACATTATGGTAAAGCCGAGTGGCTTGATAAAGAGTATAATGTAATTGATACAGGTGGGTATGTGCCAAATAGTGCCGATATTTTTGAATCGGCTATTCGTAATCAGGTAAAAATAGCCATTCAAGAAGCCGATGTGCTTTTATTTATGGTAGATGTGGCAGTTGGTATAACTGACTTAGATACTGAACTATCAATTATGTTGCGTAAAAGCAAAAAACCAGTTTTATTGGTAGTTAATAAGGTAGATAATAGCAACCGTCAGTTAGATGCTCATGAGTTTTGGGCTTTAGGTTTTGATAATATTTATAATATTTCATCAGCAAGTGGTTCAGGAACCGGTGATTTGCTTGATGAGGCCATGAAACATTTAACTTTTGAAGATCAAGATACTGATGTAGATGAAGTTGATTTACCTAAAATTGCTATTATTGGCAGGCCAAATGTTGGAAAATCGAGTTTGGTAAATGCATTGTTAGGTCAAGAAAGAAATATAGTAACCGATGTAGCAGGAACCACCCGTGATGCTATCAATTCTCACTATAAATTATTTGATAAAGAATTTGTATTGGTTGATACCGCTGGTATTAGAAGAAAAAATCGTGTATCAGAAGATTTGGAGTTTTACTCTGTAATGCGCAGTATCAAAGCTTTGGAGGATTGCGATGTAACCGTTTTGGTTATTGATGCTACAGTTGGCTTAGACAACCAAGATATGAACTTGGTTACATTGGCAATAAAAAATAACAAAGGCCTTGTTATTTTAGTTAATAAATGGGATTTAATAGAAAAAGATACCAAAACATCACTCGAATTTGAAAAAGTAATTCGTGAAAAACTAAAACCATTTGATGATGTGCCTATTGTTTTCACTTCGGCAGTTACCAAACAACGTATTTTTAAAGCCATAGAAGAAGCATTACATGTGGCAGAAAACAGAAAACGTAAAATTACTACAAGTAAATTCAATGATTATATTTTAGATAAAATAGAACATTACCCACCACCAAGTGTAAAAGGCAAGTTTGTAAAAATAAAATATGCTACTCAATTACCTGGACGTAGCCCACGTTTTGCATTTTTCTGTAATCACCCGCAATATGTAACTGATTCATACAAGCGTTATATTGAGAACAAAATTAGAGAAGAGTATGACTTTAAGGGAGTTCCAATAATTATTTATATGAGAGAAAAATAAAAAAAATTATGTTTAAATTTTGTTATTAACAAACTATTCATATATTTGCACCCGAATTAGAAAATCAAACAATTTAAAATCAAACAAAATGAAAAAAGTATTATCAATCGTTGCCGCTTCTGCTATGTTAGCTATCGTAGCTTGTGGTCCTTCTGCTGAAGAAAAAGCTAAATTAGAAGCTCAAAAACAAGCTGATTCAATCGCTGCTGCTACTCGCGCTGCTGATTCATTAGCTGCTTTAGAAAACACTATGGTTGACACAACTGCTGTATCTGCTGATACAACTGCTGCTGCTACAACTGAAGCTGCTCACTAATTTTTTTCTTTCAAACAGAAACAAATTATTCAAAAATGCCATACTTTTTTAAGTGTGGCATTTTTATTTTATACCCGTTTGATTATCAACCAATAAAAAAGTGAATTATTTGCGAATAACTTTTTTGTTTTTATAAAAAAAAAGTACATTCGCAGTCCTAAAAAATTAAGCTAATGGCACAACGTACATACCAACCATCGGTAAGAAAAAGAAGAAACAAACACGGTTTCCGTAAAAGAATGGAATCTGCTGCGGGCAGAAAGGTTATTGCTGCACGTAGAGCACGTGGTAGAAAAAGATTAACTGTATCTGACGAAAAACGTCACAAAAAATAAAAAACCTAATCCCGAGTTTTACACCTTAGGTTTCAAATTCGGGATTTGTTTTTTATTTGTTCTAAGTACACATGGTAATTAGCATGTGTTTTTTTGTTTATACACAAATCATTTCCAATTAAATAATTTAAAGCATTTGTTTTAAGATGAAATATCGTTTTCCTAAAAAAGAAAAAGTGGTATCGCTTAAAATTATCAATGCTCTTTTTGAAAAAGGTGCACATGGTGTTTTTGTGTTTCCCTTCAAAATCTCACTAGTAATTGTTCCTAATCAAGAAGTTTCGTGCCAGGTATTGATTATTGTACCTAAACGCAATTTTAAAAAAGCGGTAGACAGAAACAGGATAAAACGACAGATTAGAGAAATTTATCGTCTTAATAAAAATTTGTTTTTACAGGGTTTAAAATCTTCACAAATTCAAGTAGCTTTATCTATAGCATTTGTTGGCAAAACAGAGCTTGAATACGCCAAGGCCAATCAAGCATTTATTAAAGTACTAAAACAATTAGCCGAATACATTGAAAAAAATAGTACAAGCGCCATTCATACTGCTAATTAGAATTTATCAGCATGTGGTTTCACCATATTTGCCCAATGCATGCAGGTATAATCCTACTTGTAGTCAATATGCTATTGAAGCATTAAATAAACATGGTGTTTTTAAGGGCTTGTATTTAGCAATCAAGCGTATTAGTTCTTGCCATCCATGGGGTGGAAGCGGCTACGATCCAGTTCCCTGATTTTATATAATTTTAATCAAATCACACAAAAAACACTTATTAAGTATATGTTTGTATTAAATAAATATAAATATGTCAAATTTTAATCCATGGCACGATGTAAGTTTTGGTGATGATGCTCCCAATAACGTAACTGCAATTATTGAAATACCTAAAGGAAGTAAAGGTAAGTTTGAGCTTGATAAAGATAGTGGAATGTTAAAATTGGATAGGGTTTTATTTTCTGCCGTTCATTATCCAGCCAATTATGGCTTTATTCCTCAAACTTATTGTGGCGACAAAGATCCGTTGGATATTTTGGTAATTACCTCTATTGAGTTACCTCAGCTATGTTTAATTGATGCCAAGGTAATTGGTGTAATGCGAATGGTAGACCAAGGCGAAGCTGATGATAAAATTATTGCGGTTGCTCAAAACGATATGTCGGTTAATTATATGAACGATATAAAAGAACTTCCTCCACACACCTTAACAGAAATGCGAAGATTTTTTGAGGACTACAAAAAATTGGAAAATAAGGAAGTTAAAGTGGAAGATTTTTTAGGAAGAGAAGAAGCTTTGAGGATTATAGAGGAAAGTATTGTTTTATACAGAGAAACTTTTTTACCGCATAAATAGAAATTATTAAATTTATTATCATTGCATTCCTAAATACATAAACCTGAAATTAATACATAAATATAGAACAGAGGAAACGTTGGTAGCTGCTTTAAAAGCTAAAAGTAGGGATGCGTTCGATTATTTGTATGATAATTATAATGAAGCTCTTTTTGGTGTTATTAATCGCATTGTTCAATCTGATGAAATTGCAAATGACATTCTACAGGAATCGTTTGTAAAAATTTGGAAAAACCTTGACTCTTATTCTAGTGAAAAAGGAAGTATTTACACTTGGATGTTAAATATTTGTCGGAATTTGGCAATTGATACAGTGAGATCTAAGGCCTACAAAAATGAAACACAAAACCAAAGTGTTGAGGATTCCGTAAATGATATAGACAAGTCAACACAAGTTTTTGGTAAAGAAGATTTTATTGGTTTAAAAAAGGTTATTGATAAATTAAGACCAGAATACATTGAATTAATTAATAAAATTTATTTTGAAGGATATACACACGATGAGGTTTCGAAGCATTTTGAAATTCCTTTGGGTACAGTAAAAACAAGAATTAGAGCGGCCATTTTACAATTAAGGGAGGCTTTGAAAGAAAATGAATAAGCAGGATTACATAGAAAGTGGAATTTTAGAAAGCTATGCGTTAGGCATTTGTAGTGATGCTGAAAAAGCAGAGGTAGAGAAAATTTGTGCTGAAAATGCTGATATTAAAGCAGAGCTTTTAGCTGTTCAATCTGCAGTGTTCTCTTATGGTCAATTACATCAAGCCAAGCCTAAAGCTAGTATGAAAGCTAATTTGTTGAATCAATTAGATTTTGCAGAACCAATTGAAACAGTTAAGCAAGCGGATAAAATTATTCCAATTCAAACTAAAAAATATCCTTTTGCAGTAGCGGCATCGCTCACTTTATTTGGTTTAAGTTTAATTGGAAATTATGTTACTTATACTAAATATCAAGAGGCTAATGAAAAAATTACTGCATTAAATGCTGAAAAAACATCATTGGCAAATAATTATAAAAAAAACCAAGTAAGATTAGAAACATTACAAGCAGACTTATTGATTACGAGCAATCCTAATGTTCAAAAAGTAATATTAAAAGGTGTTGAAAAATCGCCTGAAAGCCTAGTAATGGTTTATTGGAATAAGGAATCGAAAGAAGTTTTTATGGAAGTAAAAAACCTTCCAACTGCCAGTGCAGGAAAACAATACCAGCTTTGGGCTATAGTGGACGGAAAGCCAGTTAATGCTGGAATCATAATTGAAAACAACGCGGATTCTAGTTTTATAAAAATGAATAGTTTTGAAACGGCACAAGCTTTTGCTATAACTCTAGAAAATGAAGGCGGAAGCGAAAACCCAACACTTACGGAAATGTATGTATTGGGTGCAACTTTATAAAAAATTCCTTTCGTTTCAACAAGCACAACGCCCTAAATTATTTAATAAAAAAGCCGATACAATTTTACTTGTAACGGCTTTATTCATTTATAAAAAGCAATACTTATTTTTGAACAATATCGCCTTGAGTGGTATAAAGCAATGCTACCAAATCGTCAACCAAAGCTTTGTTATTAGCCGAAGTAACACCATTTTGAGCTAAACCCGTTCCAATATCACCAACAAATTTATCAAAATCAGCTTTATCTATTTTTTGAGCAATTCTATTATGTTGAGCAGGATCATGAGCAGCCTTCATACTTTTGCCTGTGTAAGCATAACCACTGTTTTTTGAACCAGTTGCGGTACACATAAAATCTGTAAAGTTTTTACTTAACGCAGTTAAACCAGTAGTATTCGACATGCCTAATTCGGCAAATAAAACTGGAAAATATTTTGCCATTTGTGGATCAGCAGCTATTACAAAAATAGAACTGTCAACTACTGCCCTGAGCGTTAGTCTGCCTGCCTCAATCATTTTTCCTGAATTTGCAGGGTCGTTAACCATGGTTGTGCCGCCTACTCTTTCGTAAAGTGATGGTGTAGGAGTAACCGTTTTTGTTGTTTCATCTTTTGAACAAGATGAATACATAAATGAAGCAGTAATTAAACCTGCTGTAAGAAATAATACACGTTTTTTCATAATTTTTAGTTGATATTTTAGTTGTTAATATTTTGATATGTAAGCAGCTATTTTATAGCTTAATGAGGTTTTATCGGTTCCAATTGGGCAACCAGATTGGGCATTAGTTTCGTTAACCACATACCTAACTGCCTTGTAATTGCCAAAGGCAATCAATTTATTATAAACGTTAAATGAGTTTTGCTTTCCAACCAAATAAGAATATACCAGGATATCATTGTCTAAGTTAAAATACGAGTTTTCCACACCAGATAGTCCATTTACAAAAGCCCTTATTTTATCGGCCTCTTGGGTATCAATATTTTGTTTAAAATCAATTCTACTTAATTGTCTTACTCTTTCATCTTGGTTTTTACTTATGCGTGTAACCAAATAAATATGTGTGACCAGAACAGCTATAAACACCAAAAATGCGGAACCAGACCAAATTAATAATTTAAAAAATTTACCTTTTTTCATAATTTTATTTTTTTGTTTGACTCATTTACGTAAATAAAATATTGTTGGATTTTGGTAAATAAATAAATTAGCCGAAAAACAGGTTTTAGTTATTCAAAAAATTGTTATTCAATAAAATATAATTTGTTCAAAAGGGTTTAAAACAAAAAAACCGCTATACATAGCGGTTTTTTGTTGTGAGTAAATAATATAGTTTCTAAACTTAAAAAATACTTATTCTAAAGTTGCTTTCGAAGTAGATGTTTCAGCCAACTTACTTATTCCTTTATAATAATGAAATGCAATTTGACCCATTTTTACAAATATTTTAGTTTCAACGCTAAAAGTATCTCCAGGGTTTTGGGCCATTACTATTGCTGAAACTTCAATCGGTCTGGGTTTAGGTGCTTTATTTACAATGATTATTTCCCAACCACTTGGTTTATCGGTTACATTTACCTTTTGATTGTTTTCATCTAAGTAATAACCGCTCCAATTTTGTGCATTGGTGGTGTTTACTACATACCTAATGCTATCTGTTGCGTTACTATTGCCATTAGTTGTTGTTGAACTTTCTTTACTGCAAGCCCACAAGCTACTTGAAATGATTAACAGTGCTATAAATTTTTTCATACTATAATTTTTAACTGGACAATATTATGAAACCTGCGTAAAATTATTTTTAAAACAAATTCACAAAACAGCTCGTTTCGATAATGAATAACAACAAATTAATACACCAAAAGATGAGTTTTTTAACAGCTGAGTGGAACGATTTACTAATGATTAATTATAAAATTGATGGTAAAATATTAGAAAAATATGTTCCTAAAGGAACTGAGTTAGATTTATGGAACAATAACTGTTACGTTAGTTTAATAGGTTTTATGTTTGAAAATGTAAAAATGTTAGGAGTAAAAGTTCCTTTTCATGTAAATTTTGAAGAAGTAAATTTAAGGTTTTATGTAAAAAAACTAGAGGATGGAAAATGGAAAAGGGGTGTGGTTTTTATAAAAGAAATTGTGCCCAAATATGCCATTTCGTGGGTAGCTAATTTGTTGTATAACGAGCATTATGAAACACGACTCATGCGCCATAAAAATGAAAAGTCGCAGTTAAGTAACTCCTTTTCATATAAATGGAAGAAAGGAAATAAGTGGCACGAAATTGCAGCGGAAACGGCTACGGATATTTTACCTATAGAAATTGGTTCGGAAGCGGAATTTATAACAGAACATTATTTTGGCTATACCAAGTACAATGAGATAAAAACCATTGAGTACGAAGTAACTCACCCAAAATGGAATCAATATAAATTGATAGATTATAAAGTGGATGTAGATTTTGCTTCGGTTTATGGAAATGATTTTGCATTTTTACAAAACCAAAAACCCGATTCGGCTTTTGTGGCAATTGGTTCGCCTATTACCATTGAACCTAAAAAAACGTTTTGATGAAATGAATTTAAGACTTTTCCTTTTTTTAGCAGTTAGCTTTATGTTATTTACTGTGTTTGGAACATTGTCGCACGAGTTTGGGCACTTTGCTGTTGCAAGGTTTTTGGGCTATCCGGCTAAAATAAGTTATGGTAGTACTTATAATTCTGATGCTAACATTCGTGCTCAATATGATAACATCATGAAAAAAAATGAAAAGGAATATAAAGCAGATTTAGCCTATCCGGGTAAGGAGAAATTTGAATTAGAAGTTTCAAAATTTAAGGCAAATCATATATTTATCATTCTTGGTGGTCCGGTTCAAACGTTGTTTACAAGCATTATAGCTTTTATATTCATATTGATAAACATTGACGTATTTAGGAACCAAAATAATTTGGGTTTTAGCAAATGGCTTTTGGTGTTTTTTGCTTTGTTTAGCTTAAGGCAACCTGCAAATTTGTTTACAGGAATTATTGGACATTTAATTACGGGTAAGTTTTCAAATGCTAACGATGAAGCCAAAATTGATTTTCTTTTAGCATTACCACCATTTACCAGTTCTATCATAACTAGCCTTTTAGGTTTAAGTATTTTTGCTTTTATCTTTTTTAAAGTTATTCCAAAACCTGTTAGAATTACCTTTGCTGCTGCTGGTTTGGTGGGTGGTGTATTCGGTTTTTATTTGTGGTTTTATGTTTTAGGCTCAATTTTATTACCAATTTATTACTAACTGTTACTGATAATTATCAATCATCAGCAACGGACAATTCATTTAATATTGCAATGTCTTTAGGGGTGGCTGTGTAATAATGGCCTGAGATTACACCCTCTGAACCTGATCGAGGTAATGCTCGCGAAGGGAATAGACCACCAATGCATTTTTTATTATTTAGCTAGCCACAAAAGTGCATTTTGGGTTTTTCATTCAGAGTTAGATAAACAATTTATAGCCACTAACAGCCCCTGTTTTTGGTTTTGTTTAATCTTTCAACTTAACAAAAATGTTAAAAAAATTTATTGCCGCAGGCACATTTATGGCTATAAGCCAAATGATCTCTGCACAAACCGACAGTTTAAAAACTAAAACTGATCTTCAAGAAGTAGTTGTTATGGGCACAAAAGCCCAAGCCAACAATCCAATTACATTTCAAAATTTAAACAAAAAGGAAATTGACAAGCAAAACTTTGGTCAAGATTTGCCTTTTTTATTGAACTTAACACCTTCAACTGTAATCAGTTCTGATGCT
Source organism: Bacteroidota bacterium (assembly GCA_947464275.1). Classification (GTDB taxonomy): domain Bacteria; phylum Bacteroidota; class Bacteroidia; order UKL13-3; family UKL13-3; genus JAAFJM01. The sequence goes on from CANHVU010000001.1 coordinate 218,504, forward strand.
GGAGGAGGCGTGGGTTACACAGGTATTAGAATTAGGGGAACTGACCCAACACGAACCAATGTAACTATCAATGGAGTTCCAATTAATGATGCAGAAAGCCATGGAATGTATTGGGTTAATATGCCCGATATGGCATCATCATCACAAAATATTCAGGTTCAGCGTGGGGTAGGAACATCGAGTAATGGAGCAGGTGCCTTTGGTGCTAGTATCAACGTACAAACTGATGGTTTAAACCCAAATGCTTATGCCGAAATATCGAGTGGTTATGGTTCATTTAATACTTGGAAAAATACAGTAAAAGCTGGTTCAGGATTGTTAACAAACAATTGGGCATTTGATGCACGATTATCAAAAATTACAAGTGATGGATTTATAGACCGCGCAAGTTCTGATTTAAAATCGTTTTTTGTTTCGGCTGCGCATTACGGTAAAAAAAGTATTTTTAAAGTAAACGTGTTTTCTGGCAAGGAAAAAACATATCAAGCTTGGAATGGTGTTTCTGAAGATTTGTTAAAAGCTGGAAACCGAACTCACAACGATTTTACTTATCCTAATCAAACCGATAATTACCAGCAGGATTATTATCAAATGTTTTATACTTACCAATTCAATAAACACATAAAAGCAAATGTGGGATTGCATTACACTTATGGCCGTGGTTATTATGAAGAGTATAGAGAAGGAGATGAATTTAGTGCCTATAAATTGAAAGATACTTTATTTGTGTTAAATAATAATGTTATTGATACAGTAACAAAGGGTAATTTTGTGCGCAGACGTTGGTTAGATAATGATTTTTATGGAGCAATTTTTTCGTTTGTTTATGAAAAAAACAAATTAAATGTAACTGTTGGCGGTGGTGTTAATCAATATGATGGCCGTCATTATGGCGAATTAATTTGGAGCCAATATGCCATGGGTGGAAGCATTAACCAACATTTTTATGATGGAAAATCGAACAAAACAGATTACAATATTTATGTAAAAACTACTTATAAACTTACCGAAAAGTTAGATGGATTTGTAGATTTACAAGAACGTGTAATCAATTACAAAACAAGTGGTGAAGATTTTAGTGGAGGCAGCTATGCTCCTTACAATATTAATTTAAACTTTAACTTTTTTAATCCCAAAGCTGGTTTAACCTATTCAGTCCAAAAAAATGCAAACGTTTATGCTTATGTAGGCGTTGCCAATAAGGAACCTGTGCGAAGCGACATTATTCAAGCAAGTGCTACAAGCTTACCAAAATCGGAGCAGTTAATTAATTATGAGTTTGGTTTTAGAAAAAATTGGAAAAAATCGGCCTTTAGCGCAAATATTTATTATATGGATTATAAAGATCAATTGATTACCACGGGTCAAATAAATGATGTGGGTGCTTATAATCGTGTAAATGTGCCAAATAGCTATCGTGCAGGTGTTGAACTTACCGCAGGTTTGCAGTTGATTAAAAACTTAAAATGGCAAACTACTTTTACTTATAGCCAAAATAAGATAAAAGAATTTACTGAATTTGTAGATGATTGGGATAACGGAGGACAAATTCAAACCCAACATAAAGATGTAAGCATTGCATTTTCTCCGAATTTAATTGGCTCTTCTATTTTTACTTACTCGCCATTTGCAAAATTTGATATTGATTTAATTTCGAAATATGTAGGTAAACAATACTTAGATAATACTGAAAATGAAAACCGTAAAATTAATGCATTTTTTGTGAACGATATTAGAGTAACTTATGGTTTAACAGTAAAAGGAATGTTTAAATACATTGGCCTAGGCTTACAAGTAAATAATATTTTTAACGAAAAATATGCGCCTAATGGTTATACTTTCAGTGGTTATAGTGGAGGCGTTCGAGGTGATTACAACTATTATTATCCTCAAGCAGGAACAAACTTTTTAACCAATTTGGTTTTAAAATTTTAGTTTAGCATTAAATAATAAAAACAAAAGGTCATTAGGAAAATTTCTAATGACCTTTTGTGTTAAGCTATCGAAACTATATTATTTTTATGCGAATAATTAGGAATTTGATTACTTATAATTAGTTAAAATTTTTATTAATTGCTTTGAAAATAACGCAATTAAAATAAATGATTGATTTACGAAGTGATACTGTAACAAAGCCGTCATCTGAAATGTTGGAATTCATGATGAAGGCTAGGGTAGGTGATGATGTATTTGGAGAAGATTCCGCTGTGAACGAATTACAACATTTTGCTGCTGACATGTTTGGAATGGAAGCATCTTTGTTTTGTGCAAGTGGAACCATGACAAATCAAATTGCTATTAAATTACATACACAACCAGGTGATGAGGTTATTTGTGATAAACTTTCACATATTTACCTTTATGAAGGTGGAGGAATTGCATCTAATTCGGGTGCTTCTGTGAGGTTACTAGAAGGTAATTTAGGAAGATTTACAGCAGAACAAGTTGCAGAAAATATTAATGATAGAAACAATATTCATTTTCCAATAAGCAGTTTGGTAAGCATCGAAAACACAGTGAACAAAGGCGGTGGAGCTTGTTGGGAAATTGACGAAATAGTAAAAATTAAAGAGGTTTGCCAGAACAACAATATGGCACTTCACTTGGATGGTGCACGTTTATTCAACGCAATGATAGAAAAGAACCAGTCTCCCCAAATTTTTGGACAATTATTTGATACCATTTCAATATGTTTAAGTAAGGGGCTTGGTGCTCCAGTTGGCTCACTTTTAATTGGCAGTAAGGAACATATTACCAAGGCCACAAGAATTAGAAAAGTAATGGGAGGTGGTATGCGTCAAGCCGGTTTTTTGGCTGCAGCCGGACTTTTTGCCTTGCAAAATAATATTGAAAGAATTACTGTTGATCATTTAAATGCAAAAAAATTAGAAGCTTGTTTAAGGACTTGCCTTTTTGTTGATTTCATATACTCCGTTGAAACCAATATTATTATTTTTAAACTAAACCCTCATATTTTAAGTGCCATTCAGTTAATAGATTTTTTAAAACAGAATAGAATCCTTGCTGTAACTATGGGTAATAATTTAGTGCGATTTGTTTTACATTTAGACATTTCGGAATCAGAACTTAATTTTGTTATTAACATTTTAAACGAATTGAATTTTAAACGAACTATTCTTTGAAAATTTAAAACTAATTAGCATATTCGCCCTCCTTTATGAAAAAAATACTTCTTCTCCTAATAATATTTTGCTTTGCCAATAATTATAGCAATGCACAAAGCAAGAAAAAAGCTGTAGCGAAAGGCTATGATGCTATATACCCCTTTATAAAGGGTAAAGCAAAAGTTTCGAAAAATGGAAAATATGGTTATATTAACATGGAAGGCGAAGAATTTATACCGTGTAAATATGAAGAAATTTATCCATTTGAAAGAGGAATAGCAAAAGTCCAAAGGACTGGAAAATATGGCTTTATTAATGAACAAGGTGAAGAGATAATAGAGTGCAAGTTTGATTATATTGGTCCTTTTAAAAATGGAAGAGCTATAGTTAAACTAGGCGGTAAACTTGAAATAATAGATACAGAGGGAACTGTTATTACAGAAGGAAATCACGGTTCGGCTCAATAAATAATGATTATCATCAAAAAAGGTAATATTTCTGGATATTTTTTGCGCTAACAAAAACAAATAGTAATTTCGAACGGTTAATATAATTAGTGAGCTGAAAAGCTATCATACCACATAAATAAAAATGAGTAATTTAAAGAAAAAATTTGCTGATAAAGCACTTCCACTAGCAGTAGAAATTAGAAACTTTGTAAAAGAAAATGGCGATATAGTTCTTGGTAATTTTACAGTAGAAGATGTATATGCCGGACAAAAAGGAATAATAGGCTTATTAACAGAAACTTCTTTATTAGATTCTAACGAAGGGATTCGTTTCCGTGGTTATACCATTCCAGAATTAAGACAATTATTACCTAAGGTTCCGGGTGGAACAGAACCGCTTCCTGAAGGTTTGTTTTACCTTATGCTATTAGGTGAATTACCAACTTATGATGATGTATTAGATATTCAGGCCAATTGGGCAGAGCGTGCTGAGGTTCCTGCTCACGTTTTTGCAGCTTTGGATGCAATGCCTATAACAACGCATCCAATGACACAGTTTTCAATTGCTATTAACGCCTTACAAACTGACTCAGTATTTGCAAAAGCATACAAAGAAGGAATCAACAAAAAAGATTATTGGGATTATACATACGAGGATGTTTGTACATTATTAGCTCGTTTACCAAATGTGGCAGCATATATTTACCGCAGAACATATAAAAACAATGAGCATATTGCTGCTGACCCTAAATTAGATTGGGCTGCAAATTTTGCGCACATGCTAGGTTACGACCAAAATGAGTTTTATAAATTAATGCGTTTATATTTGGTTATTCATGCAGATCACGAAGGTGGAAACGTTTCAGCACATACGACTCATTTGGTTGGTTCTGCGTTATCTGATCCATACTTAAGTTTAGCAGCGGCTATGAATGGTTTAGCAGGTCCATTACATGGATTAGCAAATCAAGAAGTTATACGTTGGATAAAAGACATGCAAGAAGAAATTGGTGAAGATCCAACCGAGGAACAAATTGCAAGTTATATCCAAAAAACTTTAACAGAAGGAAAAGTGGTGCCAGGATATGGACACGCTGTATTGCGTAAAACTGATCCTCGTTTTACTGCTCAACAAGAGTTTGCTAAAACTTATATGCCTGATGATAAATTGGTAAATATAGTTTGGAAAATATACAAAGTGGCTCCTCCTATTTTAGAAAATACAGGAAAAATTAAAAATCCTTGGCCAAATGTTGATGCACATTCAGGAGCATTATTATTACATTATGGCTTTGCTGAATACGAATTTTACACTGTACTGTTTGGAGTTAGCCGTGCATTAGGCGTAATGGCATCGTTACTTTGGGATAGAGCTTTAGGATTACCCTTAGAAAGACCAAAATCAGTAACTTACGAATGGTTAAAAAATACTGTTGCAGCTAAAAAAGCAACTTCATAATTCTAAAAATTAATATTTTAAGAGCCTCTAAGTTTTACTTAGGGGCTTTTTATTTTAGAATTATCACAATTTGGTCTAATATTTTTAAAAAATCTTCTGGACCAAGGTATCCTGCAACTAATTGTATCTGTTTTTTATTCGGTTGAATAAAGTAGGTAGTAGGAAAACCGGTTGATTTACCTTGAGTTAATTGAGAATAGAGGTCACGACCAGAAATCTTTACTCCATCTAAATCATACTGAACATCTGCAATTTCAGGATTGAATTTTATAATAATAAAATCCTTATTTAAAGCATTTATTATTTTGGTGTCGGTATAAGTATCCCTATCCATTTTTTTACACCAGCCACACCAGTCGGTATAAGCATCTACCAAAATAATTTTGTTAGTTTTTTTAGCCAATGGATATCCAGTATTCCAATCTAACCATTTTAACTCTTTATCAGCATTTGTAAAGGAGGTATGAAGTAGTAATGCAAAAATGGCAAAAAAAAAGTTCTTCATGTATATATTGTTTTAATTATCAAAAAATTCTGTTATCAAATACTTGAGTATATCAATATTTAATTGGTTAAATTCATGAGGTGAATTAGGTAATACTAATAATTGCGAATTCGACACCTTGGAATAAATGTCTATTGTATCATTTAAACTAGCGGTTTTATCCCTATCACCTATAGCAAAAAGAACGGGGCATTTTATTTTCATAAAATCCTCATCGGTTATCAGTTTACCTTTGGCTAAATCCATCATCATATTACTTGTGCTTTTCAATAAATTTTTCCAAACATTGATACCATGGATCATCATTAAATTATTTGCAAATCCAGGAACCTTGTCCATCATTTTATCGGGGTTTAAGAATTCTAATTCTTTTGTTGCAGACTCAAGATCCCATTTTAATTTTACACTACAGCTAAAGATTTTATTTACCCGTTCAGGATATTTTATTGCAAACATTAGAGCCGCATAACCGCCCATACTATAGCCAAACAAATTTATCTTTTCTATTTTATTAGTATTTAAATAGTCAAGAATATCATTTACAAAAACCTCAAAAGTTAAACCATTTAATGGCATAAAATTTCCACCATGCCCACTAAAATTAAGTGTATGGACGTTATAATTTGTACCAAGCTTTTCTTTGATATCATTAAATTGAGCGGAAGAGCCAAGTGCGCCATGTAAAAATAAAATATTCAACATAAAGGATGTTTTTTATATTGCAATGTAAAAAAAAATGTTAAAAAATGGACTAAAAATAACTATTTCAACATGGACCAAAAAAATAGTACATTTTTTTTCAAAGCTTTTTTATACTTTTGATGTCTGATTTATTAATTAACTGTAACTAAATTGAAAACAATAAAAATTACAATCACCATTTTTCTATTAGGATTTGCTCAATTAATCTATGCACAAGGTCAAGATCAAACTTCACCAACTTATGATTATAGTTACACTGATAGCACTAGTAACACAGGAGGTGGTGAAACCACTTCAGACTCATCTAATGCAAATACGGAGAATGCTGTTGAGGTTTACAAACGCATAGTTTTAAACCTTGATTCAAACACAAATTTAATTACCTATACTGGGATTATGGAGCAAGAAGAAAGTGGAAGTGACTCCTTATATGCAAGAGCTAAAAAGTTTGGAGAAAGACTTTTTGGAAAAGATAAGAACATATTCGAAGTTCAAAAATATGGGCAAAAGTTGGTTATGAATGGCTCAATTACAGCTTATTCATACGCAAATAAATATAATAAAAAAAGTATTGGAAAATATGAGTTCAAAATGACGGTTTCGATAAAAGAGGGGCGTTATAAGTACACAATAACAAATCTTGTACATCAAGGGCCAATTCCAGCAAATGGAAAGCCTTATAGAAATTACTTTGAATACTATTATAATTCACCAACAAACGTAAGAGGAAACGATACAATATTGCGATACGCTGATAAGGAAATAAAAGACACAATAGCAAGGTTTCAAAATTCAATGAAAGAACCTAAAATTATTGATGAAGATGAATGGTAGATAATTTAAATAAAAAGGCCATCAACATAATTGTTGATGGCCTTTTTATTTTTCAAATATTTAAAAGTACTTTCGCAATATGTCATTAATAATAACATCTGAAGTAACTTTAGAAGCGTTGCAATCAAGAAACAAGAACACTATGAGTGAATGGTTAGGTATAGAGTTTATAGAACTTTCACCCGACTATTTAATGGCAAAAATGCCAGTAGATCATAGAACCACTCAACCACTTGGAGTGGTAAACGGTGGTGCCTTTTGTGCATTAGCTGAAACAGTGGGCAGTATGGCAGCTAATTTATGCATAGATAGAAATAAGTTTGTAGCACTTGGCTTAGATATTAATGCTAATCATGTGCGTTCAGCGGGTAAGGGTTGGGTTTATGGTAAAGCCTTACCTCTACATTTAGGGAAATCTACTCAGGTTTGGGAAATCAGAATTACAGATGATGACGACAAACTTTGTTGTATCAGTAGGTTAACGATGAGTGTAATTGAAATAAGAAAATAGCAAATTTTGAACAAAGCAACTGTATTTTACAAACTTCCTGGCAAAACAGAAATAGTTAAAAAAACAGGAATAATAGATCCTGTATTAAAGCCAATTCCATTTGATGATATTACAGAAGAATTATTTCTTTTTTCACCATACAATAGTGGGAATTTAACATATGTTATCAAGTTAAGTGATGAGATTTTAAAGTTTGAAACAATAGGGTATTCACAAAATAATATTAACCATTACGATACTGAATTTGATTTCGTCCTAAAAACAAATGAAGCTATTAGCAACATGAAGGACTCAAATGAAATGAGCAAAGTGGTTATGGCTCGGTGTTCTAAAAAGAATATTGATTATGAATTAGATATCAATACTTATTTTTTAAACTTATGTTTAAACTATCCTAACTCATTTGTTTATGCTGTATCAAGTGCAGTAACAGGAACATGGATGGCTGCAACCCCAGAAATCTTATTAAAAACCAATTATTCAATCATTGAAACCATAGCGTTAGCAGGAACTATGTTAAGTAATTCGAAAGGTACATGGGGGGACAAGGAAATAGATGAACACCACCAAGTAGAATTATTTATTGAAGAAATTGCTCAAAAGCACCATTTTAAAATAAAAGAAATCATAGGGCCAACTGACTTGATAACAGGCCATTTAAAACACTTATACTCCCATTTTACATTTGAATATCACCCCAAATCTTTAAATAAATTTATTGAAGAGTTGAACCCAACGCCTGCTGTAGGTGGAGTACCTAAAAATAAAGCATTAGATTTTATTAAAAAAAATGAAAACTTAAACAGACGGTTTTATACTGGTTTTGTTGGAGTAATGAATAAAAAGGAAACAAATGTATTTGTTAACTTGAGATGTATGGAGCTTTTTAAAAAGCACATCGATTTATATGCAGGTTGTGGTATTACAAAACATTCAGATGCAAATGCTGAGTGGATAGAAACTGAAAATAAACTGAAAACATTAGGTAATTTTTTACCTTAAATTTTTAAAAAACTGTTTCATTAAGTCAGAAGCTTCATCGGCCAAAATGCCTTTTTCTATTTTTGTTTTAGGATGTAAATTTACCAAGGCCTTTTGAAACCCCCTTTTATCATCTGATGCCGCATAGACAACCCTATTGAACTGTGCCCAAAAAATAGCCCCGGCACACATGATGCAAGGCTCTAAAGTAATATATATAGTACAGTCAGGTAGGTATTTGGCTCCTAAAAAATTAGCCGCAGCAGTAATTGCTTGCATTTCGGCATGAGCCGTTACATCATTTAAACGCTCTGTTAGATTATGTCCTTTGCCAATAATTTGATTATTGGATACAACCACGCATCCAACTGGTATTTCCCCAATTGAAAATGCTTTTTGGGCTTCAAGCAAAGCTTGTTTCATAAAGTATTCATCCGAAAACAAAATTGATTCCATATAATTCTATTTAATTTAAAGCAATCTTAATTTATGCAATTTGACTTTTAATATTTAATTTGCAAAGCTTGTAGCGCTAAAATAATGAACAAAGTAAGTACAATTTGCATAATTAATGATGATGATATTTTTACGTTTATTCTTAAAAAAAGTATAACTAAACTAAATATTTGTAATGAAGTAATTTCTTTTATTAACGGTGATGAAGCAATAAAAGAATTTGAAAAACCAAATTCGAGTATCCCAAACATTATATTATTAGATATTAATATGCCTGTGCTTAATGGATGGGATTTTTTAACCGAGTTTGTTAAAATAAATATCCCAATTAAGGTAGATATTTATTTAATAAGTGCCCATATTTCTAATGAAGATTTGATTAAAGCTAAAAATCAAAAAGAAATAACAGGAATATTAACTGATCCGACCGACAATAAAATTCTAATAGAAATTGTAGAAACATATACTGGTAGTAATAAAAAAGGCTCACTTTAAAATATAAAGTGAGCCTTTTTTATGATGTTCTTATTTTGCCTTAATCAGCAATAATCACAAAAGCTTTTCTAGCATAAACATTTCCATTGTTTAATATTACTAGATTGTATGTGCCCGGAGCTATACTTAGGCTATTCAAATCAATAGATTCAGTCTTGGTATTTCCATTGATATTAGCTTTGTATATATCTCTACCTAATAAATCAACAACTTTAATTTCACCGTTTATTATCTCATTGCTGTTTAGTTGAAACTTGAATGTACCTTTATTTGGATTTGGATATAACGTTAAATTATTGTTGTTATTATTTACGTTCATTAAGCCAGTACTATATTCATTGTTTAAGCTAGCAATTTTCCCATCTTTAAATGATATCGGATTATTTTGTAATAATGGATTAGGTAAAACTGTAACGGTTTTACTTGCTTCTGCAAAACATCCTGTATTAGTAGTTTGTTGCACAATTCTTACAGTATAAGTACCTGCAGAGGCATATCGTTTACTATAAATAATAGTATTGCTAGAACCTGTTCCATCTCCATAAGTCCATGTTGGTGCACCTGCACAATAAACAACAGGAACATTATTTGGATAATTAGTGAATGTAGGTTCAAAACCAAAATCATTGGTTAATAAAACTTGACTTGTATTTGGCGCTATGGCAAAATCAACACCAACTCTACCGTTAGCTCCTGAATTATCAGAAATATTAACAATTTTGCTTGAAGTGGTTGCACAGCCCACACCATTTAATATAGTTAATGTAATAGTTTTAAAACCACCTGCAGTATAGTAATGTGTTGGTGCTACTTCGCTAGAAACACTTCCATCACCAAAATCCCAAGCGTATTGGTTGTTGGTACCAGTAGAAGAATTTGTGGTAGTAACCATATTTCCACATGAACTGCCTACCACAGCAGAGAATATTGATTGATTGCCAGTAATTGCTGCTATAGCATTAACTGAAACAGTGGTTGATGCACTACAATTTGTGCCGGTAGAAACTGTTAAAGTTACAGTGTAATTTCCATCAGCTACATAACTGTGTAATGGACTTTCTTGAGTAGAGGTATCAGCAACTGGTGTTTCACCAAAACTCCATAAGTAGCTTGCTGTATTTCCTGAAGGTATGGTAGAGGTATTGGTAAATTGAACGCTATTACCACAACCTGTTCCGCCTGTAAAGGCAATACCTGCAGTTGGTGCATCAGCAATTTTAATTGTTCTAGTTGTTGTTCTTGTGCAACCTCCCAAAATATTGGCAGATAATGTCATTGTATAAGTTCCTACTGCACTATAAGTATGATTTGGTGCAGTGGTTCCAGAATAAATAACTGAGCCATCACCAAAATTCCATAAGTAAGTAACGTTTGCTTCTACATTAGTATTAGTAAATGAAACTGTTTTACTACAAGAAGCATTGCTAATAGTAAATGCAGGCGTAGGAGCAGGTCTAACATCAATATTGGTAATTGGGCTTGTACAAGCACCAATGGTTACAGTATAATCTGTTGAAGTGGTTGGCGTGATATCTGTAAAACAACTAGTAGCTCCGGTTATAGCTCCACCATTCCAGGTAGCTGAACTAACAGGTGCACTTCCTGCACCAAGCGATAACTGGAAATTATCAATTGACCAACTTTCATTACATAATTCCTCTAAGCCTAGAGCTTCTAAAACAATAGAAATAGTGCTAGTATTATGAGGAATAATTTTTGAAATACGGTATTTACTACTTGGGGCACCGCCTCCTAAATTACAACGTGCTGGTAAAGTTGAGTTAACTGAACCAGTAAAATTAGCGTTAACAGCAGGTGCGTTATTAGGATAAGCTTGAGTCCTATAAGAGAAATTAGAGAAAGTTGTATTGATAACACTGTTGCCATCTACATTCATTTTCCATGAATCAACTCCAGTCGAAGGATCATTTCCATCCCAAGTATCGTGAATGTATAAATCAAACTCAACCTTCACGTATTCGTGAGCGCTTAAGCCATTTTGAGTATAGATGGCTTGTTGGTTAGTTAAGAAACCTAATACTGAATCACCATTAAATTCAGTAATGGTAGGCTCATTGGCAGGAGAAATAGCAGGGAAACTCCAAGCTGAACCAATTGAAGATTGGAAATTATTTGAATGATTTACTGTGTAAACAACTGGTCCACCACTTACAGGTAAACCATTGCAAGCGCTTAATAAATTTGGAGTTGAAGTGTTTACACCTAATTCAACATTAAAATTATCAATTGACCAACTTTCGTTACAAAGTTCCTCTAATCCTAAAGCTTCTAATTCAAGGTTAAATGAACCTGAAGTATGAGGAATAATTTTTGAAATACGATATACTGAACTTAAAGCACCACCATTATGATTGCAAAGGGTTGGTAATGTGTTTGAAACAGCATCTGTTCCATTTAAATTGACAGCAGAAATGTTATTAGGATAAGCCTGTGTTCTATAAGAGAAATTAGAGAAAGTAGTATTTATGATGTTTGAACCATTTACACTCATTTTCCAAATATCTTTACCAATTAAACTTCCACCAATTGAATCAGTAGAATTACCATCCCACGAATCGTGTAAGTATAAATCAAATTCAACTTTTACATAATCGTGCGAAGCTAAACCTGTTTGACTATAAACTGCCTTTTGGTTGGTTAAATAGCCTAATACGTTTTGACCATTGTATGATTGTACGGTTGGTACATTTGCAGGTGTAATTGCTGGGAAAGACCAAGCATTAGTAATTGCGGTTTCAAAATTTTCAGTATAAGTTGGTGTATAAACAACTGTGCTTGAACCTCCAATAACTTGATTGGCTGTTAAACGTACCGAGTTGCCAGCACAAATAGGATTTGGCGAAGATTGCGTAATAACCACTCTAGGGCTAACATTAACAGTTTTAGTAACTCTTCCTCTGCTGTCATTACAATTACCAATTACAGAAGTTGCTACTAATCTTACATTATAACTACCGTGGTTGGCATAAGTATTACCTGTTACATTTTGAGTAGTAGCACTTGTTGTGTTAGCACCAGTCATTGTCCAAGCATAAGTCATTGCTCCACCACCTGCTAAAGTTGTTGTGTCGGTAAAGTCATAACTATTTCCAGTTACACATTGGTTAACCGTATTGATAGTAAAACCAGCTCTAGGAGTAGGATTTACTATAATTTGTAATGAATCTGAACAACCATTTAAAGTAGCTACATAATAAGTATTAACTATAGGAGAAACTGTAATTGAATTGTTAATTATTGACGGATTTGTCCAAGTTACATTGCTGTTAGACGATTGAGATCTGTATTGTACAGTTACATTATCAATTGACCAGCTTTCGTTGCAAACATTTTCTAAGCCCGCAGCCTCTAAAATCATTTCTAATGTTGAAGCTGTATGAGAAACTTTTTTAGTAATATGGTATTTTGCACTTAATGAGCCTCCGCCAAAATTACAAGCTGTAGGTAATGTTCTTGTTAAAGAACCTGTAAAGCTTGCATTACTAGCAGAAAAATTATTTGGATAAGACTGTGTTGTTGAATTCCAAGTTTCGTTTGAGAAAGTAGTATTCAATGCAGTATCATTATCTAAAATTACGCGGAACATATCTGGACCGCTTACGGTACTATTTCCATCCCAAGTATCATGAATATATAAATCAAAATCAACTGTTATTGAATCGTGTGAAGGTAAACTAGTTAAATTTAATTTAGCTTGTTGATTACTTAAATAACCTAAAACAGAACCACCATCATAGTTTTGAATTGAAGGAACATTAGCTGGAATAATTGCTGGGAATGTCCAAGCATTTCCAATTGAGCTACTAAAATTATTTGAATATGCAGTTGTGAAAACTGCAGCATTTAAAGTAGATGCTCCATTAGAACAATTAACAGTTGTTGAAGTACCTTCACAAATAGTATTTGCTACTGGTGCCGCAGTTGATGATAAAATAGGCTTTGGTTTGATAGTTACTATAGCCGAACCCGAAGCCGATCCAGCGCATAAAGTTGAACTTGCATCTACCACACTCACTAAATTATAAGTAAATGTTCCTGAAACGTTTGTTGGAGCCACTACGTCTACTGAATTGTCTATAGCAGATGCTGTAGATACAGTATAACTGCCAACTCCATTTATATTATAAGTAAAGGTATAAGGTGCAGTTCCATTAGCGCCTGTAAAAGTTACGTTAGGGCTAGGAGCATCTTTACAAAGAGTTGTAGTTCCACTAATACCTGCAGTTGGAATAGGATTAACTACCACATTGGTAGTTGGGTTATAAGTACAATTATTTGCATCTTTTGCTGTAAGGGTATATGTACCGCTCATAGCCACAGTTGCATTTGCACTTACTGTTCTTGCTAATGTTGCAGAAGCAGTACTCGTATAAGCATTTGGACCAGCCCATGAATAAGTTTTAGAACCTGTGCCTCCTGCAATTGAACCGCTTAAAGATAATGTTGTATTTGCACAGATTGGTCCGTTATTACTAACTGTTCCGCTTAATGCAGTAGGTTCGTTGATGGTTACAACTGATGACGATGACAAACAACCATTAGCGTCTTTTACTATTAAAGTGTATGAATTTGAACCTAAACCTGTGAATACGTTACTTACTTGATAAGCTCCGCCATTTGAATATTGTAAAGCACCAGTTCCACCTGCTCCAACAACAGTTATTTGACCATTGCTTTGTCCATTACAAGTTAAGTCTGAACCGTTGTATGAAAGTTTAGTTGCTGAAGAAATAGTAGGTAATGAAGTTACCGTTCCACTCACAGCTATATTTTGTGTAGTAGCACTTGTAGAAGTACAACTAATATTACCAGCTGGTGAACCAGAAGCAGAATTGGTAAGCCTTACATAAATGGTAGTACTGTTTACCGATCCACTAGTTTGTGTTAAGGAAACACTCGTAGCAAAACCTGAACCTGAAGTAGTTGAAACTTCATATCCTGATGGAGGGGTTATAATTATATCTGTTGAAAGGTTTGAACCGCTTACTGAAAAATTTTGTTCTGCTGATACTAAACCAGTACAAGCTGTAAAGGCACTTAATGTTCCTGTTGTTGAAATGGAAGGATTTAAAGTAGTATTGATATTAAGTTGGGAATATCCTCCGGTACCAGTAACTGAGGTTTTATCTGCATTTACTTTGTAAAAATAAGTAGTTCCAGGGTTTAATCCAGTTAAAGTTTTCGAAGTACTAGATGCTGAAAATGGAGAACCTGCAATTTGAGTTGCAAATGTTAGTGAAGTGGAAACTGTCAAACGGTATCCATTATCAACTGTTCCAATCGCTGGGGCGTTCCAATTAACAGTAAAGCCATTGTTTGTAATATTTGTAGCAGTTGTAAAAATTGGAACCACCATAGCATAACTTTCAACCCAATTTGAGTTTGAACCTGTTAAACCAAAATTGTTTAAAGTTCCGTTGTTTCCATTACTTGTTAAGTCATTTAAGGTATTTAATCCTGTGTTTGTTCCGTCAGCTATTCCGTTATCAAAATTATAATATGCTACTAACCCAGTTGATGAAGCACTAATTGGGTTGAAAGAATTAGGAATAAATTCTGATGTTGTTCTTGCTACATTCCAAATACGAACTTCATCTATTGATCCATTAAATCTATTCCAAGGATTAGTAACATTTAAAAACTGACCTAAAGTAGTGGTAACTGAATTGTTAATATTTGGATTGCCATTAATAGTTACAGGAGTTGCTGCTTGCTGACCATCGATATATAAAAATAATTGACCAGAATTACGAATTGCTGCAACGTGATGCCAACGACCATCATTAAACCCAGTTGTACTAGTAATTGCAGTATAATCTGCCATATTAGTTTCATTAATTTCTAAATAGATAGTTCCATTAGATCCATACCCTAACATAAAAAAGTTTCCATTGCTATTAGCATTACGTTTTGCTATGATTGTACCTGATGAAGAACTAGTTGTTTTTACCCATGTTTCAATGGTAAAATCTCCAGTTCCAAAATTTCCTATGGTATTATTAATACTAACATTATCGTCAGAACCATCAAAAGCCAAAGCATTGCCCGGAGGTGTTATTCTTGTTACTGTTATAGTATAAGTTTTTAAGGTTGTGCCATCTTCCGCAGTTACTTTAACATCAATAGTATTTGTTCCAAAATTTAATGACAATGCACTAGATGCACTACCGCTAGTAACAGTTGCATAAGTTCCACCGTTTACTCTTGCTTGGATGGATGCACCTGCATCTGTTTTTGTTGGAGTAACTGTTATAGATGAAGTTATGCTATTAACGATACTTGAATAAGCTGTTGTTCCCGAAGCAAAAGTTGGGCTTAAAGTTCCTGAACTTAATGATAAAGAACTTAAGTTAGCATTGTTTGATAAAGCAATATTGGTCCTATAAATTGTTACAGTAGTATTGCTATTGGATTGAGCAATATCTGGTTTTCCATCATTATCTAAATCACCAACTGCAACGCTTATTGGATTACTGCCAATTGCCACACCTACTAGACAAGTGAAGCTAATTGTACCCGAGGTACTATTATTGAATAGCACATCTGGTCTAGATGTTGCAATATCTGCCTTACCATCACCATTAATATCACCCACTCCAATACCATAACTAGGACCAACAGTTGTAAATGTTTGAACAGAACCAAAAGAAATAGCTCCAGTTGTAGAAGTATTTCTTAAAACTTTAATATTGCTTAATCCAATATTACTTAATGCTAAATCTAACATTCCATCATCATCAAAATCAGCTACCTCAATATCCCAAGCTTGCGAAATTGATGTTAACACTGGGCTGTTTTTTGTAAAACTTAAAGTTGATAATGAACTAGTATTTCTCCAAATATGTAACTCAGAAGTATTAGCCATAGGAACTACAACATCTACTTTTCCGTCACCATCAAAATCTCCAAGTCCAACAGAAACGTTTCCATTTCCGCCAAACAAAGAGGTTGGAGAACCAAAACTTACATTTCCAACTCCAGTGCCTGTACTGGTATTTAACCTTACTTCTATTAAATTGGCACTACCCCTTTCATATATTAAATCCAATAAACCATCACCATTAAAATCTGCCAATGCTGCTTCACGAGGTTGATTTGCTGCAGAAATAGTTATTGGAGAAGAAAATGTAATATTAGGTGATGTACTTGTGTTTATTAGTACTGAAATATCATTGCCTTTATTTGAAACAACAACATCTAAAAGGCCATCACCATCTATATCCCCAACACCAACAGAATTAGGATTACCGCCAACATTGAAGTCTATTTTTGTATCTAAGCTTATAGTACCACTAGTACTTATGTTTCTAAGAACCGAAATGGAAGAAACATTATTATTAGTAACAAGAACATCCGCCTTACCATCGTTATCCATGTCTGCAATAGTTGTTCTATTTGCACCAATGGAAGCGGTAGTGCTGCCTGTGGTAAAATTGCCACTTGTAAAATTACCACTACTCATACATGATAAGATCTGTGTATAGGTTGGGGTAAACTTAGCTAAACTTAATGCCGTTAAACGATTGGACAGGTTGGTTACTGATATATTTCCAAATGTTGCACCTGCGGGAACATTTACAGTTAAACTTGTTGAAGAAGCAGCTGTTGGAGTGGATGCCTTTACACCTCCAAAAAATACTACATTATTAGCTGCTGTGCTATTAAAGTTTGTTCCAGTAATGGTTACAGAAGAGCCCACAGCAGCAGTAATTGGACTAAAAGTTGTAATTGAAGGTGCTTGAGCATATACATTCAAGACGATCAAATTTACTGTAAAAAGTAATAGTATTTTGGATAAAATCCGGGTAAGACTATTTTTTTGTAACTGTACTTTCATATACTTTTTTTGTTTTATTTTATACTTTATGGTTTGTTGAAAACTTGTGAGTTTTTACACATTATACAACAACCAAAAATATAAGGACTTATATTAAGCAAAGATGAAATAACCCAGAAAGCAGTATATTTATTTAAATTGCATTATTATCTATTTTAACAGCTGCGACATTTTAGAAAAAAATTGAAAAATCCGATTTAAAGTAGTAAAATTAATATGCGAATAGCAGTAAAGAAGTGGTAATTTCTTTTAACTAAATTGCATAAAATGAATATCCATTTTTTTGATAAAAATGCAATAATTGGGGTAGCAGGATTTTTAAATTGTGAAAGGCCTTTTCACTATCATGAAAAACAAAAATAGAGCCATTTGCAGGCAGAAGTTTCATGGCGTTTAAACTCTCTTGAATGTTCAAATTTGCCTCATAATCACAACTAAGCCTATCCCACATAATTACTTGGTGCGATTTTAAAATAACTTTAGCTTGCTTGGTTTTTATGCGACCGTATGGTGGACGAAATGATTGTGTTTCCAAAACAGCTTCACTTTTTCTAAAATTTTCTAAATAGGTTTCGGTTTCAGTTGACCAACCTTTTAAATGATTAAAGGTGTGATTTCCTATTTTACATCCTGATTTTTGTACCTGATTTACAATTTGAGGATACTTTACCATATTATCGCCAACCATAAAAAAAGTAGCCTTGGCATTATAAATAGCCAACTGCTCCAAAACCCACGGTGTAATTTCGGGATGAGGACCATCATCAAAAGTAAAATAAACCACTTTTTCAGAGGTTTTTACCTTCCATGTATAATTTGGATAAATCCAACGAAGTAAATGTGGTATTGTGTATTTAAACATTATTTTGCGCCTGCAAAATAACCTTCGTTTGGTTTTTACAATAATAATTTTTCTAAAAAACAGTATATGTTAAAAGTTAATGTCAAAGTATTTTTTTGTTTTAGTGTAGCATTTTTAACTATGCAAAGCAGTGTTTTTGCCCAAAAAACATACTCGCTAGAAGAGTGTGTAAATATTGCATTGCAAAATAATATACAAACCAAGCAACAGAACCTACAAACCGAAAATGCACAAATAGATGCCAAACAAAGCAAACTAAATGCTTTGCCAAACTTAAATGCTCAAGCTACCAATAACTGGCAAACAGGTTTTAATATTAACCCACGAACCAATACTCCAGAAGAGAATTTGGCTTTTAGAACCAATAGTTTAGGTGCATCTACTAGTATGCCTGTGTTTAATGGTTTCCAAACTGTAAATACCATTCGTTTGAAAGAGAGCGATTACCAAGCAAGTAAACATGATTTAGAAAATACTCGAAATACTTTAAAATTAAATGTAGCCAATACTTATTTAAGAGTACTGCAACAAAATGAAGCATTAGATGCTGCAAAAAACCAAATAGCCACTACCAGAACTCAGCTTAATCGCCAGCAAAAACTGTATGATTTAGGTGGTTTAAATAAAAGTAAACTTTTGCAATTAAAAGCCCAATTAGCAAGCGAAGAGTTAAACTTAATTACGCAACAAAATTTATTAAACAGCGCTTATTTAGACCTTTGGCAGTTAATAGATTTGCAACCCGATACAGCCAATAAAATTGTTAAACTAGATGTAAACAAAGTGGTAATAGAAGATGAAAACCGCACGCCTCTGGCTATTTATAACGATTTTGAAAAACAAAGCCCCGATGTATTAGCTGCAAAGCAACGCGAACGCAGTGCAAGTTTACAACACTATGTGGCACTTGGTGGCCGAAGCCCACGTATTAGTTTGAATGGGAGTTTGAGTTCATTTTACACCACATTGAATACTCAGGGAATTGGAAACCCAACATTTTCACCATTTCAAATTGGAACAGTAGAAGGAACAAATCAGGTTGTAAACACAGTTAGGTTTGTTTATCCAAACACAGAAACTATTTCATTTAGCAGCCAAATGAGTAAAAACTTTGGTACCAGTTTAGGCTTTACATTATCAATTCCCGTTTTTAACGGTTGGAGTGTGAATACCAATATTCAAAAAGCTACCATACAAATGGAGGTGGCTAAACTTACCGAAAAACAAACACAACAAAATTTATTTAAAAGTATAAACACCGCCTTATTGAACTTTAAAAATGCGCAATTAAGACATACTGCTGCTTTGCAATCTTTAGAAGCAAACAAAGAAGCGGTTGATATTAGCGAAAAACAATTTGAACTAGGCGGTTTGAGCCTGACAGATTATTTAGCATCAAAAAATAGTTATGTAAAAGCTGAAACAGATTACTTGCAAGCCAAATACGAATTGGTATTTAGAAAAAAAGTATTAGACTTCTACAGCGGAAAACCATTGAACTAAAGATAATTTGTGTATATGATGAATTGACATATCCACAATTGCCTAGAATTTTTGTTTTTAGCTTTCTTTTAAAAACATTAGCATTGTTCAATAAACTTTTACAGCATGGCATTAAGTAGATTTTGGTCTTTTATTATAGCGTTAAGCATCGTTTTTATTTTTTATATGCTTGGCAGTAACCAAATGTATAACCTTGGCCAATTGGTTAATGGAAAACAAAATGATGCTTTGGTGGTGGCTGAATTTCAAGCAAGTCATTTTCAACAAACTGATTCGGTTTTATTTACCAATATGCAATTAAATAAGGCGACAGGTTTTGCTCAAAACGATACTGTTTATAGGCTTTTAGACAATGGAATAGTTGGAGTTTGTAAGGGTAAACAGTCGGCCGATGGTATTTTTGTTACATGTAAAAATACCATTATCGATATTTGGTTGCCATTAATTGGTTACTTAACTTTTTTCTGTGGCTTATTGCATTTATTAAACGATTCGAATGCTATTACTAAATTAGCTAAAGTATTAACACCATTTTTTGTAAAAATATTTCCTGAATTGCCCAAAGGGCATGCGGCTTATGGTTTTATGACCATGAATTTTGCAGCTAATTTTTTAGGATTAGATAATGCCGCAACTCCTTTTGGTTTAAAAGCCATGGAAAGTATGCAAGAAGTAAATGCCGACAAAGAAAAGGCTTCCAATAGTCAAATTATGTTTTTGTGTTTGCATGCTGCAGGTTTAACCTTAATTCCAACCTCAATAATTGGTTATAGAGCTGCGCAAAACGCTGTAAACCCTCCAGATATTATGTTGCCTACCATTATTACATCGTTTGTAGGAACATTGGCAGCTCTAATTTTTGTAAGTATCAAACAACGCATTAACTTAATAAATTTAGTAGTTATTGGTTTTGTAACAGCAGTTAGTGCCTTAATTGGTTTGGTTTTATTTTATGTAAATAAATTAGATGGAATTGAAAAATTTCACTTTACGGGTAACTTAAGCAATGGTGTTTTGTTATTTATTATTCTAGCCATAATTGGTTATGGCATTTTAAACGAAAAAGTGTTTAAAGCCAATAATACCAATATTTTCGATTCGTTTGTTAATGGTGCTAAAGATGGATTTACTACTGGTGTTCGCGTATTGCCTTATATGATTGCCATGCTGGTGGCTTTAAGTATTTTCCGTAATTCAGGTTTAATGAATATAGTTATGGGAGGAATTACTTCTTTGTTAAACGTTTTTAAAGTAGATCCACAAGTTATCAATGCAATTCCTGTTGCCATTATGCGTCCTTTCAGCGCAGGTGGTTCGCGTGGTTTTATGCTTGATGCTATGAAAACCTATGGTCCCGATAGCCTTACTGGTCAATTATCGTGCTTGTTTCAAGGTGCGGCCGAAACTACTTTTTATGTGGTAGCATTGTATTTTGGTTCAGTAAATATTAAAGACAGTCGCTATACTTTAAGCATTATGCTTTTGGTAGATTTTGTTTGTGTTATTGCAGGAATTTTTGTTTGTAAAATGTATTTTTAGAAAAAGAGTAACAAAACTAATTCCCATTGCGTATGAGCTGAAATGTTTAACAAAATGGCCCATCGTAACACCCAATCTCTTTTCATATTAATGGTTACATTTTTATTCTGTAACCAAATATTTGCACAAAGTAGTAGCCAAAAATTCGATTTTGAAAATCCAATAATGGTTGATAGTTCCTCTACTATTGTTTTACCAATTAGCTATAATTCTAACTATTTTTCAAATAACAAAATTGCCAATTGGGAAGATGTTTGTGCAAATTTAATTTTCTACAACTTTGTTACTGATAGTAGTAAAAGATTATTTGAACACAATACCTATATTTTAAATGTTTATAACCGATATGAAACCTTTTACAACAAAAAACCAAATAGGAATTTTACTAAACAACACTTTTTTTGTAGGGTAAAAAATATTGATTATAATAACAATGGTAAAATTGACGAAAATGATCCAGCAGTGCTTTATGTATGCGATATTTACGGAAATAATTTGAGGGCATTAACCTCAACTAGTGAAAATGTTGAATCATTTGAAATATTTGAAAAGCTGAACTTTGCCATGATAAAAATTCAACGAGATGCTAACGATGACCACGATTTTAGAAATTCAGAAAACGACTATTATTACGTAAAACTAGATTTGAAAACCCTCACTTTTGGGAAAAAAATTGAAATAAAATAACTGCTTATTATTTTAAAATAAAGAAAAAAATAAACCGCACAGCCAAAAGCCAATTCAAACTTATTAGGCCAAATTAATCTATTTCAAAACATGTTTTTGTCCATAACATGCTATCTGGAAAAGATAAATCAAATTTACTGTAATCCTTTGGCAATAATAATAAATGAGCATTTTCAGCATTTGTTGAATCTAAAATAACAGAAACTAATCTTCCCACCTCTTTACATTTAGAAGTTGGAGTGGAAAAACTTTTTTCTATAATTTTACCACTAAACTTAAACTTAACAAATATGCTATAATTGTATTTGATACTTTTCCAATCAGTAATAATAGCGGTTACTATCTTAGGATGTTTCTTTATTTCATTTACTAATGTCTTGCTTCTTTGTTCATTGTAAAAAACCAAAGCTAAAAAGCAAAGTAAGACAAACATAATGATTAGGGTGTCTCTTGTAACCATTATTATAAAATCAACTATTTTTAAAATTTCTATTGTCAATTCCCCACATCAATTTTTCACGTAGCGTTTTTAGGTAGTTTTCATTATTTAAACGTAAAAGATTCATTTTAAAACCTGCTTTACTTACTGCTAATTCGGTATTGGCTTCAATGCTTTCTGAACGCGAATCTAATGTGGCTAAAAACGAGGTGCTTCTTCCTTCAACTTGAAATGAAATTACATTATTATCAGAAATAATAATTGGCCTTACATTTAAATTATGTGGTGCAATTGGGGTAATAACCAAACTAGCTGATGATGGATACAAAATAGGTCCACCACAGCTTAAATTATAACCCGTAGAGCCTGTTGGGGTTGAAATTATAAGGCCATCGCTCCAATAAGAGTTTAAAAATTCGCCATTTATAAAAGTATGAATAGTAATCATACTCGAACTGTCTTTTTTATGAATCACAAAATCGTTTAAGGCGTATTTTACACCACCAAACATATCTGATTTATTGCTATCCAATTTTAATACAGTACGTGAGTCTATGCTATAACGACCTTTGGCTAATTCATCTACCATGAGGCATGCATCTTTGGCGGCAACCCCAGCCAAAAAACCTAATCTTCCAGTATTAATACCTATTATGGGTGTTTCTTTTTCACGCACAAACTCTAAGCACATCAATATGGTTCCATCGCCACCAATGCTCACAACGTAATCAAAATTACTCTTATTAAAATCCTCGTAAGTATCAAATGTTTTGGTATTTGGCGAAACGTTTAAGCCATTGCGCAAGCCATCTTCTAAAAACTTTCTATAAACCGTAAAATTAATTTTACTGGTTTTTAAATAATCAAAAAACTGCTGCAATTCAGTGTAGCGTTCTTCTTTAAAATATCTACCAAAAATGGCTAAATGCATAGTTTTTTATGTGTTCAAATATTTAATTAACCAATCGTATCTTTTGCTTGAAGCATCGTCTTCATCTGTTTGCTGACTGCTAAAAACAACTTGGTAATTAAATCGCTCAAAAGTAGCAATGATGTATTTTAGGTCAGTGATATTGTATTTTAACGAAACTTGAATATTATTTTCAGCATCGGCCAAAGGATTTACGTGAAGGTATAAAATTTTAGCATTGTTCACTTCTGTAATTCTAGCAATTTCGGCCAATGAATAATTGCGTGCATTCATTTGCAATACTATTATTCCTCCATCTTGCGCAAGCGTGCTGTGGTCAAAAAGTTGTTTGGCTAAATCTTTGGAGGCTATAATTCCTTTAAAATTTTGCTCCTTATCTAAAACCGAAATAGCTGATATATTTCCAATAAAAAGCAATTTAAGCAAATCATAAAAGTGCGTGTTTTCAAAACAAAAGGCAGCATTTGAGTTTAAAATATTGGCTACTTTTTCATCTTCATTGTCAAAAAGTACTTTTTCATTAACAGTTCCAATTAGTTTGCCATTTTGCACCACAGGTAAATCCTTTACCTGCCAATCTTCCATAAAAACCGATGCACTCGATGCAGAGTCGCTAGGTTTTAAAGCAAACATTTCGTTAGATATAAGTTGATATGCAAACATGAATAAATTTAAACAAATATACTTACTATAACTAGGTTTGCAACAATTTAGTTTTTGATATTTGATTTATAAAGTTTTTGATTATTTCAATTCCAAAAACAGTTTGGCTACTCTCAGGATGAAATTGCACTGCCCAAATAGGTAAATTTTGATGTCTAAAAGCCATTAACTCACCATTGCAAAAGCAAGTAGGAATAAGGATTTCGGGCAAATTATTGATAATTAAAGAGTGGTATCGAGTAGCAAAAAATGGAGATGGTACATTCTTAAACATTTCATCGTGATTATGTTCCATTAAATCAACTTTTCCATGCCTAGGCAATTGCGCTTTGGTTAGATTAGCACCAAAATATTGCGCCAAAGCTTGATGCCCTAGGCAAACACCCAAAATTGGAAGTTTATTGTAAAAACAAGTAATCAGTTCCATTAAAATACCTGCATCTTTTGGCGCTTTAGGTCCTGGAGAAATTACCATGGCATCAAAATTTAACAAATCTATTTCAGCAACAGAAATTTCATTATTACGAAAAACCATACATTCAGCACCACATTGCTCAATATAATCTTTAAGCATATGGGTAAACGAATCATAGTTATCGAGCAATAGGATTTTCAAAATGATAGGAATTAAATGCAATTTTCGGAGTTAATATCCTTTAGAACAAATTAACTAATAAACATTTCATCTTTAAAATATATTCCATTTCATAAATAATGTAAATTTTGATATAATTGCATAAATGAAAAACAGTCTATAAAAGGTAAAAAATCCAAGTTTAACAATCGAGATGCTAGTAAGAATACTTAATAAATTTTTTAATTTCTTTTCTTTTAAGTGGTTACATCTAAAATGGAAGAATATATATTTTAATTCATTGGCAATTATTGGAAAGGACTCATTTTTTTATATTGAAAGTAGAGTTTTTAATTTTACACAAAAAAAGAATAATATACAAATTGGTTCATTTACCCATATACGAGGAGAGCTTTTACTATTTGCCCACGGTGGATGTATTAAAATTGGAGATTACTGCTACATTGGGGAAGGAACAAGAATTTGGTCCGCAAAAGAAATTTTTATTGGTCACCGTGTTTTAATTGCACATAATGTTAATATACACGATAATATTTCGCATCCTATAGATTCAAGTTTAAGACATGAACACCAAAAGCACATTATTACAAAAGGTCATCCAACTAACAACCTTGACTTAAAGGAAAGAAAAATTATTATTAAAGACGATGCTTGGATAGGATTCAATGCAAGTATATTAAAAGGAACAACCATAGGTAAAGGTGCTATTATTGGCGCATGTAGTGTAATTACAAAAGATGTTCCAGATTTTGCAATTGTTATAGGCAATCCAGGAAAGATTATTGGGTATTCAAACAGATAAATAATGATAAAAAAAATAAAAAAAATAATTTCTCCTATACGCAAACTAGTATATAAGAACTCAAACAAGAAACCTTGGAGTTATGGATATTTGGATGTTCGTTGGGAACAAACCCAAAAGAATATTTGTAATGAAAATTTATTACACGAATTTTCAGAGAATAGAATACCAAAACAATTTGGGGTCGCAATGGATGAAAGAATAGTAGAATATCCATGGATTTTTAGCAGATTATCAAAAAACAAAGGGTCTAAAATTTTAGATGCAGGGTCCACATTCAATTTTCCTGAAATAATTAGCCATAATTCATTAAAAGAAAAAGAACTCTCAATTTATACTTTTTATCCAGAGTCAATCAACTTCATTAACCAACGTGTAACCTACGCATTTGGTGATCTTAGAGATATTCCTTTCAAGGAAAACTTTTTTGATGAAGTTGTATGTCAGTCAACAATTGAACACATCGACATGGACAATTCAATTTATGGCTATGAGTTAGAAAAAAATAAAGATGTAACAGCAAAAAGTTTTGAATACTTAAAAGTAATTGATGAACTCATTAGGGTTGTAAAAAAAGGAGGAAAACTTTTAATCACCTTTCCTTATGGAAAGTTTGAAAATCAAGGATTCTTTCAGCAATTTGATACCGAAATGGTAACATTAATTATAAATAAAATGAAAGATAATGGAACTTATATTGAAAACTATATAAAATATACAAAAAATGGATGGGAAAACAGCACAGCAGACCAATGTAGAGATGCAGTTTCATTCAACCCACACAAAGGAGTAGGACAAGGAGATGACAATGCAGCTCATTCCAGAGCTATTTGTTGCTTAGAATTTACTAAAAACAAATAAGCTATACCGATGAACATTTTAATAATTGGAAGCAAAGGATTTATTGGCTCGCATTGTGTAAACTATTACAAAAGTAAAAATTACCAAGTGTTTGAGGCGGGAGTGTCAGCAAACATTGACAATAATCCCAATTACAGCCAATTAAATAAAAATAACACGAGTTTTGATGAACTTTTTAAAAATCAAAATTATGACTTGTGTATCAATGCTTCAGGCTCGGCTCATGTTGGTTTCTCGTTCGATAAACCAGATATCGATTTTGAACTAAATGTTTTAAACGTTCATAAAATTTTGGTTAGTATTCGTACTTATCAGCCTAAATGTAAGTTTATTAATTTTTCAAGTGCCGCAGTTTATGGCAATCCTGAAAAATTGCCTATAGCAGAAGAAAGTGGTAAAAACCCTTTATCTCCTTATGGTTTTCATAAACTTCAAAGTGAATATTTAATAAAAGAATACCATCGTTTTTTTGGGCTTTCTACTTGCAGTTTAAGGGTTTTTTCGGCTTACGGACCAGGATTGAAAAAACAACTGTTTTGGGATTTACACCAAAAAGCCATTCAAAATCCATCACAAATTGAAGTGTATGGAACGGGCGCTGAATCGCGCGATTTTATTTATATTGATGATTTGGTAAAAGGTATTGATTTAATTTTTGAAAATGCTTCCTTTGATGGAAGTGCATTTAATATTTCATCTGGAAATGAAACTACCATAAAAGACGTGGTTACTGAGTTTTATAAACATTTAAACCCGAACCTCACTTTCAGTTTTAATAACAAACAAAAGCAAGGCGATCCTAATAATTGGCAAGCTGACATTTCAGCTCTTAAAAAACTTGGTTTCAATACAGCAGTTAGTTTAAATGACGGTCTTTTAAAAACAGCTAATTGGCTAAATAGCTTATAATACAACAAATTGAAAAACGAAAAGTTACATATTTGCCTCCACCTTATTTCTGACCCTAATTGGCATGCAGGAAATATTTATATTTTCAACTTAATTCATGCCATCAGCAAAATAGATAAGGTAGAGCGTGAAAAAATTAAACTGAGCCTAGCTACTCGAAATATAAAAGAAGTGCCTGATGATATAAAGCCATTATTAGACCATATTTTTATTGATAATATCTTTGTGCTTGGTTTTTATAAAATCATTTCGCTTTTACCAGCTTTTTTACGTTTAAAAATTTTTAATTTCAGGCAGATAGATTTTTACTACCCTCCGGGCAATTTTCCTAAAAAATGGATATTTAATTGGGGTGGGTGGATACCTGATTTTCAATACAAACATTTGCCACATCTTTTTTCTACTGAAGAATATAATAGAAGAGAAAATAGGAATAAAAACCTTGCAGAACAATCTCCAATTTTAGCTTTTAGCAGTCAGCATGCACTAAACGATTATAAAAAGTTTTTTCCTGCCTACGCTAATAATGCTTATTTATTGCGTTTTGTAAGTAATGCCAATAAAAATTGGTTTGATAGTGATGCCATTGCTGTACAACAAAAATTCAATTTGCCTGATAATTTTTTTATAGTGTGCAATCAATTTTGGAAACACAAAGACCACCCAACAGTAATAAAAGCCATGAGTTTATTAAAACAAAAAGGCATTGAAATTACAGTGGTATGCACAGGCGCAACCGAAGATTTTAGGAACCCCGATTATTATCCATCACTTTTAAAACTAGCTGAAGATTTAGGAGTATCAAACCAATTAAAAGTATTAGGTTTTATTTCGCGTCACGATCAAATTCAACTTATTCGTAGGTCACTAGCCATTATTCAACCATCGCAATTTGAGGGTTGGAGCACAGTGGTAGAAGACGGACGCTCACTTGGCAAACATATTTTTTTAAGCAATTTTGAAGTTCACTTAGAACAAAACCCACCTAATACTTGGTTTTTTGAAATGAGTAATGAGGTGGATTTGGCCAATAAAATTGAAGCTAATATTTACCAATTAAAGCCAGGACCAAACTCAGAAAACGAAGCAAAAGCCTATACAGAAAACCAAAACTTGATGAAAGAGTATGGTTTGAATTTTGTAAAAATGGCTAAACCTAATAACTAAAAGTTTTGATTAACCTTTTATAAACCAGCTTAAAAATATTAGGTTTTCTATAGAGTAAATCAAAGGCAAATTCATCTGCTTTTACATCTACTACAATTTTTTTTGGGTGAACCAAATTAGCATCCATGGCAAAAGTTGGTAAGTTTTCAATATCTTTATTTCCTGAGTTTGTTGTATGTGTTGCATCGGCTCCGAACCCTATATTTGAAATTAAATTAACGTTTGGTAAAATGCTGATAGAATTAGTTTTCCAATTGGCAAAAGTCCACTGAAAATCCCAGCTATTAATAAGACCATTAAACATATTATCAAAACCCTGGTACCAAAACTGATGCTCTATTTTTCTATTAAAAATTTTTTCTAGTCCTTGATTAGATTTAAAGCTAGGATAATATTTCATTTCAACATCATAATTTTTCCATGATCTTCTCCAGGTAGCCCAACCCCAAATAAAATTATATTGAGAAAAATAATAGGATCCTTCACCTCTTTTTATTCCCTTTTGAAAGTTGTCACCTCCAATATGTCCAATGTGGCAATCTTCCTTGTAATACTCTAAAAGAGTTTCACAATATTTATAAAATGTGATGTGAGGTAAACAATCATCTTCCAAAATTATTCCTTGTTCTTCATTGTCAAAAAACCAATCTATAGCCGAACTTACTGCTAATTTACAACCTAGATTTTTCTCTCTAAACAAAGTTTTCACATCACAATCCCAATCTATTAATTCAATTATTGCCCTGGTTTGTTCACACAAATCCTTTTCACCAATTTTGGTGTCGCGGGGCCCATCCGCGGCAACATATAGCTTAATCGGTTTAACAGACTTAATACTCTCAAAAACTATTTTTGTTGTATTGGGTCTATTGAATATTAGAAAAAGTACAGGAGTATTTAACACAATTTTTTTATGCAAAAGTAGTGATTTAGAGTAAAAAACTTAATAAAAAGTAAAACTTTAGGACTGATTTAAACTAAAATGAAGTGTTTTTAGAGAAATTTTTTTTCGTATTATTGCGACTTAATTTAGCAATAAATGGTAAAAAAAAATCTTTTACTAATACTATTAATTATTAAGTTCAATGTAATAAATGCTCAAAATTTCAAATGGGCTCAAAAGATTGGAAGCACAAGTTCTGATTTTGCGAAATCTATGGCATTAGACAATCATGGAAATATTTTTTTAATGGGTGCTTATAATGGAACATTAGTTTTTCCAGGAAATGGTAATTTGGCATCTAGGTCCATTACCTCCGCAGGTTCTTGGGATATTTACCTTTCAAAAATGGATTGCAATAAAAATTTGATTTGGAAAAATACTATAGGCAGTACAGGAAGCGAATGTGGAAGTAATTTTTTTTTAAAAGTTAAATATGATAATAAAGGTAACTTATACACTACAGGTACTTTTAGTGGTTCAGCAACTTTTACGAGTACTTCAGGCTCATCACAAACTATTGTTTCAACTGGTGGTGACGAAATATTTTTAGCAAAGTATGATACGAATGGTGTTTTAAAATGGGTAATAAATTCTGGTGGTTCAGATAATGACGAAGGAACTGATTGTAACATTGATAACAATGGAGATTTATTGTTAACCGGCTGCTTTAAATCAACCGCAACGTTTAGAACACGAATTGGACTCCCAACAAATTTAACTAGCATTGGATCTTTTGATATTTTTGTTGCAAAGTATGACACAAGTGGTGTTTTAAAATGGGTTACTAAAGCCGGAAGTACTTTAATTGATGTTCCATCGTCAATTTGTGCCGATAACCAAAACAATATTTATCTTGGTGGTAATTTTGCCTATGGAGGTGGCACTGCAACATTTGGCACTTTAACAATTAATAACACTGCTTTGTGGGGTGGATTTATTGCCAAAGCAACTAGTAGTGGAAATTGGATATGGGTTAATGGAATGGGAGGTTCAGCAAATGAAGGTATAAATGGGATTGTTGTTGACGAAATATGCAATGTTTTTATCACAGGAAATTATTCAGGAAGTACCACTACTTTTTCGTCTTCATCTCCAGGAGCTGGAATAACAATTACAAACAATGGGCAATTTGATGTTAATATAGCTGGACTTGATAGCTCAGGTTTATTATTATGGGCAAAATCTGTTGGAGGTTCAGGAGTTGATTATAGTTGGCAAATGAGTGTTGCTGATAATAACAAAGTTTTATCATCTGGAAATTTTGAAAATGTTTCAAATTTTGGTAATGGTTTTTCACTAACTTCAAACGGAGGAAGTGATGGATTTATTTGTGTGTTAGATAAATCAAATGGTACGACTTTAAATGCAATAAAAATTGGTGGATCTGGATCTGATTATTGTAATACTACCATTACGGACAATTTGGGTAATATGTACACTTGTGGTTTCTTTTCAAATACTGCTTCTTTCGGAGCAAATACATTAACAAGTTCTGGGACTGAGGATTCTTATTTTGCAAAATTAGCACCAACAGCCCCTTTTAAACTTAAACCAACCAATACAAATATTTGCAGTGGTGATAGTGTTTTACTGCAACCCCTTGATTCTATGAATGGCATTTCTTTTCAATGGTTTAAGAACAATATTGCAATTGCTGGCGCTACTAAATTTAATTATTTTGCAAAAACATCGGGCACCTTCAAACTTAAGGTAACTAATAATTGTAGTGAAATAGATTCATCGGAAGAAATAACATTAACTTTAACAAATATCTCAGTTAATGCAGGCATTGACGCCACAATTTGTAGAGGTGATAGTGTTCAACTTACTGCTTCTGGAGCAACTTTTTACTTTTGGACACCATCCACAGGTATAAGCAATGCAAATATTTTTAACCCGATTGTAAAACCAACAGATACAATTAATTATATTGTGAGGGGTATTAGTGGAAGTTGTATTGCTTACGATACAGTAAAGGTTAATATTAAGCCTATTTTAGCTTTGGCTGGGATTGATTCAACTATTTGTAATGGTGATAGTATAAGATTAAATGGAACCGCCATTGGTACATTTAAATGGGAAAGTACACCATTTTTAACAGATAGCAATGCATTAAACACTTTCACAAAACCAAGTATAACAACCAATTTTATTTTAAAAGTTACCAATTTAGGTTGCATAAGTAGAGATACAGTGAAAATTACAGTTAATAGTCCTACGGCAACGGCAGGTATTGATAAAACCATTTGTTTAGGCGATAGCATTCTGTTAAACGGCACAGGTACAGGTAGTTTACAATGGACACCAAAAAACTACTTATCAGATACTTCAAATATTGTAACATTTGCTAAACCAACCATTAATAGTATTTACTATTTGATTGCAACAATTGGCAGGTGTGTTCAAAGAGACACCGTTCAAATTTTAGTAAATCAGGTATTTGTTCAACTTGGTAAAGACACATCAATTTGCAAAGGTGATAGCATACAATTAAACGCAACAGCATTGGGTTCATTTTTATGGCAAACAAATGCAAGTTTAACTAATCCTAATCAGCTTTCCCCCTATGTTAAACCGCAAACCTCCACACAATATATATTAGAATCCACAAGTGGAACTTGTACTAAGCGCGATTCCATTAACATTACGGTTTTTGCGCCAGTTAGCAATGCTTCAACTAGCCAAACTATATGCTTAGGCGACAGTATTCAAT
Source organism: Bacteroidota bacterium (assembly GCA_947464275.1). Classification (GTDB taxonomy): domain Bacteria; phylum Bacteroidota; class Bacteroidia; order UKL13-3; family UKL13-3; genus JAAFJM01. Next base: position 250,493 of record CANHVU010000001.1, read on the forward strand.
TAAATGGCTCTGGAGCAAATACACTAAAATGGTATCCTAAATTAGGATTAACCGATAGTTTAATATCAAACACTTTTGCAAAACCAACAATTACAACAAATTATATTTTATTAGCGCAGGATGGAAATTGTTTTGCTCGCGATACTGTTAAAATAACCGTGACCCAAATTGCTGCAAATGCAGGAACAAACAAAGGAATTTGCCCAGGTGATAGTGTTCAACTAAGTGGCTCAGCCATTGGCTCGTTTTTTTGGGAAACAAAAACAGGTCTTATTAATACAACTATTTTAAACCCATATGTAAAACCAAACATTTCAACATATTATGTATTGACCTCCATTGCGGGTACGTGCGTAAAACACGATACTGTTGATGTAGCCGTTTCTATACCTTTAACATTAAATGCAGGAGCAAACCTTGAAATATGTTTGGGAGATTCAGTTAGGCTTGATGCAACGGGTGGTTTTAATTATAATTGGATAAAGGCAATAAACATGAGTGATTCAACGATTTCAAACCCATTTGTAAAACCTAGTGTAACAACTGATTATATAGTCAAAAGTGGATTTAGTTCGTGTACTTATTACGACACAGTAAATGTGTTAGTAAGACCATTGCCATTGGTAGAGGCAGGTTTAGGTGGGCAAATATGTGAAAAGGACAGTTTTTTACTAAATGGTTCAGGCCAAGGAGTTGCCAAATGGAATCCAGGAATTTTTGTTACTGATTCAAATGCTTTTGTTACCTATGCTAAACCTAGTTTGACAACTACCTATTATTTAACCTCAAATAATGGATTTTGTAAAAACACCGATAGTGTTAAAGTGGTAATAAATAATATCATTCCAATAAATGCGGGCGTTGATCAAACAATTTGCGAACATGATACAGCTACTTTAAGTGTTTCCAGTACGGGCCAAATTCGTTGGTTAAATCCACAATATTTAACTGACTCCACAAACTTAATTACAAAGGCATTTCCAACAATAACAACAGAATTTATTGCCAAAAGCATTAATACAGCTTGCCCTGCATTCGATACAGTTAAAGTTATTGTAAAACAAAAACCAATCGTAGATGCAGGTTTAGACACCACCATTTGTACTGGAACCAATTATCAATTAAAAGGAATTGCTACCAAAGGTGATATATTTAATTGGGAACCAGCCCTATTAGTTAGCAATCCTGGTATTTTAGACCCTAATTTAACAAATCCTAAAACTGGCTTTTACAAATTAACTGTTCAAAATAGTGATGGAAACTGTAAAACAGCAGATTCGGTAAAAATCTCTTTGGATAGTGCCATTGCAGATTTTAGCTCAAATTTAACAACTGGATTTATCCCTTTAACCGTTCAGTTTACAAATAATAGTATCAATGCTACAAAGTATATTTGGAATTTTGAAAGCAATAACACTTCTACCCAAACGAGTCCCTCTTATACTTTTGAAAATGTTGGGAATTACAATGTTGTGTTAACTGCAATTAGTAAATTTGGGTGCATTGACACAGCTAGCTTAACAATTATTACTGACGGTGAAATAATTATTCAAATTCCTAATGTGTTTACCCCTAATGGAGATAATTTGAACGATTTTTTTGAAAACAAAGTAAATAATTTTAAATTTCTTAAATACCTGAATGGTTCTATTTGGAACAGATGGGGACAATTCATTTATGAATACCAAATGCCTAATGGAAAATGGTGGGATGGAAAATTTGAAGGAAACGATTGCCAAGAAGGCGTTTATTTTTACATAATAAATGCAGAAGGATCCAATGGACGAAAGTTTAACTTCCATGGAACAGTTACTCTAATAAGGTAGGATTTAGTTTTTATTTTAATTAGTTATGCCATTATGAATTAATTAACCAAATTATTCTATTATTTTTGGCACTTTGAAATTTGTAAAATGATAAACAAACTACTTAAGCCATTTAATTTTCAGCTGATAAAAACCAACCAAGTGGTCAATAAATTTCCTGATTTTGAACCTTCGTTCAATAAAATCATGGAAATGTGTAAACCTTATACCATGACCTCGGAAGAAAGACTTTATTCTTTTAACAAAGCTGTTGAATACATTGTAAAAAATAAAATTGAAGGCGATATTGTAGAATGTGGCGTTTGGAAAGGTGGAAGTTCCATGTGTGCTATGTTAAGTTTGTCACAATTAAATGCGGCAAATCGTCAGTTTTACCTTTACGATACTTTTGAAGGTATGAGCGAACCTACCGAAATGGATGCAGATTTATTAGGTAAAGATGCCAAAAACTTATTAAATCAATCAGAAAAAACAACAGAAGATGTAATGTGGTGCTATGCACCCATTGATGATGTAAAGAATAACGTAGCTAAAACTAACTATCCTGCTAATTTAGTTAATTATGTGAAAGGAAAAGTAGAAGATACAATACCGGGAACGGTTCCTGAAAAAATTGCCATTTTACGTTTGGATACAGATTGGTACGAAAGTACTTACCATGAGTTGGTACATTTATTTCCAAAATTAGTGAAAGGTGGTGTAATTATTATTGACGATTACGGACATTGGAAAGGTGCTAGAGAAGCTGTAGACCAATATTTTAAAGAGCAAAATGTTCAAATATTATTGAACAGAATAGACTATACAGGTAGAATAGGAATTAAATACTAAATTATGCTTTACGAAGAATCGCTTTGGTTTAAAAACACTATTCAAAAACATGCGCAGCCTGGCTCGTTGGTGCTAAACATTGGTTCTAGCACAAAAGAGTTTATTGAGGTAACTCAACCATACATTAAGGCAAATCTTTTTGATGAATTTGCTAAAAAAAATTGTGTTGTAAAAAACATTGACATCAAACAAGCTGAAGGTGTTGATTTGGTAGGAGATGTTACAGATCCTGAATTTATAGCCCAACTTAAAAGTTTGAATGCCTCCTTTATAATCTGTTCGAATTTATTGGAGCATTTAACTGAAAGAACAGCATTTTGCGAAGCATTGGTTAAAATTATGAATACCGATACACAATTGATTATTTCGGTACCGTATAATTTTCCTTACCACGAAGATCCAATCGATACGATGTATCGCCCTGATTTAAATGAATTGCAACAAGCTTTTCCAACCTTAAAATTAGTGGAAGGTCAAATTGTTGATTGCGGAACTTACTTTAACTATTCAACCAAACATTTAGACCCTGTTACTAAATTCGTTTCGTTTTTTAAACTTTCATTAGCTAGCGCAATTGCTTCCATAACTAACAAAGAAAAACACGTAAGATTAGCTGCCAATTTTAAACATATTTCAGCTACTTGTGCCATTTATAAATTAAGCTAAACAGTGATTCACATAGCATGTGCAGCCGACAATAAGTACACACAACACACCATTGTGATGCTTACTTCATTGTTTGAAAACAACAAGGAAAACAAAATATACTTACATTTTTTTAGTGCCGATATTAACACAGAAAATAAAAAAATAATTGAAAAAACGGTTACTAAATACCAACAAAAATTTTCGTTTTATTCTTTAGACGCTGAACTTTTTAAAGATTGTTATGTGTCTGATCATGTGTCGTTTGCTACTTATTATAGAATTGTAATTCCAAATATTTTAGTAAACCAAACTAGCAAAATATTGTATTTAGATACTGATATTGTGGTATGCAAAAACCTAAAACCACTTTGGGATTTAAACATTGAAAATTATACCATAGCAGCAGCAAATGAAATAAACTTTGATGGACCTGCTCGATTGGGTTTTGATGAAAAATACAAATACTTTAATGCTGGAATTTTATTAATAAATGCTAAGAATTGGGTTGCTCAAAATTTACAAGAAACGCTTTTTTCTTATATAAAACTACATACCAACAAACTCACTTTTTGGGACCAAGACGCTTTAAATGCCAATTTGTATAATAAACGATTAACTCTTGCACCACAATGGAATCAGTTAAGTCCGGTTTTTGAGGTAAATAATAACACTTTGCTAAAAGTTTATAGTGCTGATGAAATAAGAATATTAAAAACATCACCTGGAATAGTTCATTATTCTGGTTCATCAAAACCTTGGAATTATTTAAATATTCATCCATTTAAAGGGGAATATTATAAATATTTAAGCTTAACAGATTGGAAGGATTTTAAATCAACAGCCGATTTTAAAACCAAAATAAAATATTTGTTTTTAAAATTAGTAGGAAGAAATATTTACACCAAATTCTTTTCTATATTTCAATAATAATTTGTCAGATAATCAAATAATAAGGAAGAAGCTATTAGATCATTTTCCAGATGCAAACCTAATTGTTGGTGTATCAGAATGTCAAATTATTATTAATTACGGCTCTTTAAAAACTGCATTTTGGCTAGACGATTGGCACCATAAAAACGAAATTGTATTAAGCATCATTGCTTCTATTTTAGGTAAAAACAAAACTATTTTTGCTCGAAATTGCCAAGTAAAAAAAGTAGATAAAGCCATTGCTGAAGCCTTTTTAAACGAAAACCATTTACTAGGTTATTTAAATGCTTATCATAAATATGCCTTATTTTTTGATAATGAAATAATAGCCATAGCCACATTTAGCAAAGGCCGAAAAATGATCAGGTTAAGTTCTGAAAAGCGTGGTTTTGAATTGATAAGTTTTTGTTGCAAAAAAAATATTTCGGTTACAGGTGGATTAAGTAAACTGTTAAAAGCATTTATAACCGATTTGCAGCCGGGTGATATTATGACTTACGTGGATAAAGATTGGAGTGAGGGCAAGGCTTATTTAAAAATTGGCTTTAAACTGCATAGCGAAACACCTCCTCAAAGCTTTTTATTTAACACCAAAACATTAGCCAAACAAAAAGTTTCAATTGATTTTGAATTGGAAAGCAATAATGACAAAAACACCATTTTGGTTAAAAACAGCGGAAATTTGAAATTAGTTTACACACTTTAAATGGAGCTATCTTTACATTTTATTATACTATGGCAAAAAATGGGTAAAATTATGTAAACAAAAATATGGCTTAACCAATTGGCTTAATTACATTCGCACTCATTATTTTAGTAAAATTTATTTTAAAAAATGGCAAACATAGAACAACTTCAAGCTATTTCAAGTCAAATGCGAAGAGACGTATTAAGAATGGTACACGCAGTAAAATCAGGTCACCCAGGTGGTTCATTAGGCTGTGCTGATTTTCTTGCGGCTTTGTATTTTCATATTATGAAACACAATCCATCGTTTGATATGGATGCTAAAGAAGAAGATGTTTTCTTTTTGTCGAACGGACATATTTCACCGGTATTTTACAGTGCATTAGCTCGTTCAGGTTATTTTGAAGTAAGTGAACTAAGCACTTTTAGAAAACTAAACAGCCGTTTACAAGGTCATCCGGCCACAGCAGAACATTTACCAGGAATTAGAATGGCCAGTGGTTCGTTAGGTCAAGGAGTTTCGGTAGCAGCCGGAGCTGCGTTGGCTAAAAAACTAAATGGTGATACAAATTTAGTTTATGTGTTAATGGGTGATGGCGAAATTCAAGAAGGGCAAAATTGGGAAGCATTTATGTTTGCCACTCACCATAAAGTAGATAATTTAATTGTTACCATTGATTTTAATGGCCAACAAATAGATGGAAGCACCCAAAAAGTAATGGGAATTGGTGCTGATATTGAAGACAAAATGAAAGCTTTTGGTTGGAAAGTTTTACACATGGATGGGCATAATTTTGAAAGTATTTTAGCTACCATGGAAGAAGCTAAAAATGCCACAGGAAAAGGCCAGCCTATTTTTATTATGATGAAAACAGAAATGGGCTATCCGGTAGATTTTATGATGGGAAGCCATAAATGGCATGGTGTATCGCCAAACGATGCAGAACTTGCCAATGCATTAAGCCAATTGCCAGAAACCTTAGGTGACTATTAATACATAAAGTTAAATATTAACGTTACTAATTTAAAAACAAGCTTGATAAATAATTTTAAAAATATTTGGAGAAAAAAATGGCTACTTATTTTGGTAGCTGTTTTTTTATTAAACGGTTTACAAACTAGCATTGTCAATGCGCAACAAGTTTACCGTCCTGCCAAAACACGCATATTATTTTTGTTAGATGCAAGTGGAAGTATGTTTGCCAGAATGGAGCGAGATACCAGGATTAATGTCGCGAAAAAACTGCTTTCAAATATTGTTGATAGTTTGCAAGGTGCTACCAATGTGGAACTTGCACTCAGGGTTTATGGTCATACTTCTCCTCCAGCCAAACGCGATTGCCGTGATACAAGGCTAGAAGTTCCGTTTAGAAAAAACAACCACGTTGATATCAAAAAACGAATTCAGTCTATATCACCAAAAGGAACAACCTTAATTGCCTATTCATTGCAGCAAGCAGCGTACGATTTTCCTTTAGAGCCAAATACCAGAAACGTTATTATATTAATTACTGATGGAATTGAAGAATGTCAAGGTGATCCTTGTGCTATTTCAGAAGCGTTGCAAAGCAAAGGTGTAGTTTTAAAACCGTTTATTATAGGATTAGGTAGCACCGCAGATTTTCAAAAGGCATTTGAATGTGTGGGCCGTTATTACGATGCTAATACTGAACAACAATTTAACGATGTGTTAAATATGGTTGTTTCACAGGCACTTAACAATACTACTGCTCAAGTTAATTTATTAGATATATACAGCCGACCAACTGAAACCAATGTAAACATGACATTTTACGAAACAGAAAGAGGAACTATGCTGTATAATTACATGCACACCATTAATGAGCGCGGAAATCCTGATACAATTTTATTAGATCCACTGTATAAATATAAAATGGTAGTTCATACCATTCCGCCTGTAGTAAAAGAAAATATATCAGTTACTGCTGGCAAACATACTATCATTGGCGTTGATGCTCCTCAAGGTGAGCTATTGGTTAAAATTGATGGTGTTACTAATTACGACAATTTAAAATTTATTGTTCGTCCTAGCAATCAAAACAAAACTTTACATGTACAAAGTGCAAATATCAAAGAAAAGTATATTGTTGGAAAATATGATTTAGAAGTACTAACGCTACCAAGAATGTTTTTTAAAGACGCCTCCGTTGACCAAAATATGGTTACAACGATACAAATTCCTCAGCCAGGAAAACTAAATATTACTTGTCCAATACAAACATTTTATGCCGATATTTATCAAGTAATTAGAGGTGAATTAATTTGGATTCATAAACTTCCCGTTGATATCCAGAGGCAAACAGTAATTATTCAACCAGGTGATTATAAAATAATTTATAGAGGAAAGGGAGCTAACCGAAGTAATAATACCTTTATTAGAGAATTGAAAATTAGCTCTGGACAAGCTACTAACATTACATTAAATTAATTTTAGTGTTTTGGCATGGTTTTTAATAATAAGTAAAAAACAAAATAAATAAACAATATATGAAACAAACATTCAAATCACTTGTAATTGCTGGATTGGCAATTTCATTAGCACTAACATCTTGCTCAAAAGATGAAACAACGAAGGCTGCATCATCAACAACTCCAACAGTAGTATTAACAGATAGTACTGGCACAGGAAAAATTGACACCACAAACTTTTTTGTTCATTCCTTCATGAAAATTAATGTAACTCCTGCATCAGGAACTACAATAGATTCTATGAAATTGGATATTAAAATTAATGGAATGTTATTTCCAGGTTCTGCATTTGATGCCATTGACTCTAACCAAAAAACCGGATTTAGTGAAACCCTTCCAGTTGATGAAATTGTTTCTCAAGTTGGTCTTCCATTTGGAGCAACAATTACCTTTATAGCTACTGCAAAAGATAATAAAGGCCAAACAGCTTCATCAGAAGTGACTTACAATATAGTTCAAGATAAAGGGATTATTTCATCGGGCGAAATTGAGTTAGGAGCGCAAACAAATACTACAATTCCTTATAAATTTTTAGGTCTTGCCAATAGTTTTGCCACTTATACTGCGGGCTTATCAGGTACAGCAAACAAAAACTCTGGAAATATTGATTTTGTTTACTATTTCGGAGATAACGATAAAAACGCCTTTGCTGCACCTAGCAACGCAGATGGTGCAAAGAAAATTTGGAGTTCGGAAATAAACACTTGGGCTCGCCAAAACCAAACTAAATTCAAAACCACAACATTAACCGCAGCGGAATTTGATAATATTAAGAACAACTCAAAAATAGAAACAGACTTTGCAAATATTGATTTTGCAACTGGTACAACTGAAAAAGTTACTACCTTAGCTGTTGGTTCAGTAATTGCCTTTAAAACAGCTTATGGTGTTAAAGGCTTAGCTAAATTTACTGCAATTTCTGCTGATGCTACTGGCTCTACAAAAGTTGTTATTATTTGTCAAAACTAATTTTAACAATAGTTAATTATTGAAGGCCGCCTTTTTAAGGCGGCTTTTTTTGTGCTAATTGTGAATAATAATAGAAATAAATTAGGTTTGTTTTAGCTTTTCATTGATTATTTTGCGAATCGATAATAAATAACCATAATACAACAACCCTACACATGAAAACGTTTGAAATTCAAAATATTAAAGATACAAGAAGTGGATTTGGCGAAGGACTACACGAATTAGGAAAACAAAACGAACGCGTAGTTGCGCTTTGTGCTGACTTAATTGGCTCTTTAAAAATGGATGCTTTTATTAAAGATAATCCAAATCGTTTTTTTCAAGTAGGAATTGCTGAGGCAAATATGATGGGTGTGGCAGCAGGTTTAACTATAGGCGGACATATTCCGTTTACTGGAACATTTGCTAATTTTTCAACTGGTCGTGTTTACGATCAAATTCGCCAATCGATTGCTTACTCAAATAAAAATGTAAAAATTTGTGCATCACATGCTGGCTTAACATTGGGTGAGGATGGTGCAACACATCAAATTTTAGAAGATATTGGTTTGATGAAAATGCTGCCAAACATGGTAGTGATCAATCCTTGCGATTTTAACCAAACTAAAGCAGCTACCATGGCAATTGCTGATTACGAAGGACCTGTTTATTTACGTTTTGGTCGTCCGGCTGTGCCAAACTTTACCCCTGTTGACCAAAATTTTGAAATAGGAAAAGCCTTAATGCTTAACGAAGGAACTGATGTTAGTATTTTTGCTACTGGACATTTGGTTTGGAAAGCAATTGAAGCTGGACATATTTTAGCAGAAAAAGGTATTAATGCAGAAATTATAAATATTCACACTATTAAACCTCTTGATGCAACTGCAATTTTAGCAAGTGTTGCCAAAACTGGCTGTGCTGTAACTGCCGAAGAACATCAAATGAATGGAGGCTTGGGAGATAGTATTTGTCAACTATTGGCGCTTAATAATCCAACACCATTAGAAATGGTAGCAGTTAACGATAGTTTTGGTGAAAGCGGAACACCTGACCAATTAATGGAAAAATATGGTTTAACGGCTGATGCCATTGTAGAAAAAGCTTTAAAGGCTATAGCTAGAAAAAAGTAATTAATTTAACTTGTGTAAGTAAAAAAGGGGCTGTTTTAAATTTTTAAAACAGCCCCTTTTTTGATAAATTCAAAATTATTTCATCTGTTTTTTACCTCCATAAGCAAAGCGTGATATTGCTAATAAAGTAATTCCTCAAGCTATTGTTAAATCTTGTGATTCGTCTTCAAAACCTCAGCCTATTTGGCTAATGTTAAACTTAATGTTATGGCCGCTGCTGTTATTTTTTTACAATCAGGCATTTGGGCAAAATGATGAATAAAAAAAGCTTGCCTTTTTGGGGCAAGCTTTTTAATGATTTGAATATTATTATGGTGTAAAAATTATTACCCCATTAATACTATTTATATCAAGTAAAGGATAATCACCAAAATCTACTGAGCCATCACCGTTTATGTCGTAAGACAAGTAGCCTAGATCTCCATTGATACTACTTATGTCTAAATCCGGATAGTCAGCAAAATCTATTGACCCATCTTGGTTTATATCACCACTGAACAACATGAATACGCCACCATCTTCTGCCATATTATTTCCATAAGCATTTGAAATTGAACTTGTGAAATCATAGTTGGTAGTTGCACTGAATGTAACTGGATTGGCTGACCAAACAGCTATTGAGTTTCTATGACCAACTACCACATAATAACTGTTGCCATTTACAGAGCCGGGGAATGTAATAGTGGCATTTCCAGCAGTATCTAAAAGGCCTTTAATAGTATGAATAACGTTGAATGGAGTTGCATTCTCTCTCAATTCAACTGTTATGGTATCAGCAATATTTATTGGGCTTATTCCATCTGCACTGTAAGGTGCTGCTATCATTTTTCCATTTCCTAAATAAAGACCTTGTAGCATGGCTTTTAAATTAAAAGCAACAGCACCTGTCGTTACACTTAAAGTTAAAGTAGCAGCACTGTCACAACCTGCTGAATTTAACAAATTGGCTGTTTGAGTACCTGCTGAATCAAAGGTTAATCCATTCCAAGAATATGGCAGTTGGTTTGGATTGATGGTAATGCTATCAGTTGAACTTGTTGGTACATTTATAGTTAAGTTTAATTTTGCTATCGAATCACAGCCTTGGCTATTTGTGGTTGTAAATGTTTTTAGACCCGATGTTGTGTAGTTAATACCATTCCAAGTATATGGCGATGCACTTGAACAAATGGAAACAGTAGTGATTGATGATGTAGAAGGACAATATTCATAAGAGCCAATGTCTTTTGCGTTTTTGGTACTTGCACCTCTTTGATCAGAGCTTGGAATATCTATGGTTGTTATACCAGCGTCTATAGCTGGACTGCCTGAAGCCAATGCAAAGGTTTTTGTATAACCGCCATTATTTGAAAGTGAAGCTAAAAGTGGGTTTTGACCAATTATACAATTGTTAAAATTACCAGTAATGCTACCCATATTTGTATTGTTATCAATGATACAATTTGTTGCATTTAAGGTCATTGAAAAGGACGAAGCAAATTCTGGACCATCTGAAACTGCAGTGTTTCCATAAAAAATACTATTTATAAAGTTTGTAGAGGAAGCGCTACTTGCACCACCAAAATATGCCACCCCACCAGATATTCCTGCACTGTTACCGTTAAAAGTAGAATTAATAATTTTAATATCATTATCTGTTGGTCTTATTAATATCGCTGCCCCGTATTGACCGCAAATATTGTTGCTAAATGTACAATTCGTAACAATCATTGTGTTTCCATAAGCTGATTGACCAAACCATGTAACTGCACCACCACCCATAAAGTCGCCAGGTCTATTAGAAACGGAATTATGTCGGTTGTTATGGAATGTAGTTCCTGTAGCTGAAAAGCTTCCATCAGCTACTCTTATTGCACCACCACCATCTCCATAATATGCATCGGGAGGCGTTGTATAAGCATAATTAGACTCTACTGCACAGTTTACAAAGTTTACGTTTACTTGCCATGCTAAAACCCCACCACCATAATGTTCAGCATTTCCATTTCTTATGGTTAATTTCTCAAAATTAACTGTATTAGATGATAAATAACTTGAAAATGAAATATTAAATACCCTATCTGTTGCAACACCAGGATTGGCATTTGCTTGCACAATGGTTTGTGTTGGGCTTTGACCAAGAATAGTTAGTGATTTATCATTAATATTAATACCAGATTCTGTAAAAGTTTGTGCCGCCAAACTCAATACATCAAAATCATTTGCTGCATTAACTGCACTTTGAATAGTGGCGTAAGTATTACCACTACCAACAGTTAATACTGCAATAAAATTTACCCCTAAAATAGAATTACTATTTACAGTATTAGAAGCATTATTATTACTAAATGCACTATTCGCAAAAACAACATTTAAGTTATTGATGTCATTGGCGTTGGCATGAGCAGTAGCTGAGCCTGTTAATGTAAAAGTTAAGTTAAGGTTATCGTTTCTAACAATAGAAGCAGTCAAACCTGACGGTATATTGTACACTGATACCTTTCCCCCGCTCACAAAATTATCACCATTGTTTCCTGTAAATGTTGCCCCACCAAAGTTATTATGTGTAATAGTTATAGAGGTGGAAATTGTACCATTGTTTGTGCTGTTTTCAACAAATTGAGTTGAGCTAAAAATTAACTTGGGCGCTGCAATTTCTACAGTTAAGCCATTGCCCCAACCAGATGTAGGAGGTGTGGAACTACTTGAAAAATTATAATAATCAAAAGGCATCCAACCTCCACATGGACTCCCAGAAAATGAATAATCTCCAATTCCCCAATAATATCCATTATTAACAAGGGCATTTGTTCCTAAAACATAATAAGGAAATCCATTACATGTCCCTGAATAAACATAGGTTCCATTTTGGCTTGTGTTCCATGAACCTGAAACTAAATAGTTTTGTGCATTTGATTTTTGACTTAAACCTGTAGATAATATAAGGCCGAAAAACATCAATTTAAAGATTTTTTGTGTAAACACTTTTTTCATGTAATAATTTCTATTTGAAACCCGAAAAACAAGTTTTTTAATCAATCCCCCAAAATTTTGGGACGAAATGCAGAAGTTTGTATATAATCTACAAAAAGAGGGTGTTTTTGGCTAAGAATTAACCCAATAAACTAGGGTATTATGCAAACAAAATGGTAAAACAAGCACCCCCATTATTTGAGTAATGTAATGTACCATTAAGCTGATCGGTAAAGAGACTTACAAGCCTTAAGCCAAGGGTATTAGGGTTTTTAGGTAATTGTCCATTTGGTAATCCTTTTCCATTATCTTGAATAATCAATTGGTATTTGTAATTGATTCTACTTATCTCCAAATGGATTTCATTTCGCTCCAAACCAGTAAAGGCATGTTTTAGAGAATTTGTCACTAACTCATTTACAATCAATCCAATGGGAATAGCTGTGTCTAAGGTGGTTGAAAAATTTGTATTATCTACTATCTTATATTGAATAGGTTTTGTTGTGTTGTGAAATTGTTTTGCCAAAACATCAATCAATTCTTGCAAGTAATCCTTTAACAAAACACTAGTAATATTCTCTGTTGTATAAAGTTTTTCATGAACCATAGCGATGGCATGTAGCCTGTTTTCTGAATTTATCAAAGCATCTATTGCTGCCTTGTCTTCAATTGTTCGATGTTGCATGCGCAGCATAGCCACTATCAGTTGTAGGTTGTTTTTTACACGGTGGTGCAGTTCTTTCATCAATGTTTTTAAATCTTCGGCTTGTTTTTTTATTTGTTTGTTATCAGTTTGTTGATGCTTATAGCTTCTATAAAAGTTTATTCCAAAAGCAGTAAAACCAAGCATTGCAGCCAACATCAACCAACGTATAATTGTTTCATTTTTACTGTTTTCAGACATCAATTGGTTTTCCTTTGAAAGCACCTTGTTTAAAGCGATTTGTTGTTGCTGTTCTAATGCAACTTTCGCTATTTTTTGATTGTACTCAAAGTTAATTTGTTGTTCTTTAATTTTTTGTTCATAAATTAACTGTTTCTTTTCCTCCTTACTTTTGGCGGCTGCTTGCCTTTTCTGAAATTCAAGCTGCACCGCTTTTAAAGCCAGTTCTTTTTGATAGGTTAAATCTTTTTTATCCAATTCGTACTGCATTTGAGTCTGTGCAATTTGTTCTAAATTGTCTTCGTTTATAATACTATCACGATACATTATATACATTGTATAATTTTGAAATGCATCTTGCCATCTTTCAGTTTCAGTATTTTGCTCATAAAGCATTTTGTATGCATTTCTTGTTAAATCAAGTGCATTTATATCTTTTGAAAGTTCGATAGCACTATCAAGATAAGTTTTTGCTTCGCTATATTTATCAATGAACTGAAATGAATTGGCTGCATTGATATAACCTTGAGCAACACCATATTTGTTCCCCATGGTTTTATGTACTTGCATGGCTTTAAGATTATACTTTACTGCTTCGGCCCCATTTTGTTCTTGATTGTAGGCAGCACCAATATTCATGTACAAGTTTGCTTGTTCAAATTTTTCTCCCAATTCTTCACATAATTGAAGTGCCGCAAAATAGTTTTTCAATGCCTCCTCGAATTTACTTTGTTTGTTGTAAATGTTACCAAAATTAATGTAAGAACTTAAAAGTCCTCGTCTATCACCCAATTCTTCCCTAATTTTCAATGCCTTTAAATGATACTTTAAGGCTTCCTTATCATTACCTAAACCAGTATAAACCTTTCCAATATTGTTATAAGAATCTGCTATGCCTTTTTTGTCGGCCAATTCTTCTCTAATTTTTAATGCAGCCAAGTTGTTTTTTAAAGCTTCTGGAAAATTGGATTGCATGCTATACACAATAGCTATATTATTTGTGGTTTTTGCAAGCCCTTGTTTATATTTTATCTGCTCTGCAATTTTTAAAGCAATTGATAGATTATTTAAAGCTGCAGGAAAATCGCCTTGCCTAATATAACATATTCCCATGTTTTGATATGCTTCATATTCTCCTCTTTTAAATCTGATGTTGGGTGCAATCTTTAATACTTCATCAATATACGTTTGTGCTTTTTCGTAGTTAGCCTTGTTGATAAATACTTGCGATAAACTATTTAATATGTTCACTCTTTGGGTATCACTTTTATCAAAGGTGGTTTTCTGTAATTTGGCCCTAAATTCTGTATTACGTTTTAATAATGCTTCCAGCGAATCAATAGTACTTGATTGTGAAAAGCCACTAAAAGCAATACAGTGTAATACGAATAATATGATGAGAGATTTGTTTTTCATTGAGAAGTATAGTTTTAAATCAATACTAGTGATTTCTTAAATTCAACTAGATTTTTACAACATACAAAAAAGGCCAGTTGTTATAACAATAACAAAAATTTGGGACGAAATGCAGATTTATATATATAATCTACATTTTTAATTTTTTTAGTACCTCCAACTGTTCTGTTCTGCTTATAGCAATTTGTTGCCCTTTTATTTCAATAGAGTTACTATTAAAACTATCTACTTGGGTCATGTTAATAATTTGCTGCTTGTTGCACTTCACAAATTGATTAGCAGGCAATAGTGATTGTAGTTTTTTTAAGGATGCTCTTAACAAGTATTTTTTTTCAAGTGTATTAATTTCAATATAATTTTTGTCTGATTCAAACCACAGAATATCTTTTAAAGGAACTTTAACATATCGATAGCCATCTTTTACTAAAAGTTGACCATTAATAATTAACCCATTTTCATTTTCTTCATTTGTTTTATCTGCAGAAAGGTTGTCTGCAGCATTAATTTTTGTGGAGTAATTAAAAAACGCTATTTCAATGGATGCTAATAGGTGTGCTTTATTATATGGCTTCAATAAAAAGGCAGAGGGCCTGGTTTGTTTCACACTCGCAATGGTTTCAGCATCTGAATAAGAGGTAATATAAATAAATGGAATGTGTAGGTTTTGATTAATTTGTAAGCCCAAATCAATTCCAGTTTTTGCATCATTCAAATTAATATCCAATAAAACTATATCTATACTATTGGAGTCAAAAGCCTCCATTGCTTGAATATAATTTCTTGCTCTAAAAACATTGGTGTAGCCAACTTCAAACAAGATTTCTTTTAAATCTTCGGCAATTAAAACTTCATCTTCTACAATTAATATATTTAAAGTTTTATGCATTGTGATTAGTAAATACTGAATTCATCATAAAATTAGACAAACAAATGTACAATAAATCATAAAATAACAAAAAAAGAGGCTGCTTTCAATACAGAAAACAACCTCTTTTGGTTTATTAGTAAAGGACTACTTTAAAATTTATTTTGCAGGTAAAACCACTTTGTTAATTACATGTACCACACCATTTGTTGCTTGAATATCAGCAGTGGTAACTGTTACATCCGTAACATCACCTCCACTAAATTTAACTCCTGCTGTAGTATTAAATGTTAACTTAGTATTGGTGTTTAAAGTAGTAGCCACATCGCCATTTTTAATTTGCGAAGATCTTACTTGTGTGCCTAAAACGTGAGCTGTCAAAATTGGAGTTAATTGCTCCTTGGTAAAATCTTCCAATTTAAAATTAATAGCATTAAACGCATCGTTGGTTGGAGCAAACACAGTAATAGAAGCACTTTCTTCTAATGTACTTACCAATGTTGCTTTATCTAAAGCACCTACTAATGATGTAAAAGCAGGGTTATTTACTGCAATATCAACCACTGATTGCGGAGATAAAGGCATATCAATAACATGAATAATTCCATTGCTTGCAGCAATATCGGCAGCTAATACATTGGCTTCATTGTTTAATTTTACAGGATTATTAGCTGTACGTAGCGAAACGCCATTGCCATTTACCAAATATAAAGTTCCTACATAAGCATTAGGCACTTCAGTAGATTTTACTTTTGATGCTAAAACGTGGTAAAGTAAAGCGTTTTTTAAAGCTAAAATTTGGTCTGTATCAGTAATTGCGTTGATTAGTTCTACACTAACATCTTCTTTTCTAAATGCTGCATTATTAGGAGCAAAAACAGTATAGGTTCCTGCGTTGGTTAAAGTTTCTTTTAAACCTGTTTTGTCTAACGCTGCAATCAAAATACTAAAACTAGTATCGGCTTTTGCAATTTCATAAATGCTTTTTAATGTAGGAGTAGTTGGAGTTGGGGTGGTTTTGTCATCATCTTTTTTGCATGAAGTGATCAATAAAGCACCAAAGGTTAAGCTTAATAAAGCCGTTTTAAAAATGTTCTTTTTCATTTGTTTTATATGTTTATATAAGTAATAACCGTTTAAACATGACAATTAAATGATAAGTTTTTTTAATGATATGCTATGACAATTATTTTACGAAAGGCCTTGTAAAGCCAATGTTTTTACTTAAAATATTCTAAAATAAATTATTGGTAAAACTATTACTTTATTTGTTTTGTTAGGCTTAAATTATTTTTATGATCTTTCTGATTTCAACACCACACATCAATAAAAACAAGATTGAAAGTACGATGTAAAATATAATTAAGCGCGCTGGTGTTTCTTTTAGGTTTTGTATAACTGCTTCTTCTGATAACATTCTTTGCGAAATTCTTGCGGTACCACAAATTTCATAATCACTTGATTGGTCTTTGTTAATCAATTCATTGTTATTGAATGACGAGTAATAAAGCTTAAACTCATCATTATAAAACTCGTATAGCTGAATATTTTATTTGTAACAAACATAAAAAAGTTAACCACACTAAAATAGCATATAAATTTAGTTTTCGTTTTTTGTTGGCCGCTGTTCGAATTTCGAATTTCGAGCTTGGTGTTTCGAATTTTCTATTTCACCTATCGTCCATGGTCCATCAACTAAACGCCAGAGGCCAAGAACTTACACCCAAACAGTCTTCACATTACAAAACTATCTTTATCCTAGAATTACTATTCTCCAAATTTATACCTACCATTTTCTGATGATCTAATCCATCTTCTAATTAATGAATCATTGCTATATAATTCCACTTTTTGATATTCAATTCCTTCAATTTTTCCGTAATTAAAATGTAAGTATACTTGATCAGGTAATTTATCTAGTTGTGGCAAGTAATAATTGTGTAAACGCCAATTAAGTTCTTTTAATTCATCAAAATAATTACACTCTTTAGCCTTCCAATTCGAATCATTTAAAAAAATTTGTTCACTTTTGTAGTACAATTTACTTTCTTTTTCATCCGAATAAGCCCACCTAAAATAATCTTTATTACAAGTGCTATCTTTTCTTTGCAATACGCCACTTTGGTAATATGTACATTTAACTTTGCTATTTAAATTATAAGTGATTTCTAACCAACCATCTCTATTATATTCTTTCCAAGTATTAACGGGGACACCTTTTTTAAATTCAACTTCGCATAAAACATTACCGTTTTGGGTTTTGTAGTAAAACATTCCAGTAAGTTTTTGTTTTAAAATATTGATATACCTTTTTACTGACTGAATTTCAATAGAAGAATCTAGATTGTTGTTTTCTATTTCAACATATTTATAAATGTAAATGCCTTGTTTTTCATTTCTAAACATTAAATATTTATTACCCACTTTATAATAACTAGTTCCCAAAATATAAAAATAGTTCGTGTCTAATTTTCCTAAATAAACAGTGATTAATTCAACTAGGGTAGAGTCATTCCAATTTCTTCGATTTGAGACTCTAAAATGATTTTGGGTTGGGTATCCACTTTTACCAGATTCATTTTTTAGATTGTATTCTTTTAATTTATCTGATTCTTTTATTACATTGATTACCCTACATAAAAAAACTGTTCCTATATCTACATTTGCGATGCGTTCGGCAAATGGCATTTCCCTTATTTCAGTGCTAGCAAAATTACTATTAATAAAACCCATTAATATAATTAGACTGAGTAAATATTTCTTAAAGTTTAATACAATCATATTTGTGGGTTGATTAATAATATTTGTTTTACTTGATGTATTATAAGTCAAAATAATTAATAGCAATGGTTGTCTTCAATTAGGTAAATCCATATTATTTTTAAAATTTAAACTCATAAAAGAACATAGAAATATAGTTTTCGGGTTCGTTTTTCGTTGGCCGCTGTTCAAATTTCGTGCTTCGTATTTTCTATTTCACCTATCGTCTATGGTCTATCAACCAAAAGCCTAGAACTTACACCCAAATCGTCTTTACATTGCAAAACTCTCTTAAGCCAAATTCTCCCAATTCGCGACCAAAACCCGATTTTTTAATACCTCCAAACGGAAACCTAGCATCACTTTTTACTATTTGGTTTATGTAAATCATGCCGCTTTCTATGTTATTGGCTATTTGTTTGGCCTGCATAATATCTTTACTCCAAATACTGGCTCCTAATCCATAACTAGTAGCATTGGCTAAAGCAATGGCTTCATCAGTTTCGGTAAACGTATAAAAACTTATAACCGGACCAAACAATTCTTCGGTATAAGCCCTAGCCGCTTTTGGAATATTTCCTAAAATAGTTGGCGGATAAAAAAATCCTGTATCAGGTATATTTTTATTTTTATATAAAATACTTGCTCCAGCAGCTACCGAATCATTTACTTGGTTTTGCAATAGCTCTTGCAAGTCTTTACGAGCCAATGGTCCAATGGAAACATGTTCTTCAGTTGGATTTCCAATAATCAATTTTTCAATGCTTTGGGTCAATTTTGTTAAAAACTCATCGGCTACATTTTGATGAACAATAAACCTTTTGGCCGACACACAACTTTGTCCATTGTTTTGAAAGCGAGCCATCATAGCATTGCTTACGGCAAAATCTATATCAGCATCAGGCATTACAATAAAAGGATCGCTGCCTCCCAATTCTAATACTGATTTCTTGATGTTTTTTCCTGATAAACTTGCTACAGCCGAACCTGCTTTTTCACTGCCAGTTAAGGTAGTTGCAGCAATTCTTGAATCATTAATAAGGTTTTCTATTTGTGTTTCACTAGCAAAAATGGTTTGTATAACTCCATTTCCAAAACCGCACTGATTCAGTAAATTTTGCAATGCCAAACTGCTTTGAGGCACATTAGGAGCTGGTTTAATTAAAATACAATTGCCACTCATAATAATTGGAATGGCGCTGCGCAATACTTGCCAATAAGGAAAATTCCAAGGAAAAATACCTAAAACCACGCCAAGTGGTTCGTACTTAATTTCAACCATGGCGCCCGTCTCAGACTGGCTCAGTTTGCTTTGTAAAATATCGGCACTGCGCGTAGCATAATATTCGCAAAGGCGCACACTTTTCAAAACTTCAGCCTTGGCTTCGGTTTTAAGTTTGCCCATTTCGGTACTTGCTATCAAAGCTAACTCATCGGCATTGTCTTTTAAAAGTTCCGAAAGTTTAAGCACACATTTTGCCCTATCGGCAAAGGTAGTTTTGCGCCAAAAGCCAAAGTGTTCAGCCGCATTTCCAAGTGCGATATTTAAATTTTCATTGCTTATAAAGTCGTAATTTCCAATTACTTCTTCGGTAAAAGGATTGATTGATTTAAAATTTTTCAAAGTAAAATAACAATTTATAATTTAGCCAAAGCTGCTTTGGCTTGTTGTTGTAAATAGTTTTTGTAATCGTAGTTTTTATATTCAAAAACCTTGTTAAAATGGGATTTTGCCAATTGTTTAAAATTGAGCTTTTGGTAAATATAGCCTAGTTGCAAGCAAGCGTTTGCAGCCAAATATTCATTTCCTTTAAAATTGGTTTTTACAGTAAGTTCGTAATATTCAATGGCCTTGCTTAGCTTGTTGTGTTCATGGTAAATACGGCCCATGCGGTATAAATATTCCACCTTTTCCAAATCTGTTTTAAATGTGCCAATAGGCTTGGCTAACATAATTTGCTCAGCTTGCTCATAATAGCCACCATCAAAAAGGAGCCTGCCTTTTAGTAATGTTTTTTCAGGAAAACGGTCTTTTCCACCACTGGAGGCCAATTGGTTTTTTTCGCCTTTATCAGAAATATTTACTGCTATATTTCTATAGAGTAAATAACTGACAGTATCGTTTTTTAACCAAGCACACCAACTCAATTTTTGGTATGCCTCTTTGTTATCGCTTTTTTCTTTATTAGAAGCTATGAACTTTTTAAAATGAACTACCGCATTTAAATCTAATCGTTGCAATAAGGCAGAGCCATGCATCATTTCTAAATATGGAAACGAAATATAATCACTTCCTGTTGGTCTCAAGGTTAATGTTTCTACACAAGCTTCGTTATTATCAGTTCCTTTAGCTGCAAAAGCCCTGATACAAACGCTCATTAAGTTGGTTTTGTAATCAGCAGTATATTTATCGGCCAGTTTCCATGCTTCAGCCTTGTTTTTTAAAAAATTGAGATTGAACAATGCATAAAAGTATTGCGCATTTTTGCGCTCCATTAATATTTCTTTGTCATCGGCTTTTTCTACATATTCTTTCATTAGGGCCAATCCTTCGTTTAAATCAGCATTCATGCCTGCAATGCCAACTATCCAATGATAAGAATCTGGGATTGTTCCTAATATTGCTTTTAAAACACCAATGTCTTTTTTATTGGTAATAAAATTAGGAAATGCTTTTTGGTTTTGTTCCAAAAGCGAATAACAGGTTTTAAAATCCCAAGCTGCGCCAAGGTATTCTTCAAACATGCCTTTTAAAAAAGCATTTTGTAAATGTATTTCGGCTTGCCCAAAAAGTTTATACGGATTTGAATTATCAATGCGCTTAATGGCTTCAATTCTCATTGATTTAACTTTTTCGGCTGCATCAAAATCTTCTTTTTTTTGCAAACAAAGCACACGGTAAAAATCAATATAGTTGTCAAACAAATGAACAGCCATATTCATTTTATTGGCTTGTTTTTCAGCTTCAACCAATGCTTTTCCTTTATCTAACCTTAAAGCAGCTATGTGTTTTTGGGCTTCTATTAAATTAGGCGAAAGCACAAAAGTATATGGGCTAGTGGCGTTTAAAAAACCGCACAAGCCCGTAAATTGAATCAATATGAATACGAGGCGTTTGATTATAAATTTTATTTATTCTGTTATAAATAATGCTTTTAATTCGGTAGCCTCATTAGCTTTCATTTTACCTGCCAAAACCAAGCGTAATTGACGTCTGCGTAATGCACCATCAAAACGTTTTTGCTCTTCTTCGGTTTCAGGTTTTAAAGCAGGTACTTTAAGCGGAGAACCATTTCTATCTAAAGCCACAAAAGTGTAATAAGCCTCATTGCTTTTAAAACGTTCGCCATTAGGGATATTTTCAGCATGCACCACAATATGAATTTCCATAGAAGTATTAAATGCTCTTGAAACCTGAGCTTCTAAAGTAACCACATCGCCTAAATGGATATTTTTATTAAAACTAACACTATCAACCGAAGCCGTAACCACTGTTTTGCCACTATGTTTTTGCGCTGCAATGGCCGCACAAATATCCATCCAATGCAATAATTTTCCGCCCATTAAATTGTTTAAAGTGTTGGTGTCGTTGGGTAAAACCAACTCATTCATAATGGTGTGGCTTTCCTTTGTCGATTTAATAATTTCCATTTTTAACTATAAATATGAGCGTGCAAGTTAGTAAAGCCCACATTTAATAAAAACGAAATAAATTATTTAAAGTTTTAAATTTTTCAAACGGTATATTTGCGCCCATATGCATCCGTAGTTTAATGGATAAAATGTTAGATTCCGGTTCTGATGATGGGGGTTCGATTCCCTTCGGGTGCACACGTTTTAATTTACAACTGGCAAGAATTTTACTTTACCAAAATGTAATATGCTATGTTTTCAAAATTGTTGAGATAGTTTAATCTAATTTGCAGTAAACGCAATTCTATTTTTTCGTTACCATTTATTAGAGGAATTGTGTAATTGTTAAAACGAATATTGTTATTGTTTGGTTCATTCTGCTTGAGAGCTAATAAATCATTTTTCATCTTAACCAAATTAGCCACATACTTTTTATTTTGATATTTAATCCATAATTCGTCTAGTTTTTCGTTATGAAATGAAACAAGTTTTTCATTATTAAATTCAAATACTTTTTCGCCATCAGCTAAATACCGTTCTCGTTTAAGTAAATATTTTGCACCATTTGTTTCATAAACAATATCTTCGTTAACACAATTAAAATAGGTTTCAATATAGTTTATTGGCACAGACGAAACATTTAACAAGCTCAAAACAGAATCAGCAATTTTATATTGTTCAAATCTGGAATCGTAGTTTAGGTCGTTTTTAAGATGCTTCTCTATAGCTATTAAATCAATGCCACAAAGCGGACTTACATCATTGATATTATTGGCTTTTACCAAATATGAAACAATAGAACGAATTTGCTCCGCATCGGTTTTCTCTATTGGTTTTGGATTAGAAAAAATTTTTGTTCCGTCAAACAATTGGTTTTTTATCAATAATTTTTCTAACCTATTTTGCTGGCTTATACGCGAGACCATAAAACCATTTACTGGCCCAATTACCATTAACAAATGAATAATGGCTAAACTTAATGGAATCAATTTGATGTTTAAATTTTTAGAGATAACACCATAAAAAGTAATGCCTGCTAGCCATAAACTTATTCCTAAAATATAATAACGTTCAGGCGTAATTCCGTATTGGTTAATGCGCGCAAAAACGGAGACAAACAGCAGACCTAACAAAGGAATAATAGACCAATAAAAATATTTTAAAGTAGATTTTACCCATTTGTTCTCATCGTTATCTTTAATGGGGTGAAGTAACAAAAAGCAAAACAAACCCAATACTGCGTAAGCCAATACCAAACTTGAAACCCAACCTTTAGGCAACGAAAACTGAAAAATTATTTTTATTTCGTAAGCATATAAAATGAATAAATAAAGCGCTGCAATAGGCAATAAAATATATTGTGCAAATATTTTTAAAGGATTTGGATAAACAATTTGCTCGGCATACAAATACTCCTTATTTTTAATTCCAGCCAAAAATATGCACGATTGGAAAAAGATATTGCACCAAATAAATAACGATAAATAAGTTTCACTATTGGTAAAAAACCCAAACAATTCGTGGCTAGCTAGTATAGCCCCACTAAGGCCTAAATAAGTTACAATGGTATAAACGCTTGCAGTGATAAACCTTAAAAACAAAGATTTATTAAACTCCCAAAACGAACTTAAATGTCCTTTTTGTAAATAAGCCGCAAACGCCACCGACAAATGACCAACTAACAACAACACATAATTGCGTTGAGCAATATTTTCTGACCAAATACTAGCAGAATTATAAATGCTAAAATAAAACAAAAAAGGAACCAACAAACCCAAAACATGCTTTAAAATAGTATTTGTTTTGTTTTCGGCTTTTGATTCAAAAAACAAATAAATAGCCAAACTATAACATAAACCAACATAACTCGACAAGACCACTTTAACTAATATTAGGTCAAGACCTTCGTCTGAACTTTCTATCAGAATTTGCGATGCAACAGAAGCTGTTAAAGAACAAATAAACGTAACCGGAAAACGGTAAATCACTTTTAAAAGTTCAGTTACAATAAATTTGATGGAAATAAATTTAAGCATAAAATATCTGATTTTATTTGAATGCAATGTATGAAATAGACTTTAAAACAAGTAAAGTAAAAATTGGTTTGTGATTTATTATTCAAACAACCCCAAAATACCCCAAACAAACCATTACCCATCCGCAAACTATGGTCTATGGCCCAACTGCCAGACGCCAGCAGCCAGATGCTAGGAGCCACCTACCACAAAAGTCTGTAAAAACTGTAATCATTATCCTAACTTATGTAAGTGCTTGGCATAGTGCAATAGCTAATCTTGTAGGAAACAAATAAGTAAAAAATTCAATTATGAAACAGTTACAAGATAAAGTAGCCATCATAACAGGTGGTGCAGGCAGTATTGGAAAAGTTACCGCCAATTTATTTTTAGAAGAAGGTGCCAAAGTTTTATTGGTTGATTTAAACGAAGACCAACTGAAAAAAGTAGTAGCTGAGTTAAACCACGAGCACGTGGCCTATTGTGTAGCTGATGTATCGCAGTCGATTCAAGTAGAAAAATATGTGCACGAAGCAGTTAGGTTATTTGGTAAAATTGATGTGTTTTTTAACAATGCAGGTATTGAAGGCGTGGTTAAACCCATTGTTGATTATCCAGAAGATGAATTTGACAGAGTAATTTCAATAAATGTAAAAGGCACTTGGTTAGGGAACAAATATGTATTACCCAAAATGAACCAAGGAGGCAGCATCATCATGACATCGTCAGTGGCGGGTTTAATTGGTTTTGCTAATTTAGGTGCTTATGTTACTAGTAAACATGCAGTAGTTGGCATTATGCGCACCACAGCTTTAGAAGCAGCGCCCTTAAATATTAGGGTAAATTCGGTGCATCCGGCACCTGTTAATAACCGAATGATGCGTTCAATTGAAGAAGGTTCATCGGCAGGACATGGAGAAGAGGTAAAGAAACTTTTTGTAGCAGCCATTCCATTAAAACGTTATGCCGAATCTATTGAAATTGCAAAATTGGTTTTGTTCTTGGCAAGCGATAACAGCCAATACATTACGGGTACCACCATGGTTATTGACGGTGGCATGTGCGCTCAGTAAACATGTTTATGAACATAAAAAATTTTTTAATTCAAAAAAATTCACGATGCAGTTTAGCTTGTGTAAAAATACCAAGATAAAAAGAAAGAACCTAAATATAAAAACCAATAGTCCATTAACACGGTGCGCTGGGTCGGCAAAAAAGCGGGCCAGCCAGAGCCTGCGCGTGGAAGCATTTTTTTGCCTTGATTTTTTGTTTCTTTTTCATCTGAGGAAAAAGAAAGAAGAAAGTCATTTTACAATTAACTAAATAATATTTACACAACCATGAACCAAACACATATTCATTTACTCATTACCCATCTTCCAATATTTGGTTCTATTTTAGGCGCATTGGTGCTTTTGCATGGCATTGGCGTAAAAAGCGATCAAACCAAAATAGCAGCTTATTATGTATTTATACTTTCGGCTATTGGTGCAACGGTAGCTTATTTAACGGGTGAAGGTGCCGAAGAAGTAGTAGAAAAAATTCAAGGCGTGGTGGAAGAAAGCATTAAAATACATGAATATTCAGCCACGGTTACTTTAATTTCCTTAATTGTTTTAGGAACAACCTCTGTAGTTGGAGTGTACCTTACCTTTAAAAAATCAATTTACACCACCGCTATAGCATTTATAGTTTTATTTGTATCCGTTTTCAGTTTTATATTGGTAGCCCGCACAGGTTATTTAGGCGGAAAAATTAGGCACACAGAAGTAAACGATTCGGTTATTTTAAACACAACAAGAACTAGTAAAGAGGAAGATAAAAATTAATAAATAGCCAAGTATATGAAAAACTAAAAAGCTGCGAACAAATGCTTTGAAGTGTAAAATAGAGAGCTAATGGCTCTCTATTTTTTTTTAAATGAATGTAGAAAAGGCCAAGTTGATTTGCTTCGAAAAAGATAAAATCATCAAAATAGCCAAAGTATATTTTTAAAATGCCATTTACTGATTTTAGTCGTAAGTTTTATTTTGTATAAATCCTATTTTCGCAACGCAAAAAATATAAAATACATGAAAACAGTTGATTCAATTAATTTTAGTGGTAAAAAAGCACTTGTCCGTGTTGATTTTAATGTGCCTTTAGACAAACAAACACTTGCAGTAACTGACGATGCGCGCATACGTGCTACAGTGCCAACTATTAAAAAAATATTGGCTGATGGTGGTTCTTGTATTTTGATGAGTCATTTAGGCCGTCCACTAAAAAAATTAAAGGAAGATGGAACTGTTGATTTTGAAAAACATTCGTTAAAACATGTCATTGCTACTGCTTCTGAATTGTTTGGTGTTAATGTTCAGTTTGCCAACGATTGTATCGGTCAAGAGGCAATTGACAAAGCGGCTAATTTAAAAGCTGGAGAAATTTTATTATTAGAAAATTTACGTTTTTATAAAGAAGAAGAAAAAGGTGATGTAGGCTTTGCTGAAAAGTTAAGTAAGCTTGGAAATGTATATGTAAACGATGCCTTTGGAACTGCTCATCGTGCCCATGCTAGTACTGCAATTATTGCGCAGTTTTTCCCAACTGAAAAATGCTTTGGTTATGTAATGGCAAATGAAGTTGCCAATGCAGAAAAAGTAATGAAAAATGCAGAGCGTCCGTTTACTGCTATAACTGGTGGTGCCAAGGTTTCAGATAAATTATTAATCATTGAAAATTTAATCAATAGTGTTGACAATATCATCATTGGTGGCGGAATGGCTTATACTTTTTTAAAGGCGCAAGGTTACGAAATTGGTTCATCGCTTTGCGAAGATGATAGATTGGAACTTTGCTTAGATTTATTGAAAAAAGCGGAAGCCAAAGGTGTTAAACTTTTATTGCCTGCAGATTCGGTTGTAGCTGATAAATTTGCAAATGATGCCAATATAAAAAATTGTAGCAATCATAAAATCGAAACAGGTTGGATGGGCTTAGATATTGGAACGGAAGCAAGCCAAACTTTTGCCGATGTTATCAAAAATTCAAAAACTATTTTATGGAATGGTCCAATGGGTGTTTTTGAAATGAGTAATTTTGAAAATGGAACCAAAAGCGTTGCCATTGCTGTGGTAGAAGCTACTAAAAATGGGGCATTTAGTTTAATTGGAGGAGGAGATAGTGCTGCTGCGGTAGCTAAGTTTGGTTTTGAAGACCAAGTAAGTTATGTAAGTACAGGTGGTGGTGCATTGTTGGAGTATTTTGAAGGGAAAGAACTTCCGGGAATAGCTGCTATAAATAATTAGCAATAGACAATAAGTAAAAAAAATTAGAACAAACGATGAATAGCCTTTCTCCAGAAAGCTTTCGAGATTAGCCAATGGAAATATATAATGGCACTTTGAAATAATTGATAATAACCAGAACAAAAGATGAATTGCCGTTGACTTTAGTCAACGGAATAAAAAAAATAACAAATCAATAAATGAGTTTTAGAATAGAACACGATACTATGGGCGAGGTTCAAGTACCTGCCGAAAAATATTGGGGTGCACAAACAGAGCGTAGCCGCAATAACTTTAAAATTGGTCCTGAGGCAAGCATGCCAAAGGAAATTATTCACGCATTTGCTTACTTAAAAAAAGCTGCCGCACATGCCAACACTGATTTAGGTGTATTGCCTGCTGAAAAGCGCGATTTAATTAGCAAAGTTTGTGATGAAATTTTAACTGGAATGCACGATGGAGAGTTTCCATTGGTAATTTGGCAAACTGGCAGTGGTACACAAAGTAACATGAACTCTAACGAGGTAATTGCTAACCGTGCACACGTTTTAAATGGTGGTAATTTATTAGACGAAAATAAAGTATTACATCCAAATGATGATGTAAATAAATCGCAATCAAGTAACGATACTTTCCCAACTGCTATGCACATTGCTGCATACAAACAAACGGTAGAAATTACATTACCAGGTTTAACTTTATTGCGAAATACTTTAGATAAAAAAGCAAAAGATTTTAAAAATATAGTTAAAACAGGTAGAACCCATTTTATGGATGCTACGCCTTTAACTTTAGGACAAGAGTTTAGTGGTTATGTACAACAATTAGACAACTCTATTAGATGCATCAATAGTGCATTGACTATGATTTTAGAATTGGCTTTAGGTGGTACTGCAGTAGGAACAGGCTTAAATGCTCCTAAAGGTTATGATGTATTGGTAGCTAAAAAAATTGCTGAATTTACAGGTTATCCTTTTGTTACAGCACCAAATAAATTTGAAGCATTGGCAGCTCATGATGCCATGGTGGAATTAAGCGGTGCTTTAAAACGTACAGCAGTTTCGTTAATGAAAATTGCCAACGATATTCGTATGTTATCATCAGGTCCACGTAGCGGAATTGGTGAAATAATTATTCCTGATAACGAACCAGGTTCATCTATCATGCCGGGTAAAGTAAATCCAACACAGCCAGAAGCTATGACCATGGTTTGCGCTCAGGTAATTGGTAACGATGTAGCGGTTACTGTGGGTGGTATGAACGGTCATTTTGAATTAAATGTTTTTAAACCAGTGATGGCAGCAAACGTATTACAAAGCGCTCGTTTAATTGGTGATGCTTGTGTTTCATTCAACGATAAATGTGCCATTGGTATTGAAGCTAACAACGATATTATTCAACGTCATTTAGAAAATTCATTAATGTTAGTTACCGCTTTAAACCCGCATATTGGTTACGAAAAAGCCGCTAAAATTGCTAAAAAAGCACATAAAGAAAACAAAACTTTACGCGAAGCAGCAGTGGAATTAGGCTACTTAACCAGCGAAGAATTTACAGCTTGGGTTAAGCCAGAAAATATGGTTGGAAACCTATAGTTTGAAAAATTAATATAAAAACGCACCGAATTACGGTGCGTTTTTTTTGCCCTGATTTCACTATTATTGCATCTAATTATTATGTTAAAACTAATTAAACCTTTTATACTGCTTGTTTTATTAGCAATTACACCTGCACTTCATGCGCAACAAGAGGAAATTATTGATTCAACAATTGCAGATGATGAAGAACGACCAGTTAAAGTTTTACCAGACGATAAGTATAAATTTGGAATAAAAATAGGGGGACAATTTAGTACTATAGTTGGGGCAGAGAATGAAAACAATACCTTAAGATTTGGAGTGAATGGTGGGTTGTACATGCGAAAAAAATTCAAGAATGAAAAGTGGGGATATCAAATTGAATTAAATGGAAGTTTACGTGGCAGTAATTACAATTCAACTAAAGATGACTACAGTGCTTTGAGATTGGTTTATGTTGATTTGCCAACTTATCTTTTTGTGAATTTAACAAAAGACCAAAACCAAAAAGTATTAGTAGGGCCTCAATTTTCTTATTTACTCTCATCGTCTTTATATAAAGGGACTTCGAATTTGGCATATAATCAAGAGCCTAGTTTAGTTAATCATGATATTTTAGCTTGTGCAGGATATCAAATTAGGCTTGGGCATGTGTCTATTCAAAGTGTATTTAAGTTTGGCTTTGTCAATATAAATGATGGTTTGTTGCCAGAGGCTACCCCCAAGAACAAAGGACAGAATATGAACAATATTTTATTAGAAGTGAACTTACTATTTTAAAATTATAATTAATAAAGTGACTAAACAAGAACTCATTCAGCAAATTAAGTTAAAGAGAAGTTTTTTATGTGTAGGCTTAGATAGCGATTTAACTAAAATTCCGAAGCATTTATTAACCACCGAGGATCCAATTTTTGAGTTCAATAAAGCCATTATTGACGCCACAAAAGATTATTGTGTAAGTTATAAAATTAATACTGCTTTTTACGAAGCAGAAGGAATTAGTGGTTGGCAAAGTATGGCCAAAACTTTGGCTTATATACCTGAAAATATTTTAACAATTGCCGATGCAAAACGTGGGGATATTGGTAATACTAGTAACATGTATGCAAAGGCATTTTTTGAAAAAATGAATTTTGATGCTATTACGCTTGCACCCTACATGGGTAATGATAGTTTAGCACCGTTTTTTGAACATAAAAACAAATGGGGCATTGTATTGGCATTAACTAGTAATGCAGGAAGTTCCGATTATGAACAACAAAAAATTGAAGGTGAATTTTTATACGAACACGTAATAAAAAACACTTGTAAATTAGCATCAGATGAGCAGTTAATGTTTGTAGTTGGTGCTACCAAACCGCAAGATTTTACAACCATCAGAAAGCATGCGCCTACCCACTTTTTGTTGGTTCCAGGTGTTGGTGCACAAGGCGGTAGCTTAGCAGAAGTGGTGAAGTATGGAAAAACCGATGAAATTGGTTTGTTAATCAATGCTTCTAGAAGTATTATTTATGCAAGCAATGGAGTTGATTTTACTGAAGCTGCTCAATCAGAAGCAAAGAAAATGGCTGAAGAAATGAGCGAATATATTTAGTTAATTTCTTACAGTTATTACCCAATTATCCGAAATTTTATTCTTTGGATTTTCGGGTAAAACAAATGCATTAATTACTGAAGTTGCCGTTCCAATTCCTACCGAAATGAGCACTGTTTGCCATGTTTCTAATTGGGTATTCCTGAACAAATCGATGGTGCCAAAAAATGTACCTAACATAATAGTAGAAGATAGTAAACTTTTTCCTAAAGTTCTACCTGCGGTAATTCGCCTAAAAGCCACAATATCTTTGATATCAACAACTCTATAATTGGGTTCAAATTTTTTACTTAGTTTTTGAGTCCAAACAGGTGGTTCATCTGCCTCATGTCCTAAAACTATGTTGGAATCATTGATTTCAGTTACAATATTTTTTACATAAAATATCTGATTGTTATAGCCTTTAAATTTAATTGAAAGTGTTTGACCAACACTTACCTCAAGGGTTTCGTTGGTTTTGGTATTTAAAAAAATCAAACTTTTTTGAGCAAAACCTTGACAAGAAAAAAGTAAAATAATGATAAAGCTTAATAGATTTTTTTTCATAAAAAAATGGTTAATTATTATTCAAAATATGAAATCCAATTTCACAATTTAAACATTTTTTGTTGGCGCAATATTCATTTTTTAATTGTAACAATGCTTGTGTTTGTGCTGCATTTTGTGCTTTTATTTTTAAGCCTTCCCAAAAAGTAACAATATTGTTTTTTTCAGGGCTTAATTGTTCCAACCAATTTACTGCCTTATCACACTTTGATTCATCAAAGCGGAGCTTGCCATATAAAAACACAATGGGAACAACTGTATTGATAATAATGGTGTTGATAGCAGATTTGCCCAAGTCGGTTTTTACTGCATCAAAATCATGGTTACTTAACTCGCTTAAATGAATCAAATGTATATGTTTTAGTTGATATAAGCCTTGTAATTCTTTAATAGTATCAATTGTTAAAACCTTTGAAAACAAGTGACTGCTTTGGTATAAAAGTGCTGCAAATTGCATCAGCCTAATAGTTGGAAAATTACTTGGACGCATTTTTCCAAACTTCCAAATAGATTTATCGATACTTACTAAATCGTATTTTTTTTGAAGGTAAAAATATTCTTTTTGCAAAAATTTTAAGTAATCATCTTTTAACTCTTTATCAAAAAAACCAGCAGTACCAAGCACCAACGCCTCTATTTGACTTAATTTGTCTTTGTGTTTTGCAATTATTTGTAGTGGTAAATTTTTGGCTAACCATTCAAAAGCTTGTTCATTGGTTTTTTGTCCAAAATATTGTGCTGTTAGCATATAAAAAGTCTGTTCCCAATTGTTGTTATTGGCTTTTAGCAACGTTTCAATTCTACCACATTTATTTTCCAATCGCTCAAATACTAACCTATGAAGCCAATGGTTTAATTTAAATTCATTTGGTAAATTAAATATGGGTTCGCATGGAATTTCATTTTTTTGATATTGTAGTATTTGGTATTTATTTAGCAATTCAGGGTTTAAATAATTTTTAAGTTCCAAAGTTAACAAGGGAAGATTATGGTGGTCAAAAATGGGTTTGTCGTTTTCATAAACCACATGTAAAATCACATTTTCGTATTTTTTATCTCCTGTATGTTTGTGGTTAAGCCAATCGCTAGCTTTGATGTGAATTTCAATATTTCCAACTAAAATTTCATTGTCAATTTTTATTTTAGCATTAAAAAAATCTGGGCCTGCATCTTGGTTTAAAGTCCCAATACTTATTATTTCAATAGGATTTTTATCTGATAATAGGAGGTTTTGCTTGAGTAAAATCTTGCTTTGCCAAATAAAATGTAATAAATCTTCTTTCATATAAATTTCGATATGGCAAGATATAAATATTGTATTTTTATTTAAGTTAAAAAATGCTAACGATTAATTTACAATACCATATTATTTTTATAGTATTAAAAGTTTTACATTGCCAAGCTTTTTAAATAGCAAAATTATGTTTAAAAAAATTTTACTCAATTTAGGTTTTTGTGCAGTTGCTATTGCATCACAAGCACAAGCATTATTACCAACATCATGGAATTTTTCAACCCCATCTAGTTCTGCTGTCCCAGTTGGCTGGACATTGGGTTTGGGAACAAATGGTAATTTAACATATGGTTTTGGTGTTGGAGATGCGATTTCTTGCAGATTGGATGCTGCAGGTGAATATGTATTAATCAATATAGCAGATAAACCAGGTGTTTTAAGTTATTATTTAAGTCCTCAAAATGCAGGTAATCCGTGGGCGGGTCAATTTGATATTCAAGAAAGTGACAATGGAACTACATGGAGTAATGTTCGTTCTATTACTTCAAAAGCTACTACAGCTACAAACTTTACAGGAGGTAAGTATTCCGACTCTAATTTGAAGCAAACAACCAGATTTGTAAGGTTTTTTTTCACAACAAAAATAGCAGGAGGTAGTGCCTCTATTCCAGGTGGAAATATTGCTTTGGATAGTGTTTTGATTTTGCCAGCATCTGCAGCAACTACTCCTACTATTCAAATAAGTAGAAATAACGCAATTATTGCGAATAATTCGCAAAATGTGGTTGGAAATAATGCTAATTTTTCATTTAAAATTAAAAATTTGGGTTTGACTGATACTTTATTAATTGACAGTGTAAGTTTTACAGGAATTAATGCAACTGAATACTCTTTCTCTAATCCATTGCCAATAAAGATTGCAGCTAAAGATTCATTTTTTTTAAATTGTGTTTTAGATACAATTGGAAAGGGAAGTAAAATAGCAGCTATTAATATTTTTAACAATGATATTGACAAATCAAAATTCACCATAAATTTATACGGTATTGGTGGAAATTTAGCTACCGAACCTAGTTTCAAATCTACCAATTTAAGCTTTACAAACGTTACGGCTTATGGAATGAATGTAACGATTGAGGATACAAACACAACTACTGAAAATTATTTAGTTTTACGTAAAAGAAATGGAACAATTTCTGAGGTTCCAGTAGATGGAGTTACCTACCAAAGAGGAGATTATATAGGTGATGCACAAGTAGCTTATGTTGGAAAAATAGGAACATTTAAACCAACTTATATTCTGGCAAATAACAATTATAGTTATTCGGTTTTTTCATTTAATGGACCAGCTACTTATGAAAATTATTTAACAAATAGTATTAATTCAAGTTCTACACAATCATTAACCGGAAATCCAGGAAATTACTATAACAATATTGATCCGGCTTCTAGCACCTTTATTACAAATTTAAGTGCCAAGGTAAATGTTCATGATACCGTTTTTTACAGTAACTATATAACAACTGTAATCAATAATTTTTTAACAAGAGATACAACATTAGGCAAAAAGGTTGTAAATTGTGTTTATACAGGACTACCTTATATTTATGCTGAACCTTTTGTATGGAATGCAAGTGGCAATACAGGTATTTTAACAAGAGAACATACACGTGCACAAAGCACCATGCCGAGTAACAATGCAACGCAAAATCCTAATTGGCCTCGTAGTCCAACAAACTTTGAATTACCTGAATACAATGATTTACATAATTTATTCCCTGCTCATCAAACATTAGCTAATGCGCCACGTTCCAACAATCCTTTTGGCGAGTGTGTAACAATAACGTCTACCTCTCCATCTGGTTTTGGTAAATTAGGAAAAGACGCAAATGGCAATACTGTTTATGAACCAAAAGATACGCAAAAAGGTGATTTAGCTAGGGCATTGTTTTATATGTCGGTTAGTTACAATGGCATAAATGGAAATGTTTGGACTTTACCTGCTGATCAAGGTTTAGCAGTTTTATTAAAGTGGCACCAACAAGATCCACCAAGTGAAGAAGAAATTGCTCGCCATGAATACATAGCTTCAGTTCAAAAAAACCGTAATCCATTCATTGATAATCCTAGTTGGGCAAACTTGATTGATTTTAAAACAATGACTTTAATTCAAACCAAAGTTCTAGCAGTTAATACACCTAATGGTGGCGAAAATTTAGTAGCAGGAAAATCTACCAATATTACTTGGTTAGCTGCAAATATTACTGGTAAAGTAAAATTAGAATACACCACTAATGGAACCGATTTTGTTTTTATTGATTCAGTAGATGCAAGTACAGCAACTTATACTTGGACTGTTCCTTCAGTTGCAACAACTACAGCAAAAATTAAAATTACAACTTTAGATAATGCTAACTCTGATTTAAGCAATGCTAACTTTACCATTAATGTTCCTACTTTAAAATTGTTAACTCCAGTGGCAAACGATATTTGGAAAGAAACCGAAGTAAAAACAATTACATGGCAAAGCTCTTTTGTAGATTCGGTTTCAATTAAACTTGTAATAAATGGTGTTACTGAATTATGGAAGAAAAAGGAATTAGCAAGCAAAGGAAGTCATACATTAACCGTTCCTTTTGCAAATACAGCAAATGCTAAAATATTTATTAATGAAATTGGCGGAAATTTAAAAGATAGCAGCTCTACCTTTACCATCCAGCCGTCAATTGGTGTAAATGAGGTTTCAAACGCTAATTTTAATATTTATCCTAACCCAAGTAATGGAACTATTTTCTTCACCACTGATTTAAATTTACAAAATGCTTCATTCGAAATATTTGATGTAACAGGTAAATTAATTATCAAAGATGAATTGAATAAAACCAATTCAATTGCTATTCATTCTAAAGGAATTTTCGTACTAAAAGCAATGATTGATGGTAAATCAATTATTAGAAAAATAGTAGTGGAATAAATTAAAACACTCAAACAGAAAGCCGATTCTAATTTTAGAGTCGGCTTTTTTATGTTTAATGGAGGTGTTTTGAATAGAAAATCAAATAAAAAATATAAGAATAAAACTCCAAAAAAAGTAGCATATTTGCCGCTTTATTGATACAAAATGAAAGGTTATTGGAAATTTATAAAATTTACTTTTAAATATAAATACTATGCTTTGATGAATATTCTATGTAATATTTTATCAAGTATTTTTGGCCTATTTTCTATTGCCACCATCATGCCCATACTAGAGGTATTGTTCAGTACCCAACAAGGTCCAAAAACTATAAGAACCGTTAAGGTAGGATTCAGCTTTAATAAATATTTTGATTTGCTGAAGGATAATATTTGGGAATACAAAAACTTATATGGTTCAGAAAGGGTTTTGCTTTTTATATGCGTGTTTGTGGTATTAATGATAACTTTAAAGAACTTGTTTCGATATTTGGCATTATTTTTTATGGTGCCTATGCGAAACTACATTGTGAGTGATTACAGAGTTGCGGCATATAACAGAATCTTGGTTTTGCCTTTATCTTATTTCAGCAATGAAAAAAAAGGTGACTTATTAAGTAGAATGACAAGCGATATGCATCAAATAGAAGCTGCTGTTATGAGTTCATTGGAAGCCTTTACTAAGGAGCCTATAGCCATTATTATTTCGTTAGTATCTCTTATTTGGATTAGTCCACTCTTAACCTTTATTGTATTTTGTACCTTGCCAATTAGTGCGCTTTTTACTGCTTTAATTGGGAAACTTTTAAAACGACAAACTGGAAGAAGTCAGGCTAAATTTGGTGAAGTTGTTTCATTGGTTGAAGAAACTTTAATGGGAGTTAGGGTTATCAAGGCATTTAACGCACAAGATTTTTTGTTTAAACGATTCAATTTACAAAATAAGCTATACACCAATTTGAATATTAAAGCAAATAGAACTAGCGATGGTTCATCACCCATTAGTGAAACCATCAGTGTTTCGGTATTTGCCATCATATTATGGATTGGGGGAGGAATGGTTTTAGATAATGATGGTAGCTTAACAGCTTCTGTTTTTATTGGTTATTTGGCAGTATTCTCACAATTACTTTCACCGGCAAAAGCGTTTAGTACTGCCTATAATTCTATGAACAAAGGTTTAGCATCTATTGAACGAGTAGAGGAAATAATTAATAGTCATGAAGTAATTATAGAAAAGCCAAAAGCCATCTCTGTTTCAAATTTTAAAGAAGCCATTGAATTTAAGAACGTAAGTTTTAGATATGAGGATGAACTGGTAATTAAGAACCTGAATTTAAAAATTAATAAAGGACAAACAGTTGCATTAGTTGGTCCTTCAGGTAGCGGAAAATCAACCCTTACAGACTTAATACCGAGGTTTTACGACCCTGTGGAAGGTTCTATTACTATTGATGGAATTGATTTAAGAGAGTATAAAATTCTTGAATTAAGGGCCTTAATGGGTATTGTAACCCAAGAAAGTATTTTGTTTAACGATAGTATTGCAAACAATATTGGTTTTGCAAAACAAAACATAACTAAAGAACAAATTGAAAATGCTGCTAAAATTGCAAATGCACATCAATTTATAACTGAAACTGAAAATAGTTATGAAACCAATATTGGTGACAGAGGAAATAAATTAAGCGGTGGTCAGAAGCAAAGACTAAGTATAGCTAGAGCGGTTAATACAAACCCTGATATTTTAATTTTAGACGAAGCTACCTCGGCTTTGGATACTGCTAGTGAGCGTTTGGTGCAAGATGCATTAAGCAATATCATGTTAAATAGAACCACCATTATTGTAGCACATAGATTAAGTACTATTAAAAATGCCGATTTAATAGTAGTGCTTGAAAAAGGAAAAATAGTACAGCAAGGAAATCATGCTGAATTAATTTTACAAGAAGGAATGTATAAACAATTAATAGAAATGCAGCAAATTCCTGAGTAAAAATGAAAGTAGCCGGTTTTACCTTTATAAAAAATGCCATTAAGTTTGATTATCCTATTGTAGAGGCCATCAATTCCATTATTCCTTTATGCGAAGAAGTATATGTAGCTCTAGGAAAATCAGACGATGAAACGGAGGAATTGATAAAAAGTATAGATCCTCATAAAATAAAAATTATTAAAACCCTCTGGGACGAAACTTTAAAAGAAGGTGGTAAAGTATTGGCTGTTGAAACCAATAAAGCATTTCAAGCCATCCCTGCATACTATGATTGGTGTTTTTATATTCAAGGCGATGAAGTAATTCATGAAAAATATTTACCCGTTATAAAAAGTGCCATGTTATCGTTTAAAAATAACCCTAAAATAGATGGATTGCTTTTTAAATACCTTCACTTTTATGGCTCGTATAATTATGTTGGAAATTCGAGTACATGGTATAACAATGAAATTAGAATTATAAAAAACAATAAACAAATATACTCCTATAAAGACGCCCAAGGATTTAGGAAAAATAACAATCAAAAATTAACTGTAAAAGCCATTGATGCTTATGTTTATCATTATGGTTGGGTAAAAGACCCTAGAGCTATGCAACTTAAACAAGAGCAGTTTCATAAACTTTGGCACGACCAAGAATGGATTGATAAAAATGTAATAAAAGCTGAAGCTTTTGACTACAGTAAAATTGATTCATTATCTAAATTTATGGGTACTCATCCTAAAGTAATGCTTACGCGTATAGCTCAAAAAAATTGGGAATTTGAGTTTGATTTAAGCTATAATAAAGTAAAGTTGAAAGATAAATTAAAACGCATTGCTTACTTATTATTTGGTTGGGAAATTGGCTATAAAAACTACAAACTGCATTAATCTTCTTTCATGTTTATTAATCTTTTTATTCACTATAAACTATACTAACTGTAAATTAGTGCAAAAGAAATCCAATATATTAATAATGTAAATTGTATTAATATTTTTCATTAATTGAAAAGTATTGTGAATACACATCATCAAACATTAAAACAGTTTTCGGTAATAATACGGAATTGTATTATGGTGATCATGTTATTTCATTTCAACTGTTTAACTGCACAAAATTATTTTGGTGTAGTATTAGATAATTACTCAGGTGTAAATAGTTTACAAGCCAATCCAGCGGGTATTTGTTATCAGCCATTCAAATTTGATATTAATATTTTGGGTGTAGATGCCTATATTAACAATAATAACTTTTATACAGATGCAACCAATACCGTAAAACTCCTTTTCAGTAGTAGCTTAAATAAACTGGTATTAAAAAACAACAAGTACAATCCTGACGCAGCAAATGTTGGAGATTTTACTTTAAATGCTGATATTAAACCCAATGGTTATGCATTTGGTGGACTAACCATAAATGGACCTTCTGTTTTATATGCCATTACTAAAAAAAAATCCGTAGCATTTAGTATTAATTATAGAAATGCATTTAACATTACTCAGCTGTTACCTTTAACTGCTAAAATATTATTTGAAGGACCAAGTTATAATAGTTTACGCAATCAGAAATACGATTTTTTAAATGCTAAGTTTTCATTTGCTAATTGGATTGAAACAGGCATAAGTTATGCTCAAGTAGTGGGTAGAGATAAAAAATATGTTCAAAAATTAGGTGGTAGTTTTAAAGTGTTGTGGGGTTTAAATGGTGGGTATATTTTTGACAATGGATTTAACGGTGATAATACCAACGGACGAGATTTAATATTAAAAAATGCAAGCTTTAATTATGCTTATGCAGGACCTAATAACGATAAAAAATCAGTATCGAGCGATATAAATGCGTTAAGAGGAATGGGAGCTAGCATTGATTTAGGCTATATTATTCAAAGAAAAAACAATCAAAACCTAATTGCTTGTCCGGATATGTATAAAATTAATGAAGAAACCACTAATTATAGATGGAAAGCGGGCGTTTCATTATTAGATTTTGGGGCTATTAATTTTAACCAAAGTGCATTTAGTACTGCCGTTTCCAATGCTAATCTTAATTGGTATAAGTATGATACCATATTTAAGCAAGACCTTTTTAAGATTGATAGTGTTTTTAAAAGTTATTTAGGGAGCAATCAAGTAAAAAGTTCCAATAATTTTTGGATGGTATTACCTGCTGCATTTAGCATTCAGTTCGATTATAAACTAAACGATGTATTTTTTTTAAATACCACCTTTATTCAAAGATTAACACCAGCCAAACTTGGCTCTTTGTCTAGAATGAATACCATTGTTTTTTCACCTCGTTTCGAAACACCAAATCTTTCCTTTAACCTGCCTATAAGTTTAATTGAATACAAAGATGTAAACTTTGGTGCAGCCATTAGGTATAAATACTTAACTATAGGCAGTGATAGAATAGGGGAAACATTGGGTTTTCAAACTGTTTATGGAGCAAATGTTTACTTGCTTCTTAAGTTTAATATTTTAAGTAAATCGGGCAAAAGTTCTTTTTAAAATGATATAAATATTTTGTCTTTTTTCCATCCGTTGTTGTCGTCCTCACCCAAATCAATATATTTGAATAAAGCTAATAATTGCAGGCGAGGAAGGCTGCAATGGCGAGTTATGCGTAACTTTAAATGATGACACGACCAAACATATACATTTTACTCGGGACAGTTTTTATAATTCTGACTTGGCTTTTTGTTGGACTATATCGAGATGACGAATTTTACGAGCCACACTTGTTTACAAAGTACCGACCGACAATTAAAGTAAATTTTTATTCTCCAATTGGTATGTCAGACCAAACTGTTATAGACCTTCCGATAGACAAGCAAGTAGAAGAAATATCTTTTCAAGAGTTTGTAATTAAGCGACATATCCAAAACAACAGTAATGCCCAACTTTGGTATTTACCAATAATACTTATTCAGCTGACATTGACATTTTTTAGTATTGGCATTTTAAAAAGTAAACTTGAATTGGTATATAAGAAATGGTATTTGCCGACACATTTTGTTATCTGTTTAATAATTACCTCAATTGGGCTTGGTTTCATCTTGTCATTTGATAATTTATTTTCAACAGTAATCAGTGGGTTATTAATACTGATAATTAATTATTGGGCTCTTATTTTGCTATCTAAACAAAGGTTTGCAAAGAACGGAAATGAGAAAAACTACATATAACTGCACCAACCCAAAAGGCGGGGTTTCGTGTTCCAAAGACAGTTTTAGCCAATGTTGTCGTCCTCACCAAAACCAATATGTTTTGAATAAAGCTAATAATTGCAAGCGAGGATGCCTGCAATGGTAGAAAATGAAAGTAGTATTAATTGGTGCGGGAAATTGTAGAGACGTAACATGTTACGTCTCCAGCTAAAAAGACGTTGCGTGCAACGTCTCTACATGGTTGTTAGAGAATTCGATGGTTTTCTTGGGTCAAGGTAGAGACGTTTAATTAAACGTCTTTACAGCCGATGTTGTCGTCCTCTTCAAAATCAATATATTTGAATAAAGCTAATAATTGCAAGCGAGGACGCATGTAATGGCAGGAAGGCGAAAACATCATAGCTTTTAAATATATTTGTTTTATGAATGTTTTGGTAAAAAGCGGTTTCAAATACAAACTAGGGGGATAATCAAGTACCAATTGCAAATACATATGAAAACTTTTTTTCTTAGCAATAAAATTTTTATATTTTTTATATTCTTTTGTTCAAATTTAATTGGACAAAACATTCAAGATAGTGCTAAAATTTATTGTAATAGCTTATTTGAAAAGAAAGGACTAAATGATATCGAATCTTTAGATTCTCATCAGATATTGGAAAGTATTTCCAAGGATATTG
This sequence comes from Bacteroidota bacterium, assembly GCA_947464275.1. Taxonomy (GTDB): domain Bacteria; phylum Bacteroidota; class Bacteroidia; order UKL13-3; family UKL13-3; genus JAAFJM01. Next base: position 291,509 of record CANHVU010000001.1, read on the forward strand.
CTTTTTTTAGTGTGTATAATAGGCTAATATCACATGGTCCATTAATTGGTTATTGCGCTGTTTATAAGTCAACTGGTAAAATATTCATAGTTAATACTATTACTGATTTTAATAGGTTGATGGATTTTGTTGATTTTAAAAGAATAACTCCATTAGAAAAATTGATGCTTTACATTAGGCTATCTAAAGAATTTCAATTTGATGAAATATTATTGGATAAAGATGATAGCATTTGTTTTAATAAACAAATTATTGATGACTTAAACTTACGCTTTCTCACTTTACCAAATTGTTTGACTAAAGAAAGTAATTTTAAAAACCATATTTTAAAAATAAACATAAGAACACATCTTCAAGTAGTAAATTTAAGAATAAAATCAAGTGAGAAGTACATTTACATGAAAAAGAAAAAACCTATTGAAGCTAATGGCTGCTTTAAAAATTTAATATGGAAATAAGCCGGGAAGTAAGCATTTTACAGCCAATGTTGTCTTCCTCGCCAACATTAATATATTTGGGTAATGCCAATAAAAACATCATTGCTTTTAAATACATTTGTTTTATGAATGGTTTGGTAAAAAGCGGTTTGCAAATACAAAACTAGACGGATAATATTATGAAATACTTCACATACTTTATTTTTCTATTGGCTTTATATTCTTGTGATAGAAAATCAAATAATAATTTAGACTGTGTTCAAAATAACGATAGTTTAAATATGGATTCCATTGTTAAAGAAGTGGAGTTGTCCTCAACAACTCCTTTTTTAAATAATTCATTATTCAGTTACAACGCAACAGGTTTAGATAAATTTGAAGACACTATTTACGCTTATGAAATTGACACCTTTCTAAAAAATTACCCAAGTGATGGCTCAACTTTTGGTGACATGAAAAGCTACTATCAAGCAACTGAAAAACTTGATAAAATGATTGAAGAAGTTTATAAGAAAATTTATAAAAAACTCAAAAACAAACAGGACAAAAAGTTATTCAAAATATCACATGACAACTGGAAAAGATATTTCGAAAGTGAAGCAACTTTTTTACACGAAATTTATTATACCAAAGAAATAGAATATGGGTTTGGAAGAGAGCATTCAGTAACACAAGCACAATGGGTATTTCAAATAGCTAGGCAAAGACTAATTTTACTGAAAAACATTGACGAGCAGACTTATACAAATAATTACAATTAGTATGTTTACCAGCCGATGGTTGCACCTCACCCAAATAAATATATTTGAATAACGCTAATAATTGCAAGCGAGGTTGCTTGCAATGGCAGAAATTTTACTAATGAAAAACGATCAAATACATTCCAATTTAATAGTTTTTGCTACACTATTTTTTAGTGTTGCTATTGTTATACTTTTCTTTATTATTAATTGGAAGGACGATAATTCCATTCCTTACAACATAAAGTTTATTATTAATTTTTGGCTAACAATTGCTTCTTTGGTTAATATTATCACTCTCTTAAACTGGAAATTTGTTTACTATGATATTGACCATATTTATTATCGTCCCATGTATTCAAAAAAGATGGTAGTAGTGAAGAAAACAGATATTATTACATTAACTAATCTGTTTACATTTAATGATTATTTGAATTACAGAATACAATATAAAAATATTTCAGGAGAAATTCAATCAATAGTTTTCCTAAGTTTGAAATCAAAAAAAGAAATTCGATACATTATAGACCAAATTAAGTATGAGGATTAAATTATATGGTGAAGTTATCTTTTAAAACAACTGCCTTAATAATATTATTTGCGGGCTTATTGATGTTTTTATATTTTAAAAATCGTAAAAAAGTAATCAGGGATGACTTTAAATTATATTATTATGATAATTACGGCTATTGCAATGTTTATCTTGGAGGAATGGCTGTATTGCCATCTGGCTGTGATTCTGCCAAATGGAACGATTTAATCATTGTAACAAAAAGCGATAAATGGAGATGTTCAATAGATAAAGAATGCTACTTTATTATTGATATGAATAAATATTTGGCAGACCCAAGGCAAGAGTTAAGTTCAGGAGTTAAAGGCCCCTACAGTTTGGAGGAGTTTTCTCTAATTGATCCTTTAAAAGAAGTTTCCTTTGAAGGAGCTTATTAAGTTTGTTCCAGCCGATGTTGACGTCCTCTCCAAAATCAATAAATTTGAATAACGCTAATAATTGCAAGCGAGGAAGCCTGCAATGGCGATATACTTGTAGTTAGTAAAAAATGAATAACAATTTTAGCCGATGTTTGCCTCCTCACCAAAATAAATATATTTGAATAAAGCTAATAATTGAAAACAGTGAAAATTGGAAATTTTTTAAATACGGTTGATAAGAAATACCTATATAGTTTAGGATTAGCATTTATTGTTATAAGTGTTATTAATTCTGTTATTGTAAAAGAAATTGATTTTTTAGCACTTATAACGGGGCTATTAATTTTAATATTTACGCATAAATATAAAAGAAATGGATGAATTTTTTAGCACAAAGGTTATTAAATTATTCTTGTTAATAGCATTGATTATGGGGGTTCCCATGTTAATTGAATCTCATTTTGTGTTTTCGAATTCTCCAGAATATAAAGTTTTACAAGATTCAATAGTTTCTTTATATAAAGCCAAAAATCAAGATATTGAATTTGGTTTTTTTGTAGGAGGTGACTTAAATATTTTAGATGAAAAAGATAGCACCTATAAAAGTAAATTGTATTTTAAAATATACAACGATTTTGAAAAGAAAAGTGTGGTAGGTGTTGTGTTTAATAAAAAAGAAACCTCCATAAACACTATACAATCCATAATGTATGAGGATTAAATTATATGATGAAGTTATCTTTCCAGCCAATGTTGTTGTCCTCGCCAAAATCAATATATTTGAATAAAGCTAATAATTGCAAGCGAGGTTGTTTGGGATGGCGAAACATTAAGACTCAAATTTATGACACCGACAATTGCCGACATTATAAACACAATTAAGACAAACCACGAAGAGTTTGGAATTACGCTTTATGACGAAGCTACTGATTTTGACATTGCAGAATTTGAAAAGAATAAACTTGTATTACCTCAAGATATTAAAGCTTTTTATAAGTTCAGTAATGGTTTTTACTCTAAGGAGGACATGTTTAGAATTATTCCATTGGACGAAGTAATTTCAAATGGATGTGACAATTATATTGAAGGAGAGTATGCCTTTCATATTGCAGAATATATGATTTATTGTGATATGTGGACACTTAGTATTAATCCCAAAGACAAAAATGTTTATACCATTTACAACAAGACCAATGAATTAGTAATATTGACAAATTCGTTTGCTGAATTTTTGGAGAGATTTTTATCTGGCGGGGTTTTCAAAGGACTTTATGACTGGAGAGAACAAATAATATCAAATAGAAAACCTACTGCTAACAACACTTAACAACCTAATCTTCATAGTCTTGTGTGCAGGGCAAAGAGGAGGGTACTAAGAATTAATAAATGAAAGTAGTATTATTTGGTGCGGGAAATTGTAGAGACGTAACATGTTACGTCTTTAGCTAAAAAGACGTTGCGTGCAACGTCTCTACATGGTTGTTGGGAAATTCTAAGGTTTTCTTGTGGCAAGGAATAGACGTTTAATTAAACGTCTTTGCAGCATTCGCCCACGTTGGTTTTGGGTGTGTTTGTTTTGTTACCATACTATCGTTCCTATGGAGCTTTTAGTTTTGGGGAAGCATTTCATGTTAATCATCCAATTTATTGCAAGCGAGGATGCCTGCAATGGCAGGAAAATGATTGTGGTAATAAAAACTATTTACACAAAAAAAGCTGCCCTTGTGAGGCAGCTTTTTTATTGGGTTTACTTATAAATTACAAGCCTGAACTAATAGCATTTAGTTTATCAGTAAACTCTTTGGCTACTGCTTCTTGTTGGTTCATTTGAGCCACTTGCATACAGTAGGTCATAATTTGAATATTTTCTTCTAACTCAGGTTTAACCAATTTGTATTTGCTTGAACTACGGAAAGTTTTGTAGTATTTAGCTTTGGTTTCGCATGTATTTAAAATTTCGCGTAATAAGGCGTTTGCTTTATCTGCAGAACCAGCTAAGAAATAACCTTCGGCCAAACGTACCGAAAACACATCGTGCGCAATGGTTTTTGATGGCAATACTTTTTGGCAATAGTCTAATGCTTTTATGGCGCTGTCTTTTTTACCTTCTCTAACCAATTGTTCAGCTAAACGATAGAATATGTTACGGAAATTTTTAGTTTGACGTAAAATAGTTTCATCTAAATATACACCAGGTTGATCCATATTACCCCACTTAAATTTAGTCATTAAGTTGGTCCATAAAATTTTGCTGTTAATGCGTCCAGGGCTTGGATCATTAGGATCTTGTTGGTTAAATATAGGTACCAAACGGTAAGTTAAACCTTCCATTTGGAAATGGCTTTGCATATTTAAATATACATCGCTACCAGTAGTAATAGCCCAATAAATTGGTCTTTTGTTAATATTAGTTGCTACAATATCTAAAGTTAATAAATCAGGTTTTAGCATATTGCTGCTATTGCTAATTTCAAACTTAATACTATCCACCATTAAAGCTGCATCTTCAGGTTGAACTACACCATTTTTCAAACAAGCTTCTTTGTCAATTTTTACACTGAAACGTTTGGTAGGATAATAGTTAATATACTCGCCACCTTGCAATTGAACTTGGCTTTCTTTATTATCGTCACCCATAAACTGTAATAATTTTCCTAAATCGTAGTAGTCAGTTTTGTTTAAACCCAAAGCAGGATTTTCATAGTAAACTACATAATTTCTTTTATCAGCTGCATAAGTTTCAGGACTCCAGCTAAATTCTACTGGTTTTCCATCATAGGCAGGGCGTCTTAAGCCATCTGCATACCAATCGGTTCCTAATAAACTTAAATTAATAATTCTGATGTCACTTCTAATATTTTCTACGTTTTGAGCATACCAAAGTGGGTAAGTATCGTTATCGCCATTGGTAAATAAGATGGCATCTTTAGCACAACTATTTAAATAATCTTCAGCAAAATGTAAAGCCGTAAAACGATTAGAACGGTTGTGGTCATCCCAGTTTTGTTCTGCCATTAAAATAGGTGCGCCTAATAAACAAGCTATGGTAGTAATACCTGTTGCTGCCATAGCATTCATTTTTTTCGATAACCAATCAATAATTGCTAAAACGCCCAAGCCAATCCAAATAATAAAAGTTTGGTATGAACCTACATAAGCATAATCACGTTCACGCGGCTGATGTGCAGGGAAATTCAAATATAAAATGATGAAGAAACCTGTAAATAGAAACAAAGTAGTAACCACAGTTGCATCTTCCTTTTGTTTTTTGAAATGGAAAATCAAACCTAAAATACCCAATATTAATGGAATACCAAAATATACATTTCTGGCTTTGTTTTCCTTAATAATGGCAGGCATATCTTTTTGAGGACCTAATCTCCATTCGTCAATAAAACTAATTCCACTTATCCAATTTCCTCTGGTAGCATCGCCATAACCTTGGTCATCATTCTGTCTACCAACAAAGTTCCAGAAGAAATAACGCCAATACATAAATCCTAATTGGTACGACAATAAGAAATCAATGTTTTTACCAAAAGTAGCTTTTTTGCCTTCAGGAATATTTTCCCAACTACGGTATGCTTGCACATAATCACCTCTATCAGCCCACATACGTGGTAATACAGTACAATCTTTAGGGTCGTAAACTCTTTCTAATTTTTCGCCTGCTTCTACATAACTTTCTTTGCCATTAGCATCAGTTAATCTGCGGTAGTTCATTCCTTTCGATTTCGTATCGATTGGACGAGCGTAAAAATATTGACCATACAATAAAGGATTATCGCCATATTGCTCACGGTTAATGTATGATAACAAAGCAAAAGGTTGGTCAGGGTCGTTCATGTCAATTGGCGGATTTCCTAACGAACGAATGATAATCATTGCGTAGCTCGAAAAACCAATTACAATAAATGAAAATGCTAAAACCATGATGTTTTTTACCGCATTGCTAATTTTAGCATAAAAGAATATTATATAAATTAAACCTGTTAAAAAAGCCCAACCTACTAATGTTCCAAATCCTGAATTGATATTAAATGAAACCAATACCAACGATGTATAACATGCAATGGCAATGTATAAACTAGTTTTCTTATTGGTTTGGGTGTAATGTAAACCTGAGGCCATTAAAACCAACATGATTACAATTAACAACAATGCACCAGAGTTAGTGCCCATACCTAATGAGTTTACAGTAAAATAATCTAATTTAGTAGCTAAAGTTGGTAAACCTGGAATAACACCAAATTGAACAAAACCAATGGCTAAAATGGCTACAGCACTGGCTTTTAAGAAACCTGGTAAAGTGTATTTGTTCTTTTTAAAGTAGTATACATAAACAATAGCTGGAATAACCAATAAGTTCAATAAATGGACACCAATAGCCAAACCAATTAAATAAGCAATTAATACTATCCAACGGTCAGCGCCTTTTTCGTCAGCGTTGTCTTCCCATTTTAAAATACACCAAAAAGTTAAGGTAGTAAAGAAACTTGATGAAGCATAAACCTCAGCTTCAACAGCCGAAAACCAAAATGTATCGCTAAAAGTTAATACCAAAGCACCTACTAAACCTGCAGCCATTACTGCAAAAGTTTGTTGGCCACTAATTTCGTCAACTGTTTTGTTAACTATTTTACGGCCTAAGTGTGTAATGGTCCAAAAGGTAAACATAACACATAAAGCACTGGTAGTAGCCGAAACCATATTAACCATAAAGGCTACTTTGCTAGGATCGGCAGCAAAAAGCGAAAACACACGGCCAATCATTAAAAACAAAGGTGCTCCTGGCGGATGGCAAATTTGTAAACGATACGATGCTGAAATAAACTCACCACAATCCCAAAAACTAACAGTAGGTTCTAGCGTAAGTGTGTAAGTAATAATTGAAATAATAAATGTAACCCAACCGAGTACATTGTTGCTTAATTTGTATTGATTCATTCTTGCTATATAGTTTCTAGTTATAAATTTTTACTGGTTTTAGCTTAAAAGGCAAACATAAGCGAAAATGCCTTATAGCGCAATAGTAATTATTTTGCTTTTTAAAATTGTATAGGCTGACTAAGTCGCTGTTTTTTTAGTTGCATGGCAATTGTTAAAATCCTTATTTTAAGTTTTTTATAAGTTTTTTCGTTTGGTTTTTGTGGGCAATTGTTGGTTTTTGTCGTTTACCCGACAATTGCCTATTATCATAAATATTTCCTTTGTGACATACAATTGAAATAAATATGAAACATTTTTTTTTAGCAGCAATATTTGGTTTGTTAACCTTTTCGGTTTTTGCTCAAACCGATTTTAATACCCGCAAAAAACATTTTAACTTGGATAAAAATAGTTTGGCTATTCAAGGTTACGATCCTATTTCTTATTTTGAAGGAAAACCGCAAAAAGGTGTAGCTCAATTCTTGGTTTTTTACAAAGGCGTTCAATATTATTTTATTTCAAATGCTCATAAAGAGCAATTTTTAAAAACTCCCGAAAAATTTGAACCTGCTTATGGAGGTTGGTGCGCTTATGCAATGGGCGAGTATGGCGATAAAGTGGAAATTGACCCAACGTCTTACAAAATTACAAACGGTAAACTTTATTTGTTTTACTACAGCTTTATCAATAAAACATTGAATAAATGGAATTTAGATGAGGCTAATTTAAAGGCCAAAGCCGATAAAAATTGGGAACTATTAATAAAAAAATAACATGAAAGCAGTAAAATTTTATTTGTTAGGCTTGGTAATGCTGGCCTCTAATTTATTAAATGCCCAAAACCAAAGTGTGTTAGTGGAGCATTTTACCAATACGCTTTGCTCTATTTGTGCTTCACGCAATCCGGGTTTTTACCAAAATTTGCAAAGTCAGCAAGATGTATTGCACATAGCATATCATCCTAGCTCGCCTTATGCAGCTTGTGTTTTAAATAAACATAACAAAACCGAAAATGACGACCGAACCAATTATTATGGCATTTATGGTGGAACTCCACGTTTGGTAATTAATGGTGTAGTTCAATCAAGTTCTAACAACTACGCAAGTGCAGCTATTTTTAACCCATTTAAAAATATTACTGCCGATGTGTTGATAAAAGCCAATCAAGTTATAGTTGGTGATAGTATAAAAAGTTTCGTAACCATAAAAAGATTAACCAATCAAGTTTTATCAAATTTGAAATTGCAGGTGTTGTATGTAGAAGATACCTTGTTTTACAGTGCACCAAATGGCGAAAGCAAACACTTTGATGTGTTTAGAAAATCAGCAAGTGGCTGGCAAGGTTTAACAGTAAATCTTCCCGCCCAAATTAACGATTCAGTTGTAATACAAACAGCTACTGTTATTAATTCAGCATGGAATAAAAATAGCATTTACACCTTAGCATTTTTACAAAATACTACCGATAAAACTATACTAAATGTAGCTAAGTCAACCAACAATAAAACATCAAATACAGGGATTAAATCAATCCAGGATTTAGGAGTAAAAGTTTATCCTATTCCAGCAAATAATTACTTGACTATTGAACAATCTACTAATGTAAATACTCAAATTTCTCTAATAAATATTTTGGGAGAAGTGGTGCTAAATAAACAAATAAATTATACAGAAAACATAGATTTATCAGGACTTTCAAAAGGACTTTATTTTTTAAGTCTTGAAAACTCAAACGGAAAAGCCATTCAAAAAATTATCATTCAATAAATAACTATACCTATGAAAAAAATTATCATCAACATTGCCAGATTTGGCGCAGCAGCTATTTTATTACAAACTTTGTTTTTTAAATTTACCGCGGCCCCTGAGTCGGTTTATATATTTAGTACCTTAGGCATAGAGCCTTATGGAAGAATTGGAAGTGGCATTGCAGAATTAATAGCTGCCATATTGTTATTATGGCCAAGTAAATCGCTTATTGGTGCTTTGCTTTCTATGGGTGTTATGAGTGGAGCTATTTTATCGCATGTATTTATTTTAGGTTTTCAAATTATGGATGATGGTGGATTACTTTTTGCTTTGGCCTTAATAGTGTTTTTATTAAATGCAGTAATTGTGCTTTTTAACTTTAAAAAAGTAATTGGCATAAACCTATTTCAGCCTTTACAAATTATTGATCAATTGAGTTTATAATTATGAAAAAAATAATATTACTCTTTAGCATTTTAATTATAGCCATTAGTTGGTGTTATGGGCAGAATAACAATGTATCGTACTTTAAAAATGGTTTAAATAATTTAGATTTAAATGTTTCGGGTAATGGTACTTCATCTATTTTTACTTTTGGCGCTAATCATTTGCATACAGTTACTAAAAATAAAAAATTTAGAATTGGCTACGGATTTAGGCTCAATTCAAGTAACGGAAGTGGTAATTTTATTACGGCTCCAGCTAAGTTAACCAGCGGAGTGGAAAGCTCTTTGGTAATTTTCAGCGATGATAAATTGGAAAATTTTGACACCATCGGAATCAGTAGTTTTAATGTAAATAGTTTAAACGCATCTATTCATTTAAATTATACTTTTACAAAAAAGTGGGAAGTTGAGTTTAATATAGATGCCATTGGATTTAGTTTTGGCAATGCTGTAAATGCGCATTACCAAAGCAGTAAACGCACAATTGAAAGCGTTAATCAAAAAGCCAATCCATCAGCATTTAACTTGTTGCTAATTAGCGATAACGATTTAGGGAATTTAAACTCGGAAATTAAAATTAAATACTATTTTCGTAATAATTGGGCAATTAATTTTGGTGGTACTTTTATTTTTACTGAATTTACTACCAATAATAAATTGTTTAAAGATAACGATAGGTTCAGGCAAAAAGCGTTTGTACCAATGATAGGAATTTCGTATTCACCATTTAAAAATACACACCAATGAAAATAAGATCAATCTTACAAATTGCTATTTTGTTATTGTTAGCTCATTTCAGTTTTGCTCAAACACCTTTAAAAGTGGTATCAAGCGCTATTACTTTTACCATAAAAAATGCAGGATTAACAGTTAATGGTTCACTTAGTGAATTAGAAGCTGAAATAAAATTTAGTCCAACTGATTACAAAACCTCAACCATTAAAGCTTCTGTAAGTTCAAATACCATAAAAACAGGAATTGATGCCAGAGATAATCATTTAAAAAAGGCCGAATATTTTGATGTAGGTAATTTTCCTAAAATTAACATGGAGTCAAATTTTTTTGGTAAAGAAAACAATCGTTTTATTGGTTATTTTAAACTTACCATTAAAGGAATTACCAAAGATGTTACTGTGCCTTTTACATTTGAAAACAATGTTTTTAAAGGTAGTTTCACCATTGATAGACGCCAATTTAAAGTAGGAGGAAATAGCTTTATCTTAAGCGATAATGTAAAAGTTGATTTATTAATCAATACCAAAAACTAAATTTAAAATTTTATCGTAATTACACCATTAACTTACCCCTATGACTTTAAATGTGTTGAAACAAAGCACCGTAACTATTCTACAGCAAGTAGCCAACTTGGTGCAACAAATTGATGATAACCATTATTCTGAACAGCTTGATTTATTGAGCAAAAATACCATTGCTAAACATGTAAGGCATATATTGGAATTGTATGTTCAGTTGGTGGCAGGTTTGCCTCAAAATGAAATAAATTATGATAAAAGAGAACGTAATTTATTGCTGGAGCATAATAAAAATTATACCATTGATTTTATTAATGAATTAAAAACTGCCATTTTAAATTTAGAAACTGATTTGAATGCATTGCAATTGCGAACATTGATTCAAAATGACGAATTAATAGTATATACAACTTTGGAGCGCGAGTTGGTTTATAATATTGAACATGCCATACACCACATGGCAATTATGCAAATAGCATGCAATCATTGTTTTAAATATATAAATTTAGATAAAAATTTTGGTGTAGCTTATGCTACAGTTCAATATACTAATACATGTGTACAGTAACTTTTATACCTTATAATAACGGAAACGGTTATATTTTAACCTCGAGTAGAGATGAAAAAACATCGCGACCAAATGCTTTAACTCCTCAAAAATACAATGTGTTTCAACAGCAAGTTTTTTTTCCTAAGGATAAGCTAGCTGGAGGAACTTGGGTGGCTACATCGCTTAATAATTTTACTTTGTGTTTGTTAAATGGTGCTTTTAATTTTCATTTATCAAAACCGCCATATAGGCTTAGTCGTGGGTTAATGCTGCTCGATTTTTTTAGGTATAACAATGTGAATGATTTCGTACAAAACTACGATTTTTCAAATATTGAAAATTTTACACTTATTATAGTTAATGCCAATAATAAATTGCAATTAACTGAATTGCGTTGGGATGGAGTAAACTTATATCAATCAGAGTTAGATGCTAGTTTAAAATATATTTGGAGTTCTTGCACTTTATATCAACCTGAAGCTATTTTAAATAGAAAAAATTGGTTTACTAATTTTTGTAACAATACACCTGAAATAACCAAAGACGATACCATGCTTTTTCATCAAAATGCAGGCGATGGGAGCTTGGAAAATAGTATTTTAATGAACCGTGAAAACCGCGTAAAAACAGTTAGTATTACCTGTATTGACCATTCGGTTAATGGCTATACCATGCAGTATTTAGACATAGAAACGATGCAAAACAATACATTGCGCATTTTTAAATCAGAAAGCCAATAGTTACAAACATGAACAAGTTAAAATTTTGGATTATAAAAAACACCCGTTTTGAGTTTTGGCCTTATTGGTTTGCTTATATACCTGTTTATTTTTACTTTATTTATTTAAGCTTTAAAGCAAAAAGTTTAACCTTTTTTACAGCAGCTAATCCTGGTATTTACTTAGGTGGCTTTGTAGGTGAGTCAAAAAAAAATATCCTTAAAAAAATAAATCCTGCTTATTTACCATCTACCATTTATTGTAAAAACGAATACAATGTCTCCAAAATTTTAGAACTGCTAAAAGCAGAACAAATGCAGTTTCCTTTAATAGCCAAGCCCGATGTAGGCGAACGAGGAAGTAATGTAGAAAAAATTACCAACGAGCAAGAACTAGAAAAATATGTACATACCATTGGCGAAGATTTTATTATTCAATCGTTTGTTGATTACGAAATAGAGTTGGGGGTTATGTATTTTCATTACCCAAATGGAAAAAAATCAGGAATAAATAGCATTGTGCTAAAAGAATATTTGAGTATAGTTGGAAATGGGATTGATACTATTGAAACACTCATCAAAAACCATTTGAGAGCGCAAGGCAGGTTAGCTTATTTGTTAAATAAATTTAGCCAAAACTTGCATGAAGTATTGCCCTCAAACGAAAAATTATTACTAGAGCCAATTGGTAACCACATTAGAGGAACTAAGTTTTTAAATGGCAATCATTTAATTAATGAACAATTGGTAAAAGTTTTTGATGAAATAGCCAAACCAATAGCTGGTTTTTACATTGGAAGATTTGATTTAAAAGTAAAATCGATAGCTGATTTATACGAAGGTAAAAATATAAAAATAATGGAGCTTAATGGCGTAACCTCAGAGCCTGCGCATATTTACGACCCAAGTACTTTTATAATAAATGCTTACAAAGCTTTGTTCCAACATTACAAATTAATTTACATCATAGCCAAACAAAACATTAATTTAGGAGAAAATTATGTGCCTTTTTGGTTGGTTTGGAAACAGATAAAAATGCACTTAAGTAAGTAACAAATGGATTATTTTTTTGCATTTGCTTTAGCTTTTATCATAAGTTTATTTGGTTCCGTTCAACCTGGTCCGGTTAATTTGGCGGTGTTAACATCAAGTATTCAACGTAAATATAAAAATGCTTTTTTTATTGCATTGGGTGGCTCTTGGCCCGAATTTATGTTTAGTTTTATAGCTTTTAAATTAGCTGCTTTTGTGATGGTTTTACCAATTTTTATTGCTTATTTTAAAATTGCCATTATAATAGTTTTAATAATTTTAGCCATTTATCTTTGGTTCAGTAAGGCCAATATTAGCGCTAGTGTAAGTAATAAAAATGGCTTTGTATTAGGTAGCTTGTTGGCCATTTTAAATCCACAACTTATTTTATTTTGGCTAGCAGCCATTGCCTACATACAAACCAATCAAATTTTAAATTTATTCCATAATAATTATATATTGGTTTTGTTTTGTTTGGGTGCTATGTTTGGTGCATTGGTTTTCCATATTTTATTAATTTATTTGAGCAAAAGATGGTTTAGTAATATGACAACTGTTTTTTTAAAATATGCTGATAAAATAGTGGCGAGCATATTTGCGTTTTTAGCAATTTTTCAAATTATAAAAATTTTTAATTAAATGGCCGAAGTTGATTTAAAATATTGGTACTTGCGTGATCATAAGTTGTTTTGGAAACTAAGCAATAGCGATTTAAAAGATTTATGTGTAATAGTAGGTTTTAAAAAAGCCTTCAAATCGGAAATGATATATTTTGCCGATGAACATATTCCGCGCATTTATTTGCTTAAACGTGGCATGATAAAAATATGCGAAACCGACAATAATGGCAATGAAATCATAAAAGAGATAATAAAAAAAGGCGATTTGTTTGGGCAAATGAGCTTAGACGAAACTCAAGAAAACAGCAGCCATGAATATGCGCAAGCACTTACCGATGTAAGTATTTGCTCCTTTAAAATGGACGATTTTGAACGCATTTTAGAACGTAATCCAAGCATTGCCATTGGTTATACTAAATTTATGGGTTTAAAAATTAAACGCATTGAAAATAGGTTTAACAATGTAGTTTTTAAAGATGTGCGCTCTAGGTTAGTTCAGTTTTTAAAAGATTGGGCCGAAAGCGATGGAGAACAAATTGAAAATAAAGTATCACTTAAAAATTACCTTACCCAACACGATTTGGCAAAGTTGGTATGCAGCACCAGGCAAACGGTTACTACATTGCTAAATGAAATGGAAAAAGAAGGATTACTTTCTTATGATCGGAAAGAAATAATAATTAATAATATTACCATTTTAAAATAGTTTACAAAGCAAAAAAATAACTATTTTCGTTTTTACTTATATGCGTTTATACGAACAAAAAAAATGGTGGAAGCGTGCCTTGGCCTTAATAGCAGTTTGCATTGGTGTTTTTTCAATTTGGTACACCAGTAAATTGGTAAAACAACTGGCTAATGAGGAACAGAAAAAAATTAAACTTTGGGCCAATGCCACACAATCAATGGCAAAAGCAGAAGGTAATATTGATTTTTTACTTGATATTGTAACAGGAAATGAAACGATACCAATCATACTGACTGATAATAACGATAAAATAATTAGTTATAGAAATTTAGATTCAATTCAAGCGAGGGATACTGCTTTTTTAAATGCGGAATTGATTGAAATGAAGAATCAACACGACCCAATTAAAATTGTGTATGATGCAGAAAATAATTTTTATAATTTATTGTATTACAAAAATTCAGTCATTTTAACACAATTAAAAGCATATCCCGCCATTCAATTAGCACTTATTAGTTTTTTTGCTATCATGAGTTATTTGGCATTAAGCAGTAGCCGAAGAGCCGAACAAAATCAAGTGTGGGTGGGTATGAGTAAGGAAACGGCTCATCAACTTGGAACACCCATTTCATCACTTAATGAATGGATAAATTTATTACGCGAAACACCTAAAGAAGAACAAGATTATTTATTAGACGAACTGCAAAATGATACTAAACGATTAGAACTAATAACTGAACGTTTTAGTAAAATAGGTTCTGAGCCAGTCCTTAAAGAGGAAAATATGGATTTGGTAGTTGAGAACTCCATGCAGTATTTAAAAACTCGTGTTTCAAGTCAAGTGGCAATTCAAATAAACATTACACAGCCAGGAAATTGGGCAAAAATAAATATTCCATTATTTGATTGGGTTCTTGAAAATTTGTGTAAAAATGCCATTGATGCCATGAATGGTAAAGGGGAATTGAATATCAATATCAGCAGCGATATTAAACATGTATATATTGATATTAGAGATACTGGAAAGGGCATTCCCAAATCAAAATTTAATACAGTATTTAAACCAGGCTACACTACTAAAAAACGTGGTTGGGGACTTGGCTTATCACTTGTTAAACGTATAGTAGAAGAATACCACAAAGGAAAAATATTTGTCAGGAACAGTGAAGCTGGAAAAGGCACCACATTTCGAATTATGCTGAATGCTATTTAGCGTAATTCGTTATAGCATTTCTTACGTTTCCGTGGGTTTTAAGCAATTGTTTGGCCTTGGTTTCACTAATTTTCAGTTCATCCATTATCATTTTAGTGCCGCGGTCAATTAGCTTATTGTTGCTTAGTTGCATATCTACCATTTTGTTTCCTTTTATGCGTCCAAGTTTTATCATTAAGCTGGTGCTAATCATATTCAAAACAAGCTTTTGAGCAGTACCAGCTTTCATACGCGTGCTTCCTGTTACAAATTCTGGCCCAACTACTATTTCAATAGGAAATTGCGCTTCTTGAGCTATTACACTGCCTTTATTACAAACTATACATGCAGTTTTATTTCCATTTTTATTGGCTTTTTGCAATGCACCTAATACGTATGGAGTAGAACCACTGGCTGCTATGCCAATTATAAAATCGTTTTTTGTAATGTTATATTCGGCTAAATCTTTCCAACCTTGTTTGGTGTCGTCTTCAGCAAATTCTACAGCTTTTCTAATAGCTTGGTCTCCACCAGCCATAATACCTACTACCAATCCATGAGGAACGCCAAAAGTTGGAGGACACTCGCTAGTATCCACTATACCGAGTCGGCCGCTAGTGCCTGCACCAAGGTAAAATAACCTGCCACCACTTTTCATTTCCTTGTAAGCCTCGTTTACCACTTTTTTTATTTTGGGTAATACTTTTTTTATGGCCATTGGAACTGTTTGATCTTGTTCATTTATACTTTTTAGCAGCTCATCGGTGCTCATTTTTTCTAGATTATTATATAACGAACTTTGTTCGGTGGTTCTAGTGGTTTTATTTGTCATTATTTTAAAAATTAAAACTTTAAAAGGCAAAAATGCTTTCTATATTTGCGCAGCAAATTAAATAAAATTATTACATGAATAACAGTTCGCATAAATGGCAACCCTTTATATATTCAATTTTAATAGTACTTGGTATTGGTATCGGCATTATTTTACGACCAACTAGTGCTACTAGATTTATAGGTTCGCAAAATAAGTTTAACGAGCTGATGGGTATTATTCAAAGCGATTATGTTGACACTGTGAATATGGAAGACATAGAATCGCAAGCATTTAATGATTTATTAAATAAACTTGACCCACATTCTGTTTATATTCCTGCAAAAGATTTACAAGCAGCTAACGAACCTTTGGATGGAAACTTTGAAGGAATTGGAGTAGAGTTTAATATTGTGAATGATACTATCATGGTAGTTTCGGCTATCAGTGGTGGCCCTTCTGCCGATTTAGGAATACAAAGTGGAGATAGAATTGTTAAGGCTGATACCACTAATTTAGCAGGTGTAAAAATTACAAACGATCAAGTTGTAAAATCGTTAAGAGGTAAAAAAGGAAGCAAGGTTTTGGTGACAATTTTTAGGCCATCTACCAATCAAAAAATTGAATATAATATTACCAGAAATACTATTCCTATATACAGTGTAGATGCTAGTTTTATGTTAGATAATAAAACGGGTTATATTAAAATTAGTCGATTTGGAGCCACTACTCACGAGGAATTTATTGAAGCCATTGCAAAGCTGAAAAAGCAAAACATGCAAAGTTTGGTTCTTGATTTAAGAGGTAATCCGGGTGGTTATTTAAAAGCTGCAACCGACATTGTAGATGAACTTTTAGATGATGGTAAAATGATAGTTTACACAGAGGGAAGAGCAAAACCTCGCCAAAGTTATAAAACGGAAAAATCAGGCATTTTTGAAGAAGGAAAATTGGCCGTTTTAATTGATGAAGGTTCGGCAAGTGCTAGCGAAATTGTGAGTGGAGCAATTCAAGATTGGGATAGAGGTTTGGTAATTGGCCGCAGAAGTTTTGGAAAAGGTTTAGTACAAGAACCTTTTGAACTAAGCGATGGAAGTGCCATTAGATTAACCATAGCGAGGTATTATACCCCAAGTGGACGTTGCATTCAGAAAAAATACAGCGAAGGTTACGATAAATATGAAGAGGATTTATTAAACCGTTTTGAAAATGGTGAGCTTGAAGACGAAGAAAAAATAATTATAAACGATACTACCAAATATTTTACCAAAACAAAAAATCGTGTGGTTTACAGTGGTGGTGGCATTTCGCCTGATTTTAAAGTAACAATTGATACTTCATTTAACTCTAAATTTTTAACTCATATAGCTGCAGCAGGTTTGTTAAACAAAGCCAGTTACCAATATGTTGATGCAAACAGAACTAAACTAAAAAGTTTTGCTTCGTTAGAACAATTTATTACCAAATTTGAGGTAGGAAATGATTTGATTCAACAGTTAATTACTTTAGCCGAATCTGAAAAAATATCCAAGCCAACTGCTTTGGAATTAACTCGTTCTGAAACGTTTATTAAACAACAGATAAAAGCATTAATTGCTCGTCAAATATGGCGCGATGGTGGTTATTTTAAAGTAAATAGTATAAAGGATAGAACCATTCAAAAAGCGATTTTAGAATTAGGTAAATAAGGGTAGTTTTATCTATTTAACTTAATTTTTTCTGTCAATAATATACTCAACCAACATAGCAAGCTTTTCGGCTATTTCTCGGTTTGGTTGGTTTGCTAAAATGGCAAGTGCTTTTTGTTTATAATCAATCATGGCTTTTCTTGTATATGCTATGCCATCATGTTCATTTACATATTTTATTACCTCAGCTACACGAGATTTATCGGTATTATTATTTTTTATAGAATTAATAATATAATTACGGGTTGCCTTATCAGCATTATTGATGGTATAGATAATAGGTAAAGTTAGTTTTTTTTCTTTTAAGTCTATTCCTGTTGGTTTCCCTATATCATCATCACCATAATCTAATAAATCATCTTTAATTTGAAATGCAATTCCAATATACTCGCCAAATAAACGCATTTGTTCAATTTGTTCGGAATTTGCCCCAGCACTCGCTGCTCCTATTGCGCAGCATGATGCAATAAGTGATGCAGTTTTTTTGCGAATAATATCAAAATAAATTTCTTCTGAAAGATTGAGATTACGTGCTTTTTCAATTTGTAGTAACTCGCCCTCACTCATTTGCTCTACAGCGGTACTTACAATTTCAAGTAAGTTAAAGTCTTTATTTTTTATAGCTAAAAGCAAGCCTTTGGATAGTAAATAATCGCCAACCAAAACGGCAATTTTGTTTTTCCATAAAGCATTAATACTAAAAAATCCTCTACGTTCATCACTATCATCAACTACGTCATCGTGAACTAAAGTAGCTGTGTGTAAAAGTTCTACCAAACTAGCGCCTCTGAATGTTGCCTCTGTAACATTGTTAAATAACTTGGCACAATAAAACACAAACATAGGTCTAACTTGCTTGCCTTTGCGTTTTACGATGTAGGTCATAATAGTATCAAGCAAGGCCACATTACTTTTCATAGCTCCTTTGAATTTGTCTTCAAAGGCTGCTAGTTCATTCGATATTGGCTGTTTTATGATATCTATTTTACTCAAAAAAGTAGGTTATTAATGGATGCAAATATTACTATTTGCATCCAAATTTTGTTATAACTTATATTAGCTTAATTAAAATAAATTATGACTTGCTTTGTGCATCCACAACAGCAATTGTAATCATATTTACAATTTCGCGCACACTACTACCTAATTGTAACACATGTGCCGATTTTTTTAAGCCTAAAAGAACTGGGCCAACAGCTTCTGCAGAACCAAGCTCTTGTAACATTTTATAGGTAATATTTCCTGCTGATAACGATGGAAAAATTAAGGTATTAACGGGCTCTCCATTTAATTCGCTAAATGGAAAATTAGCACTTAATAGTTTTTGGTTTAAAGCTACATTAGCCTGAATATCACCATCAACTACCATGTTAGGATATTTTTCTTTTAATGTATTGCGCACCTTGGTCATTTTTTGAGGCACTTCACCATCAGCCGAACCAAAATTGCTGTAACTTAATAAAGCAATACGCGGTTCAATATTGAATTTTTTAACAGCTTTGTAAGTTGAATAGGTAATATCTACTAAATCGTCAGCACTTGGGTAACGGTTAACGGTAGTGTCAGAAAAGAATAATGTTCCTTTTTTGCTCAACATAATATACATGCCAGCTACATTTTTGGTTCCATCTTCTTTTCCTAAAATTTGTAAAGCAGGCTTAATTGATGTTGGATAATTTTTGGTTAATCCGCTTATCATGGCATCTGCTTCACCCATTTCAACCATCATTGGAGCATAATAATTTCTTTCGCGCATTAACTTGCGAGCCTCGTGTAAGGTTACTCCTTTTCGTTGGCGTTTCATAAAGAAAATATCAGCGAATGCATGGCGTTTTGCTTCTTCTTCTAAAGGATCAATAATGTTTACATCGCCTAATTTGATATGGTTTTCGGCTATAATTGCATTTATTTTTTCTCTATTTCCTAATAAAATTGGAATAGCTATTCCTTCATCTTTTACTATTTGCGCAGCGCGCAATATTTTATAATTATCAGCTTCTGTAAATACAACACATTTTGGATTTAATTTAGCTTTATCGGTAATGGCCCTAACAAAATTGCTTTCTTTTCCTAATCGGGCTAATAATTGATGGTTGTATTTTTCCCAGTCATGAATTGGGTTTTTAGCCACTCCACTATCCATAGCAGCTTTGGCCACAGCAGGCGAAACGGTTGTAATTAAACGAGGGTCAATTGGTTTTGGAATGATATAATTTTTACCAAAAGTTACATTCTTTTCGTTGTAAGCTAAATTTACTATTTCAGGAACAGGCTCTTTGGTTAATTGTGCCAAAGCGTGTACAGCCGCAATTTTCATTTCCTCTGTAATTTTAGTAGCTCTTACATCTAAAGCACCTCTAAAAATGTATGGGAAACCTAATACATTATTTACTTGGTTAGGATAATCGCTGCGGCCTGTAGCCAAAATAATATCGGGGCGCGAAGCCATTGCCAAATCGTACGATATTTCAGGATTTGGGTTTGCCAAAGCAAATACAATACAATCTTTAGCCATGCTGCGTAGCATATCTTGGCTAACTACATCGGCTTTTGATAAACCAACAAATACATCTGCATTTTGCATAGCATCTGCTAATGTATTTAAGTTACGGCTGGTGGCAAATTGTTTTTTAGTATTGTCTAAATTAGGGCTATCAGTTCTAATAACTCCTTTACTGTCGCACATAATTAGGTTTTCTTTTTGAACACCTAAAGCCAACATAATTTTAGCACAACTAATGGCTGATGCACCTGCACCATTGTAAACTACTTGTACATCTTTAATATTTTTACCAACTAGTTCTAATGCATTTAATAAGGCAGCACCAGTAATAATGGCTGTTCCGTGCTGGTCATCGTGCATAATTGGAATATCCAACTCTTCTTTTAAGCGTTGTTCTATTTCAAAACATTCAGGTGCTTTAATATCTTCTAAGTTAATACCTCCAAAAGTACAAGCTATATTTTTTACGGTATTGATAAACTCTTCCGTATTTTTTGTGCTGATTTCAATATCAAAAACATCAATATCGGCAAATATTTTGAATAATACCCCCTTGCCTTCCATTACTGGTTTTGAAGCCTCGGGACCAATATCTCCAAGTCCTAAGACTGCTGTTCCATTTGATATTACAGCAACTAAATTCCCTTTGGCAGTATATTTATAAACATCATCAGGATTTTCGGCAATAGCTAAACATGGCTCTGCTACTCCTGGCGAGTAGGCTAAACTTAAATCGCGTTTGGTATTGGTGGGTTTGGTAGGTACTACAGCTATTTTTCCTGGACGGCCTTTACTGTGGTATTTTAATGCATCTTCTTTTAATTGACTCATTATTTAAAAATTACTCTTTTTAGATTTTTGATTGAACAATAATCTTATAAAAAACAAACGTACTAATTGTTTTTGATTATAAAAATTTGATAAAAAATATAGTTGCAACTATTTTTACATAATTGCAACTATACGTGTCGTAAGACTTTGATTTTATGAATATTTAGTGTGTTTTTAAAACATACTTCAATACTTTTTGATATAGCTCATCTGGCTTAAAGGGCTTGGTAACAAAATCGTTCATACCAGCTTCTAATACTTTATTTCTGGTTTCTAAAAATGCATCAGCACTTAAAGCTATAATAGGCACTTCGCGGTTTTTAACGGGTGTATTTGGTGAGCGAATTAACTCTGCAGCTTCAAAACCACTCATCTCGGGCATTTGTAAGTCCATTAGAACCAAATCAATATCTTCTCGTTGAGATAATGTTTCGATAGCCTCTAAGCCATTATTAGCAATTAAAACTTCAGTATTCCATTTTTTGAAAAACTGTTTTGCTACAAATTGATTCATTACGTTATCTTCTACTACCAATATTTTAAATTTACTTAAATCGTAAATTTCGTCATTGGTTTTTTCGTCTTCAATTTTACTTAAAGTACTGATTTCAAAAGGCAGTTCTACACCAAAGGTTGTTCCCTCGCCAACTTTACTTTTTATGGTAATATTTCCATTTTGAAGTAAGGTTAAGTTTTTTGTAATAGCTAGGCCTAGTCCAGTTCCCCCAAATTTGCGTGTAGTATCGGTATATGCTTGGGTAAAACTCTCAAATATTTTTGATTGTTTGTGTTCAGGAATTCCAATCCCGGTATCACTTACCGTAAATTGAACTTTGCTCTTATTATTTTCGGTTTCAATTAAATTAACGGTTACAGTAATAGTACCTTTTGAAGTAAATTTCAATGCATTTCCAACCAAATTAAACAAAATTTGATTCAATCTATATGGGTCCCCTTTTAGAATAGCAGGAATTTTATCATCAATAGTTACACTAAAATCTAAACCTTTTTCCTTTGAACGGTAATCAAAAGTTTTATGTAATTCGTTCATTCGTTGGCGAATGTCAAAATCAATGTTTTCAAAAGTAATTTTACCAGCTTCTATTTTTGAAAAATCTAAAATATCGTTGATAATAACCAGTAGATTATCTGCCGAATACCTGATTGATTTTAAATTCTCTAAAGCAGTTCCTGTAAATATCTTTTCATCAAGTAATAAGTCAGTTAAACCCATAATGGCATTCATTGGGGTTCTAATTTCATGACTCATATTTGATAAAAACTCGGTTTTAGCTTTAGCTGAACTTATCGCATCGTTTCGGGCTTGTAATAACTCCTTTTGAAACTTTTTATTTTCGGTTATATCTTTACTAAAAATGGCAGCACCAGTTGTTTCTCCTTCACTTTTAATAGGATTGTAAGTGGTTTCAAAACAAAAATATTCATCGTTTATGGTTAACTCTTCTACATATGTTAGGCTATTACCTTTTAAACACTCAGTAAAATGATTCAACACTTCTGGGTCACTTATAATCTCGGTAACTGGCTGACCAATATAAATATCAATGTTTTGCTGAGAACAAATACGGTTTTTAAATGAAGAGTTAAAAGAAATAATACTTAATTCTTTATCAATTGCATAAATATTATTGTGTGTGCTTTCAACAATAGCCGTTAAACGGTTATTGTTTTCTTTAATTTCGGCCTCAGCTTTAACGCGTTGGTTTTCAATTTCCCATAATCGAACCCCATTTAATATAACTTTTTGAATATAATCGGGACTTAGTTCAGCTTTTGGAAAGTAATCGAAAGCGCCATTTTTAATCATTTGAACTGCAAGCTTTTCATCTCCCTGCGAAGTCATTACAGCAATGGGAGTAAAAACTTTTAGTTCACGTATTTTTTTTAGTAATTCTAATCCATCAACTCCAGGTAGCAAATAATCTAAAAATATACAGTTATATTTATGTTTGTTAACTACCTCAAGTGTTTCGGTTGCATTTTTACAAATGTCTAATTCATATGTTAAACCAGTTTTTTTTAGTGCACGCTGAAATGACATGATGTCAATGTCATCATCATCAACTAATAACAGTTTATAATTTTCTGATTGCATAGGCTAATTTTGTTTAACAATAAGTAAACTTAATTAGGTTGGAAATTCACACAATTTCCAATAACTATTTAAAGTACTAACTACATCCATAAATTGATCCATCGATAATGGTTTAAGAATATAACCAGCTACATTTAAATTAAATGCCTCAACTTTATCATTGTCTTCGTTCGATGTAGTCATTACAAAAACACTTAAGTTTTTTAGATGCTCATCTTTTCTCAATTCACGTAAAAACTCAATTCCACCCATCTTGGGCATGTTTAAGTCAAGTAGAATAATTTTTGGTGTTTTTAAAGGCGCATTTACATGAATATCGCGTAAATATTCTAATGCTTCTATACCATTATTCGTAATATGTAATGGATTAGTTACATTATTCTTTTTAAATGCACGTCTAACGTTCATTATATCCACTTCATCATCTTCTACTAGTAGTATGTTAATCATTCGTTCGCTCATTTTAATTTAGCAATTTTAAATTCAATATTATACTTTTTTTGTATGTATTTATAAAATACAATAAAAAACTTTCTAACAACTATTTGAATTGTAAAAAAACAAATACAAATAGCAGTGTTTTAACCTACAAAACCAAATAAATTTTATTTTAGTAAAATCAAAAAACTAATTTGAGTTATAAAAGTTAATATTGTAACGTTTTATGAATGTAAATGTAGAAATAGACGATAATTCTGGCTTTTGTTTTGGGGTAGTTTTTGCAATCTCAATGGCGGAAGATATTTTAGATGCAGAAGGTAAATTATTTTGCCTTGGCGATATTGTTCATAACGATGAAGAAGTGTCGCGTTTAAAAGCCAAAGGATTGCAAATTATAGATCATGAGCAATTAAAAAATATTCGAAACGAAAAAGTGCTGATTAGAGCTCATGGTGAACCACCAGAAACTTATAAATTAGCCATGGAAAACCAAATAGAACTTATCGATGCTAGTTGTCCAGTGGTTTTAAAATTACAAAATCGAGTTAGAGAAGCTTATAACGATAATGAGCAAATACTGATATACGGTAAGCATGGCCATGCTGAGGTAAAGGGTTTGGTTGGACAAACAAATGGAGAAGCTAAAGTAGTAGAAACGTTTGACGAGTTGGAAAACATGGTGCTTCCTAAAAAACTACAACTGTTTAGCCAAACTACAAAACGGACTAAAAACCTGTATAAACTAAAAAGTAGCCTAGAAGCAAAAGGAATTGAAGTTGATTTTAATGATACACTTTGCCGCCAGGTAAGTAACCGAGATGTTCAATTACCTAATTTCGTAAAAAAATTTGATAAAGTTATTTTTGTGGCAGGTTTAAAATCATCGAACGGAAAGGTGCTATACGATGTTTGTAAAGAAAACAATCCTAATACATTTTTTGTTAGTAATAAAAACGAACTTAAAAAAGAATGGTTTAATACTAATGAAACAGTTGGTATTTGTGGGGCTACGAGTACACCACAATGGCAAATGGAAGAAGTAAAAGAAGCTATTCTATCACTATAAATAAATTAAAATGAAAACAATAATTTTATCAAGCGCACTGCTATTAGTTGCTGGTTTTGTATTTTACAGTTTTAAAAACCGTAAAGTGGAAAACAGTACCAAAGGCAAAAGCTTTTACGATCTAACCATCAAATCTTTAGATGGGAAAACAGAAATTAGCATGAGTCAATTTAAAGGTAAAAAGGTACTTTGTGTTAATGTAGCTAGTAAATGTGGTTATACTCCACAATACGAAGGCTTAGAAAAATTGTACGAAAACAATAAAGAAAAGCTAGTTATTATTGGTTTTCCATGTAACCAATTTTTGTACCAAGAGTCAGGTTCTCCAGAAGAAATAGCCACTTTTTGCAAAAAGAATTATGGCGTAACTTTTCCACTTACTGAAAAAATTGACGTAAAAGGAAAAGGCCAACACACAGTTTACCAATGGTTAACCAATAAAGAAACCAATGGTGTAAAAGATGTAGAGGTTAAATGGAATTTTGGAAAGTTTTTGATTGATGAAAACGGAAAGTTTGTAGAATATTTTCCAAGCAAAACCGAACCTTTAAGCGAAGAAATAGCTAAATTTTTAAAGTAATTTTCTGAAAAAATTTATACAAGCCAAAATCAAAAAACTTATATTTGATTTTGGCTTTTTTTATGTTCAAATATTTACTTCAACTAATTTATCCCAATAACTGTATTTGCTGCTACCAGCATTTAGTAGAATCAGAGAATTATGTTTGCACTGCATGCTTACTTGAACTTCCATTAACTAATTTTCATAATTTGCCAGGAAATAACTTAGAAAAAGTATTTTGGGGTAGGAGTGTTATTGAAAAGGCGATTGCATTATTGTATTATAAAAAAGGTGGTAAAACAGCTAAATTATTACACGCTTTAAAATATCATAATAATCCTGAAATAGCATTATTTTTAGGCAAGTATTATGGTACTTTTTTAAAGGAATTTATTATTAAGAATGGTATTGATGCAGTAGTTGCTATTCCTTTACATAAAAACAAAATGCGTTTGCGTGGTTATAATCAAAGTGAAATGCTTTGTAATGGAATAGCCGAGACGCTGGGAATAGATAATTTAAGTACTCAAATAATTAGAACTAAATTTACAGAAACTCAAACTAAAAAATCGAGATTAGAGCGAAGTGAAAACGTAAATAAAGTTTTTGAGGTAACTAATACAGTCTTTTTTGAAAATAAACACATTTTATTAATTGATGATGTTATTACTACTGGTGCTACCATTGAAAGTTGTGCAAATGAATTAACTCAAATAACGAATTGCAAAGTTAGTATAGGTGCATTGGCATTTGCTCACCATGGTGTTTAAGTAGTTTTTTGTTTAAATGGTTGTATTTGTTATTTAAAATACCTAAAATTGTATATGGATATTTTATTTGAAATAACAAAGTACATACTCTGTGCGATTTTTTTATTGTCAATTGTGGGTTCAATTTTTTTATTAATTGCAGTTAATAAAATGAATAGTTATAAGAAATTATTCAGCATTGAACACCAAGATCTGATTTAGTTTTTTTACTTTTT
The DNA here is from genome assembly GCA_947464275.1 of Bacteroidota bacterium. Taxonomy (GTDB): domain Bacteria; phylum Bacteroidota; class Bacteroidia; order UKL13-3; family UKL13-3; genus JAAFJM01. The sequence goes on from CANHVU010000001.1 coordinate 317,796, forward strand.
ATAAAACATTTGATTGTATTTTTGCTTTATACAATACAAATGATGGAAGAAAATACCATAGAGGAAAGTTATACTGGTTCAGCTAGTTTATCGCCAATACCATTAAGTATTGGGTCGCCAGTAATAAGACCAGAAGACAAAAACAAAATAAAGGCAAATGCTGTAGAGGCTATGCATCATTATGCAAATCAAGAAATCGGTATGCTTAAAAAACAAGCCGATTTAATCATGAGTCAGGTACGTGAAATAGAGGCTCGTCTTAAAATTTCAGAGCACATTTATGAAAGCAATTTAAAATTTACACCTGTTGTCAATCAAGTTTATCATTTATACGAAAAAGACAGTTATTATAACCTTTCTTTAATTGGTCCAGAAGAGTGGGGACGCAGTAAAACTGTAGGAAAATATTTAGCCAGCGTTAAGCTATTAGGCGACCACAGTTGGGATGTAATAAAAAAAGCAGAAAACACTTCCATTTAATTAAGTGCTTTCTGCTTTCTATTATCAATTTTGACTATAGCTATTGAATTACTATTGTTGATTTAAACGACTTACCATTATTATTAAATAATAGGTAGTAAATTCCTTTTGGTAAATTACTAATATCTACTGGAGTTTCCATGTTGTTTATAGTTAATTTTCCAACCTCACTACCTAAAGAATTTATGATGGTAAGGTCGCCTGGTACCAATACAGGTTCTTGACTAATATATAAAAATTTCCCATTGCTCGGATTGGGAATAGTTTTATTGCTGTTACCGTTTGTGTTTGTTTTTACTATAACAGTTTTTGATAGGCTAAATTTACCATCAAAATCTACTTGCTTAATTCTATAATATAAATCAAAATTAAGTGCAGTTGCATCTAGGTTATCTGTGTAGTTATATTTATTTACAACCATTGAATTACCACTACCTTTAATATTTATTTGTTCAGACCAATTTTGATTGTTTAGGGAACGCTCCACGGTAAAATAATCATTATTAACCTCACTTGCAGTTGCCCAATTAAGCGTAACAGATTTAGCATTTCTATTTGCCTCAAAACTTTGCCATTTAACCGGAAGCGTTGTTACTGGGCTTCCTGAATAACCTGAAGTTTGATATGCTGTATTACCTACAGCCCCATTATATTCATATACCGTAAATGTGTAAGCGGTGTTTTTTGTTAAACCTGTAATATTTACTGTATTACCGGTACCATTGTAAACTACAAAATTGTTGGCACCTGTAGTATTTCCTTGGTTATAGGCGCTATTGGCGCTATAATTAGTCAAATTAACTGGTGCAACAGCCGCAGCAGCTGTTGGCCTGCATACAATTATTCGTGCTCCTCCACTTCCTTTTGTAATTGAAAGAGTTAAACTGGTGTTAGTTATGTTAGAAAATTGCATATTACTTGCGTTTGTAAGAGGCACTCTTGTAACAAAAAAACGTGCATTGGGTCTACTTGTTGTTATTGTAGTTGCAGTTGCACTAGTACAAACTGTACTTGAATTATCAGCTCGGTAATATGCGCAAATTCCATTACCAAGTCCTGAAGTAGCAACTGTAACCGTATTACCAGAAACACCTGTATTACTATTAGTAAAGCATATTTCAACTATAATATTTGAAGTTCCATTCCAATAAAATGGAGTACTAAAGTTATGCATATTCCAACCAGTGGTAGCAGTATAACTATTTGAAGTAAAAACTTGAGTTAGGCCACTGGCGATAAATGTAGTTGTTAACACATTTAGAGCTGTTGTTCCCATTTTAATATTAAAACCGGTTAAAGAGCCTGCTACTATAGATGATACATTCAAACCAAATTGGCTAATTAAGCCAGCTGTTAAACCTTGGGCTGTTAACTCGCTTGCCAAATAAATAATTTGATGACGTGCCCCTCCGTAATAATTTCCATAAGGCGCTGGATAGGCAGTGGTTGCTAAAAGTGTATTGCCAGTTCCTATATTGGTGTATTTCCCCATGGTAGAATCACCAAGTGTAAAACCTGCTAAAGTGGCGTTGCCGTTTGGGGTAACAATTTCTACTGAACCAGTACTTCCTGTACCTACTATTGCAAACAATTTAGTATTTGAACTTAATATAAAATTGCTTGAGGTGCCACCTAAGGAAACAGATGATGTACTTAATAAATTAGTGCCATTGATTGTAATGGTATCCCCTGGAAAACCAAGTGTTGGTGAAAATGACGTTATAGTAGGTGGTGGTGGAGTTCCAATAACAAAGGCATTAGAAATATTGAAGAAAATATTGTTAGAGGCTTGTACTAATATTCGTGCACTATCACAAGTTATATTTGGAATTGTAATTGTTTCGTTACCATCATTTAAAGTGCTACTTATAAGAGTATAACCATAAACACTTCCATTATCAGTCGATAAAAGAATATCTACATAAGCGCAATTTACAGGAGCTGAATTTGTTCCATTTACATTCCATGTAACTGTATAGTTTGAATTGGGTGGAACTGTTCCCACCGAATTAACTGTAAACGGCCCTGAGGAGGCAAATGTGATTGTGCTGTAGTTAACATCATAGTCAACACCTCCTCCTATTGATTGGTTATCACGAGCGGTTAATCTAAATTTAGTAGTTTGTGAAGCAGTTGGTAGTATTTCTCCAATTGGGGTAGTTCCTGCTAATAAATTTGCATAATTAGGAATTATTCGGGATGAAGAAGTGGTGGGTGAATACGACCTAAATCTTGGCCCAGGTGTAGGAGGTGTGCCTGGTGCTGAAGCTGACCCTAAATCAAATTGTTCCCAATAATAAGTTAAAGGATCACCATTAGGATCTGTGGCCGAACCATTTAATATGAATGGTGTTCCTTTAGGAATTGTATTGCTTAAGCTATTTACTGTAGCAGTTGGTGGATTATTTCCTGTTGGTGTAATCACTGCACATCCAGTAGATCCAGTTGCTCCAGTGGTAATGTTGGTGATTATTTCATCAAAGTTAACAGTATGAAAATATGGGTCGCTATTTGGTTGTAAATTTTGTGGAGAACATATACCAGCATATGCCATAATAGTACTTCCACTTCCGGGTTCATAAGCAGTAGAGGCATTTCTATTTCCACCAGAACATGAACCAGTACTGCCATTAAAAGTATGATTACCTCCAAATTGGTGCCCCATTTCATGAGCCACATAATCTATATCAAAAGGATCGCCAATAGGTGCACTCGATCCAGTTACACCCTGTGCTTTTAAAGATGAAGAACAAACAGAGGCTAGCATAGCTACTCCACCACCACCAGTACTAAACACATGTCCCATATCGTAATTAGCACTTCCTATTATACTTGTTAAGGTGTTTTGATTCTGACCTAACATACTACTACCACTTGTGTTTGTATATGGATCAGTACTTGCGTTTGTATATATTATTGAGGTGTTATTAGCTATCAAATTAAAGCTTATACCTAGCTCAGTTCTATAAACTGCTGTTACCCTATTTAAAGTGGTAATTTGTGCTGAAAGCACCAAAGCAACAGTTCCACCATGAAATGCTGAATACTCACCAGTGGCTGCTATTGCTATGCGATAGGTGAACAATTGTGTTCCGTTACTTCTATTGACTGGTTTGTTTACTATTATATCAGGAATTGAATTGTTTAGAGGATTATTATTGGGGCTCAGTGTTTGATTATTTTTTAAAACACCTTCTTCATAAAACACTTTTTTAGAAATGAAGTCTTTTTTGTAATATGAAATGTAAAAATCAGTTGTAGATTTTGCATAAGGGTCTATAAAATAACAACCATTAGGCGATAATATCATACCATGAAAACCTTTTTCGGTGTAGTCAATTCTGCCATTGGCATATATATCATCAATTCCTTGGCATGCAAATGTTTGTATTTGGGGGTACTTATCAGCCAAAGGCTTTTCCATTATAGAAGATTTATATACATAAAATCTACTAAATCCTCCATTTGGCAAAGGCAATTCAATAATTAATTTATTGGTTTTAGCCTCAGGTGTAAATTCGGCAGGTGCATTAGCTAAGTGTTTTTTAAAACTAGCTAAATCCAACATATAGGTACCATACTTTTGAGGTACAATTTGCCTATCTTCTTGGTTTATTGAGGTAGGTTCTTGAACAATCTGCCAATGGTTTGATTGAGCAAATGAACTACTAAAACTAATACAAAAGGATGTTAGTAGTATAAAGTACTTAAAGTAAATTTTCATAGCTTGCAATATTGTAAAAAAATCTAATTATCTATACATCAATACTATTTATATGCGAAATATCAATTTTTAAAAATATAAACATGAATTAATGAAAGTTTTTTTGGATTACCTCAAAAAAACTTGGATATAAAACAGCTGATGATGCAATTAATGTTTTGTCAAAAACATAGTTTTTATCGCCTGAAAAAGTAGAAATGATTCCTCCAGCTTGCTGCACTATAAATGCTCCCCCAGCTACATCCCAAGGGTTTAATCCATACTCAAAAAAACCATCAAAACGGCCGCATGCAGTATAAGCTAAATCTACTGCTGCACTGCCCATTCTGCGCATACCTTGTGTATTTATCATTAAGTATTTTAGAGTAGTTAAATATTTTTCCATTACTTCAAAATCATAATAAGGAAAACCGGTAGCTAGCAGCGATTGACTCAATTTGTCATTCTGTTTTACATATATAGGTTGGTTATTTAAGTATGCTTTACTTCCTTTCCAAGCATAAAACATTTCATTTCGATTGCACTCATAAACTACTCCTAGTATTAATTCCTTGTTTTGCATTAATCCTATACTAACGCTAAATACTGGCAAACTATGTATAAAATTTGTAGTGCCATCTAGCGGGTCTATAATCCACATGAACTCTTTTTCTTCAGTGGCAATAGTTGATTCTTCTGTTATAAAGCCCGCTTGTGGCAGTAACTTTTGAAGTCCTGAAACAAGCATCTCTTCCGCTGTTTTGTCTACGTAACTTACTAATTGATTGAATGTTTTTTCTTCTACTTTGTCATAGGTAAAAGTCTTTCTTTCTGACATTATAAATAAGCCTGCCTCTTGGGCCAGTGTGCAAGTATCAATGCATAATTTCTCAAAATTTATCATGTTGCTAATTTAGTAAAATAAAAGAAATTATAATTTACATTTGAACAAGAAAACGAATTCTTAAATTATTATGCTTACAGCTGTTAATCCTAAATTACCAATGCGCAATAAGGACGCAACAAGAAATTTCTATATTACAAAATTAGGTTTTAAAGAATTTGGAAGTGCCGATTTTGATGGTTATTTAATGTTAGAAAAAGATGAAATTCAAATTCACTTTTTTGAATTTAAAGAAATTGACCCTCTAAAAAATTATGGCCAAATTTATATTAGAACAACTGAAATTGAAAAATGGTATCAAACATTGTTAGAACGAAATGTAAAAATTCATCCCGAAGGTAATTTAACAATAAAACCATGGAGGCAATATGAGTTTTCTATACTTGATCCTGATAACAACCTGATAACTTTTGGACAAGCTATTTTAATATTTAAATAAATTAAACAGTATCTTTATTATACTTACGTTTATACTCTAAAGGAGATAAGCCGGTAATTTTTCTAAACACCTCTCTAAAAGCTTTTACATCAGTATAACCTACTTCGTACATAACCTCGGTTATTGTTTTTCTATTGGTTTCAAATGCTTTTTTTGCGGCCTCTATTTTTACTCTTTGCGCATATTCAATGGGTGTATTTCCGGTAGCTTTAACAAATCGTCTGTCAAAACTGCGCCTTCCCACATTTAACTTTGATGATAATTCTTCAATTGATATTTTATCTTCAATGTTTTTTTCTATGAATAATTGGGCTTGCAGCACCATTTCATCGCTATGCTGTTTTTGTCCAGTAAAAATGGTAAACACTGATTGGTTATTTCTATCCATTTCTATTTGGAATACTTTAGCACAAAAAACAGCTGTTTGCCTATCAAAATATTTTTCAACTAAATAAATCATCAAATTCAGAAATGAGTATGCCCCTCCATTGGTGCAAATACCTGCTTCATCGGTTATTAAGTTGTCAGTTTGTAAATTTACCTTAGGAAACATCTGCCTAAAATTATGAGCAGCCGACCAATGTGTAGAACATACCTTACCATCAATTAAACCAGTAGCTGCTAATAAAAATGCCCCAGTACAAATACTGGCTATTTCTGCACCACTTTTATATTGCTTTGCAATCCAATTTATAAGTTCCTTGTTTTCATTAATACCATCCTTAAAATGATGATTGAGTGATGGAATAATAATTAAATTGGATTGACTAATATGATCAATATGAGTGTGTGGTTTAACCGAAAATAAACCATCGTAATAATTTACAGTTTGCGTACTTCCTACCAACTGAATTTGAAAATTTGGGGCATTACCCAACTGCTGCCAGTAATTATTAGCTCGAGTAAATATTTTATATGCACCTACTATACTGCTCAGGTTATTTCCTTCTCCGTTTGGTACCAATATGCTTAAATGTTTCATAAATAATTTTTTGTCAAAATTAGGATGTTGTGCTGTCTCAATCAACCCGTTAAAATGTCGTTTTTACACCATCTCTTTCATAAAGTGAGACAATACTTTTGAACTACTAATTTTAAAAAATATGACACAAACAGAAATAGCTGTAAAAATGGTATTAGAAAGATGGAATGCATCTATTAAAAATGTTGATACCCTACTTGAATTGTTAAACGATGAAAAACTGTCAAATGAAATTGCACCTAACAAAAATAGAGGAATTTATATTTTAGGACATTTAATTGCAGTTCACGATGACATGCTCATTTTACTAAATATGGGCGAAAAAATTTACCCTGAACTGAATGAGCCATTCATTAAATTGGCAGATAAAGCTACTGATAAAATACCAACTTTAGTTGAATTAAGAGGCTTCTGGATCAATCAGTGCAACATAATGAATGAGCAATTTAGCACCATGAAACCCACAGATTGGTTTGAAAAACACACTGCTGTAACAACCGAAGATTTTGAAAAGGAGCCAACCCGTAACAAACTAAATATTATAATAACCAGAACTTCGCATTTACAATACCATTTAGGACAATTACAATTACTTAAATAAGCTACAACATGGAATTATTAAATTATGCCACCAATATTGTAGTTAACCAAACAGCTAGTGAAGTGTTTAATGCCATTAATAATGTAAGTGCTTGGTGGCATGGCGAAATTACTGGCTCTTCCAACAAGCTAAATGATGAATTTGCATACAAAATGAAAGATATTCATTATTCCAATCAAAAAGTGATAGAGTTAGTGCCCAATAAAAAAATTGTTTGGTTGGTTAATTATAGTAAACTTAATTTTACCAACAACAAAACTGAATGGACGGGTACTGAAATTATGTTTGAAATAATGGAGGTAGAAAATAAAACGAAAGTTTGTTTTATACATGTTGGTTTAGTTCCAAAGTTTGAATGTTATGGAGGTTGCTCAAATGGCTGGAAAATGCTGATAGAACAAAGCCTTTACAACTTAATTACAACTGGAAAAGGTGTAGAAGTATTCAAGTAAATAAAAATTTTAGGAAGCACGGACTATTGTTCTTTTGTTTAAAAACGTCTACTTTGTTTTATTTATGAGTGTTTTCCAATTTCGGTTTTTCCGTAACAAATGGAAACTAAGATGTAATAAGGTTATGAGTTTTTTGTTTGCGCTTTTAAATTATTGAAGAATATAACTCCCGAAATTAATAAGCTAAATAAAAAGTGTAAATTATTCTTCTTGATAAGTAACATTTTCTCTAAACTATAGACAAGTATAGATATTGAAATATCATAACTATATTTAAATATGACGGCTTTTATATCAAGAAGGTTTGTCATGAAGTTTTTTTTATAAAAATGTTTAATATTGACAAGTAAAAATTAAACCATTTCATGAATAGCATAAAACAACACTTTGAGGAAGCACAAAATATATTGACACAATTTTTAAGTATTGAAAAAAACTTTGAAGCAATTGAAAAAGCAGGTCAGTTAATGGTTGATTCGGTTAAAGCTGAAGGTAAAATTTTAAGTTGTGGAAATGGTGGAAGTATGTGTGATGCCATGCATTTTGCTGAAGAATTAACTGGAAAATATAGAAATGATAGACCTGCAATTGCTGCCATTTCAATAAGCGATGCAAGTCATATAGCTTGTGTTGGTAATGATTATGGTTACGATTTTGTATTTAGTAGATATTTAGAAGCCGTAGGTAGAAAAGGTGATGTTTTACTTGCTATTTCTAGCAGTGGCAATTCTGTTAATGTAATTAAGGCTATGGAAGTAGCTAAGAAAAAAGGCATAAAAATAGTTGGTTTAACAGGTAAAGATGGTGGTAAAATGGCATCACTTTGCGATGTGGAAATACGCGCACCTCATAGTCAATACGCAGATAGAGCTCAAGAAATACATATTAAAGTAATTCATTCATTGATAGACTTTATTGAACGCCATGTGTAACAATATGGATAAATAAAATGAGGTAATTTAAAAGTAAAAAATATTTTTGCCCATATGTCAATGTATCTCATTTTATTTTCGGTTATAGGCTATTTTGGATTGTTAATGCTAATAGCTTGGTACACCTCTAACAAAGCAGGCGAAAGCGGTTATTTTACTGGAAATAAACAGTCGCCTTGGTACATTGTGGCTTTTGGTTTAATTGGCGATTCACTTTCAGGTGTTACATTTATTTCTGTGCCAGGGGCAGTGGCAACTAATCAGTTTAGCTATATGCAAATGGTGCTAGGCTATATTGTAGGTTATTTGGTAATTGCCCAATTTTTATTGCCTTTGTATTATAAGTTAAACCTTATTTCTATCTACTCTTACCTAGAACAGCGTTTTGGAAAAATTTCTCAAAAAACGGGTTCATTATTTTTTATCCTATCGCGTTTGGTGGGCGCAGCATTTAGGCTTTACATAGCATTAATTGTGTTAGATGTTTATTTTTTCAGTGCCTTTCATATTCCATTTTTTGTGTCGGCTTTAATAGTAATTGGTTTAATTTTATTATACACTTATAAAGGTGGTATCAAAACTTTAGTATGGACTGACACGCTTCAATCAGCTTTTTTATTAGGAGGTGTAGCACTATCTATTTATGTGGTTTGTTCTCAATTAAATTATAGTTTGGTTGATGCTGTTTTGGCCATTAAAGAAAGCCCCATGAGTAAATTGTTTTTCTTTGACGATTGGATGAGCAAAAATAATTTCTTCAAGCAGTTTTTAGGAGGCATGTTTATAGCTATTGCTATGACAGGCTTAGATCAAAATATGATGCAAAAAAATTTAAGCTGCAAAAGTTTAGAAGATGCACAAAAGAATATCCGTTGGTTCAGTATTGTGGTAGTTTTTATCAATTTACTTTTTGTAAGTTTAGGTGTTTTATTGTATCAATTTGCGGCAGCTAAAGGAATTATTACACCTGAAAAAACAGACCAATTATTTCCGAATATTGCCTTAAATTATGTAGGTGGAATTGGAGCCATTGTGTTTATTTTAGGGATTACTGCTGCTACTTTTAGCAGTGCCGATAGTGTTTTAACTACACTTACCACTTCGTTTTGTATTGATATTTTAGGTTATGACGAAACTCACGAAACCAAGGAACACAAAAGCAATCGACATTTAATTCATATAGGTTTTGCATTGGTTTTATTTTTAATCATCATCATCTTTAAAGAGCTAAATAACGATGCTGTAATTAACCAAGTATTCAGGTTTGCAGGATACACTTATGGTCCATTATTAGGCTTGTTTGCCTTTGGATTATTTAATAAAATTAGTGTAAAAGATAAGCTAGTTCCTTTTGTTTGTTTGGCTGCGCCAATAATTTGTTACCAACTTGATACTTATTCAAAAGACTTATTTAACGGATACCAATTTGGTCAAGAATTGTTAATTTTAAATGGTTTGCTTACTTTTATAGGACTTTGGTTAATTAAAAACAATAAGCAATTTGCAATTAGCAAAATTAAATGACATAATTTTTTGGTAATAGTAAAATGAATCAATGATAAATTGCCGTTTGTGGTAACTGAGCTTGTCGAAGTTTAGCCAACGGAATAAGAAAAAACTAAGTACTAAAAACTGTGAACTAAGAACTAAAGTTATGAAAATAATATCATATAACGTAAATGGAATTCGCTCAGCTATGAGCAAAGGTTTAATTAATTTTATGCAAAGCGAAAATGCTGATGTGTATTGCTTGCAAGAAACCAAAGCCAATAAAGAACAAATTAACGAACCGTTTATTTTTGAAGCTGCTGGTTATAAAAACAACTATTGGTTTAGTGCCGAAAAAAAAGGTTATAGCGGTGTGGCATTGTTTTGTAAAAACGAACCCGACCATGTAGAATATGGTTTTGGTGTTCCTGAATTTGATAATGAAGGTAGAATAATTAGAGCTGATTATGGTTCAAAAAGTATTATAAGTGTCTATATACCTAGCGGTTCTAGTGGCGATGAGCGTCAGGCATTTAAAATGAATTGGCTAGCTTTTTTTCAAGATTATATCAATGAGCTAAAAGACAAAAAACAGGAGTTAATTATTTGTGGCGATTATAATATTGTTCATAAACCAATTGATATTCACGATCCGGTTGGAAATAAAAACAGCAGTGGTTTTTTACCTGAAGAACGTGAGTGGCTTACTCAATTTATTGATAATGGATTTATCGATTCGTTTAGAGAGTTTAACAAAGCGCCTCATCAATACAGTTGGTGGACTTACCGAGCAGGTGCACGTGGCAATAACAAAGGCTGGCGAATTGATTACTGCATGGTAGCAGAAGCACTAAGAAACAATTTGGTAGATGCAGGAATTATGCAACAAATAGTTCATTCAGATCATTGCCCAGTTTGGGTGGAGGTGAAGTAAACTAGTAATTAGTCTTTCAAATTATACTTTTTTAAATATTTACTATTTAATTCGTTTTGCTCGTTGGTTAAAGTTACAGCTTCGCCATTTATAAATGCATTGGTTAAAACATTAGTGCGCATGTCTAACACATCGCCATTGCTAATAATTAAAGAGGCACTTTTACCTTGTTCAATGCTTCCGTAAGTTGAATCAATACCAGCAATTTTAGCTGCATTTAAAGTAATGGCTTGCAATGCTTCTTCTTTTGTTAATCCATAAGCAACGGTGGTTCCTGCATTAAACATTAAGTTACGCGTTTGCCAGCTTTCTTTATGGCTGATGGCAAATAAAATATTTGCTTTTTGAAGCTGTACAGCAGTTTTAAATGGTTGATCTACGTCTTTGTTAGCAGTGCTTGGCAAACTATGAATATTACTCAGTACTATTGGTACTTGACTTTCTTTTATAAAAGCTATACACATATTAGCTTCAATAGCCTCGGCTAAAACTAGCTGAATATTAGGAAAATTTTTCTTAAAAAACTGAATACTATTTATAATTCCTTTAGCAGTGTTTACATGAATAAATAACTTTTTGGTTTGATTGAATAAACCTTTCATGGCATCAAGTCTGGCATTAAATACCTTGTTGGTATTGGCTTGGTATTGCATAGCATCCGAAAAAAATGTATGTAATTGTTTAACTCTTTCGTTTATATGCTCAATTTGTTTTTCATTAGCATGTGTGTATTCTGGCCAATTTAAATGGATGGCATCATCTTGTTTAACAGTGGCATCTTCCCAATTCCAGCCTTCTGTTTTCATGATGCTTGAAGTGCCACTAATCATTCCACCTTGAGGAACTGATTGTACAAACATAATTCCATTAACTTTTAAAGTCGGTAATATTTTAGAATCGGTATTGTAAGCTATTTGCGAACGTACATTTGGGTTTATACTTCCATGTTCGTTAAAATCGTGCGTAGCTCTAACTGCTTCTATTTCGCTTAATCCCACATAATTATTTAAACAAATAATACCTGGATAAACATGTTTACCTTTTCCATCAATAATGGTAGCATTTTTATAAAGTGTTTTATTTTCGGTGCCTACATAATCAATTTTACCATTGCTAAAAGCCACAATTCCATTTTCAATTACTTGTCCGTTTCCTACATGCACAGTGGCATTAATTACTACGGTTGGAATAGTTTGTGCATTTATTTTAGTAAAAAATAACAACGCAGCTGCAATACAAAACGATTTAATTTTCATGGTGAGCAAGTTTATTAAAAGTTTAGCATTTTACAAGTTGGAAATTTTATTAAAAAAAATGCCCCTTAGTTTTTCAAAACCAAGGAGCATTTTAAAAATTATTTTATTTCAAAAAACCTATTTATCGGCCAAAGCTTGATCAATTTTTAGTTTGATATTAGCAAAATGCGCTTTAGCCTCATCCGTTGAACCACCTTTAGCAAAGTTTAACACTTGTTTTAACTGAGCTAATGCAGCAGCCTGTGAAATAGCATCGTATCTACTTGATTTGTAAATGCTAATTAATTGTTCGGTATAAGCGTTTTGTAAATTTTGACGGAAAGTATTTGGGTTACTAGCATCGGTTACAAAGCAGGCTTTGGTTAAATCTCCCATCATTTCAAGCACGCTGTATTTATTACCATATAATTTCGAATCGGTTAAACGTCTTAAAGTGGTAGCGTTTAACAAATGAGCCATTATCATACCTTGGTAATTTAAAATGCGGCTATGAATTTTAGGGTCTTCGTTATTTCCAAAAAAGTTAAAACCTCTGCGTTGAATTTGTAAATAGTTGTATAAATCAGCCTGAACAGTAAATGCATCAGGAGCAAAAGCGTATTTGCTTAATACATCCATGGCACGTTTTTGCTCTTTGTAATCAACAGGAATTAAAGGTTTGGTAGCACCATTTTGACCAATAAAACTTCTATCAACCATAACACCACCCACATAACGAGCTATTACATTTACTTGGTTAAAATACTCAGTTTGAGCAATGCTATAAGCTTGGCGCAACTCTTGGTAAGTTTGACCTTTTTTGCTGTATTTTTCTTTTAATTTGGTAAATAATTGATTAGCCAATTTAATTCTATCAACACCAAAAGCTATGGCATCACCACTCATATCGTTCACATTAACTCTAGGGTCAATTCCACTACCAATTCCGCGCATATCATCCGCATCATTTCCAAAAATCAATAACGTATCGCTTGAGCGAGTAAGAATTTTTTCTAAACGTTCTTTTTCTTTGGCTTCATCAGTTAAACCTTGCGAGTAAGCAAATTCAATTGCCCATAAATCGTAAGGTCCTGGACGAGTAGTGAAGTAATCGCCTTGTTTGGCTTTATCTATAGCTACATTTACCGCAGGATAATCCATTACCGAAGCCGTTAAACCAATTTTACGTGTAATTTCTTTGTTATGAATTAAGCTTGGTTTCAACATTTGGCTGGCTTTCATATTGTGGTTTAAACCCATGGTGTGGCCCATTTCGTGCAATACCAAATAGTATAACGATTGCTTGATGTATTCTCTTTTTTCTACCTCATTTAAACCTTGTAATTGCAAAGCATTTAAACCAAATAACGAAGTTTGGTGCAATTGATGGCTTGCATCGCAAAAATTAGTTTTGTTAAATGAACTTGGAATATTTAAACCACTTTCACCAGCATCAAATAACTCTTCTTGGCGCAAACGGTTGGTCACAAAAATGTATTCAAACATAATATCAGCACCTAAAATTTGGCCTGTTCTTGGGTCAACAAAACTTGGCCCATAGCCACCAAAAGGCGGCTGAGGAGATGAAGTCCAACGTAACACATTGTAACGAATATCGCCTGCATCCCAAGTAGCTGTATCCGGCTGTTCTTTAATTACTACTGCATTTTTAAAACCAGCAGTTTCAAAAGCTAAATTCCATTTTTCGCCTGCTTCTTTAATAGTAGCTTTAAATTCAGGAGGTGTTGTATTTTCAATCCACCAAGTAATAGGTTCAACTGGTTCAGAAATGGCTGCATTGGTGTCTTTTTTTTCTAAATGCCAACGATGGATAACATCTTTATAAGCCACTGCATTGGTGGTAGTCATATCTTCTACCTGCTCACCAAAATAACCTACCCTTGGGTCATCAGCTCTTGGTTTAAAATTATTTTTTGGTGCTTCAATTAAAGTATGTTGTAAAAAAATACTCACAGCACGTTCATCAGTAACTTCTTTGCCACCGCCTACTGTAGGCATTGGATTATCGTAAACGTATTCAACTATTAAATCAGTATTTTTTTCATAATTTCTTAAACTAGTGAATTTGGTTTTTTCACGGCTCAATCCACCTAAACTAAACATTTGAAAACCTGGAGGCAAACCAAAAAATGGAGAAGGTTTTACTTGGCACATACTTTCGCTCAAAAATATGGCACTTGCATCTAATAGCATTTCTCCTTTTTTAGCATCTTCAGCTACTATTTTTTGATTAACCAAAATAGCATTGCTAATATTGGCGTTAGCGGCTTTGCTTATAGGGTTATTTTTATCGAAATAATAGCCTGTGTTTTGAACTATAAATTCTAATTTATCAAAATAACGCTTAATGGTAAAAACTTTGTTATCGCGGAAACTGCCTCTAAAATGGCCTGCTGCCACCACCCCATCAACTGTGTACGAAAAGTAAATGTATTCTTTATCTAATTGTTCTTTTTTTACAATCATAAATACATTTCCAGTAGCAGTATCTTGGTACAATGGAAACAATCCGTCTATCTTTTTACATGATTTAATTTTATCAGTAATTACCGAGCTTTTGTTTGTTAACAAATCGGAATTAGAAGGAATTTTCTTTTTGCTAGCACATGAAGCAAACAATAGAATTGAAATAGAAACGAGAAAAAGTTTTTGCATAAATTATGTAATATGGGCAAAAGTGCTTTTTATAATAGGCATTTCAAAACCATTTATGTAAACAATTGTAAAATAGAAATTATATTTTCTTTAATTATGGCTATTTAGCACAAAAGAATTAGTTGTAATTTTTGCTAAAAACACATAGGTTTGATTGTTAAATGATAAAAACATAATTAATTGGAAGAAAGGAAGGGGCAAAAATAGGGCAGTTGAAAATAAAGTTAAAAATGGTTGGAATAGATTTACAGAACATTCTTATAAAAGCATTTTTTAATAATTAATGATGAAAAACAAAGAAGTAACTATTTTTTTAGACGAGTTAATTCATCCATTTCGTGTGGAAATTGAATTGTTGAGGGATTTAATTTTAGGTTCAAATCCATTGATCACAGAAAATATCAAATGGAATGGACCAAACTACTCTGTTAGTAATGAAGATAGGATAACTATGAGGATTAATCCGCCAAAGCAAGTACAATTGGTTTTTCATTGTGGTGCAAAAACAAAACAAAATCCGTCACAAAAAATTATTCAGAATGATTTTGGAATTTTGGTTTGGAGGTCAAATGATAGAGCAGTAGCTACATTCAAAAATTTAGAAGCAATTGAATATAGTAAAGAAGACTTGATTTTATTAATTTCAGAATGGATTAAAAATGCAAAATAAATGGATATGAAACCATTAGTAGATAAAAAGTATGTATTAGAAAAAATTTCGGGAAAAGGTGGTTGGACTTTTGCAAGAATCCCAGAAATTTTGCAAGATAAAAAATCACCTTTTGGTTGGGTAAAAGTACGTGGAACTATTGTGGCTATGAAATACGAAAACACCATTTAATGCCAATGGGAAATGGTAATTTGTTTTTACCTGTAAAAGCTGAAATCAGAAAAATAATCAATAAAAAGGAGGGAGATACTGTTCATATAATACTTTTTAAGGATAATGAACCATTGGAAGTTCCTGAAGAAATGCTGCTTTGCTTGGAAGACGAGCCACAAGCGTTGACTTTTTTTAATAAACTAACTGAGAGTGAACAGAAGTTTTATATTCGATACATTTATTCTGCTAAAAAAGAAGAAATCAAGATAGATAGATTAGCTAAAACAATAAATAAATTGGTTAAAGGGTTAAAAATGTATGATAAGGAAACAAGCTGATTTAAACTAAAATGCTACTTTCAAAACAATTTTTCCAAACTGTTTGCCTTGGCTCATTTTTTCAATGGCTGTTTGCGCTTGCGCCAATTCAAAAACTTCATCTACAATTGGAAATATTTGGTGTGTATTTATAAATACCATCATTTCAGCAAATTCCTCATCGTTGCCCATGGTAGAACCTAAAATATCTAATTGTTTCCAAAATATTTTAGCTGGTACTCCACTGTTAAATGCGCCTAAAGTGGCGCCATACATAGCAATTCGGCCAGCAGGTTTTGCTAAATCAACTAACTTGGCAAAAGTATCGCCACCGCTACTATCCACTATGGCTTCAAATCCACCACACATGGCTTTTAGTTCTTTATCCCAATTTTGATTTTTATAGTTCACGCCACCTTTTGCACCTAACGCAATGGCTTTGGCTATTTTGTCATCATCGCCACTGGTAACATATACATTACAGCCCGCTGCTACAGCAAACTGAACACAGAATAAAGCCACACCGCCACCAATTCCTGTAATCAATACATTTTCGCCAGCTTTTGCCGCTGCACGTTTCATGGTTGCCCTAAAACCTGTTAAGCCAGCTAGAGGAAAAGCAGCAGCTTGCTCAAAAGTTAAATGAGCAGGTTTTGCATGCAATAACTTAGCATCTACTTTTACATATTCTGCAAAGGTACCATCGTTAGGAGTGCCCAATATTACATAGTCTTTAGCTTGTACTCGTGGATTATTTCCCCAATTTAAACTTGGGTTTATTACTACTTCTTTATTTAACCAATCAGCATTTACGTTAGCACCAATTTTTGCTACAGTTCCACTGCCATCACTTCCTAAAATTATGGGGAAACGAATGCCTGCATATTGCCCTTTTTGAATCCATAAATCGCGGTGATTAAAAGCAGCAGCATGTATTTTTACCAATACTTCATTTTCAGAAATTGACGGGGTTTCAACTTCTTTAATAGCTAATTTTTGGTTTAATTCTTCTAAAACTATAGCGCGCATTTTGGTTATTGATTAAAAATGTGAAGCAACTGCAGTTGCAATTTTTTGAGCAGGTAAATTTTCCATACAACTTACGCCATCTAAGCATGAACCACGGTAGAAACATTTACACGCTTTATTTGGCATTACAATTTCGCCTTTGCCAAATAAATCAAACTCATGTGGGTTAAAAATATTATTCATTAACACTATTTTTTTACCCAAAGCCAAAGTAATATGCATGCCCATGGTTACTTGGGTAATAATTAAATGGCATTGATTTACCAAATTTATAAATTCGTATAAACTAAAATAACCTAAATACATGGCGCCTGAACGAGCTTGAATTTCTTTGTTACGTTCATTTTCTGCTTCGCCACCCAATAATAATATTTCTGCATCAGGATGTTGAGTTTTTAAAACACCAACCAATTCTACCCATTTGTCTATAGTCCACAAGCGAGTAGTCCAACGACCACCACAACCCGTATTCATTCCAATTATTTTTTTGCCTGTTGGCAAATTCCAAACATAACCTTTTTCGTCATGCTTATCCATTAAATAAGGTTCGCCTTCGTGCGTAAATCCACAAATTTCAAAAATTTCTTGTAAATAACTTTTGGTATTTGCTTGGCTAACATCATCGAACATGCCAGTGCTAAATTTATGAACTGCCAGCTCATTCGCAGGTTGGATTTCATTGTCTTTTAAAATATAACCATACTTTTCTTTGGCCTCAATCACTTTTAGCAAAGCGCCTGCCTCTTTTTCTTTGTCCAAATTTATGGCAATGTCCCAAGTGCTGTGTTGCGCATACATAATGGAGTTTATATCCCATTTTAAAATTTCATCTATTTGGCTCGATGGCAAAATATCTGGTGTCCATGTAAGCCAAGTAATTTTACAATTTGGGTAAAGTGCCTTGAACTTAACTACCAATGGTGTGGTGCGAATTACATCGCCAATTGCGCCTAGTTTTATAATTAAAATTCGTTTTGACACTGGCGTAAAACTTGGACAATCGTTGCAATGGTAACCATGTTGCTTATGTGGTTTACAAGGAATATGACCTTTAAAATGAAGGCAATTTGGTTTAAAAGTAGTGGCTATATCAGTCATTTTTATGGGTAAATAATGGTTAAAACCATTTATTTGAGTTCTTAAAATTTGTGTAAAGGCAAACCTAACAGAATTTACCAAATTGACAAAACAGAAATGGCAGTTATTTGAGAAAAAATTATAGTTTTATGAAAGTTGAGAGTAATTCTTAAGATTATCAGTCTGACGCCTTTCCCTTTAATGCCTCTGCTTAATCGTCTGACTGTAGCTGCGGAGTTGTTTAATTAAATAAATTTAAATAAATATAATTAGGTTTGCGGACTATTTAAATAAAAAATGAAAATATTAATAACTGGGGCTACTGGCCAATTTGGTTCAGCTACCATTGACTTCCTGCTTAAAACAATGCCTGCCGATAATTTGGTTGCGTTGGTAAGAGATAATGATAAAGCAACTGAACATAAAGTAAAAGGTATTACATCAAGAATTGGTAATTATGATGATTATGCATCTTTAGTTGCTGCGATGAAAGGTGTTGAAAAAGTACTATTGATTTCTGGAAACGATATTGCCAATAGGCAAAAACAACACGAAAACGTGATTAATGCAGCTAAAGAAGCCAGAGTTAAGCATTTGGTTTATACCAGTTTTATGCGCAAAAACGAAACTAAAACTTCTCCTTTGGGAATAGTTGCTAAATCGCATATTGAAACAGATAAATTTTTAATAAACAGTGGATTAGCATACACTATTATGCTAAATAATTTGTATGCTGATATTTTACCTATGTTTTTTGGTTCGCAGGTTTTGGAGGCCGGAATATTTTTACCAACCGAAGATGGCATAGCAGCTTATGTTACCCGTAACGACATGGCAGAAGCGGCAGCAAATATTTTATTAGGAACAGGCCATGAAAATAAAAAATACATTATTGCCAATACTGAAAATTACAGCATGGACGATGCTGCCGAAATATTGAGCGAAATAAAAGGTGAAGAAGTAGAGTATGCTAGTCCAACTAACAAAGATTATGTAGAAACATTAGTAAAAGCAGGGTTTCCACAGCCAATGGCAAATAGTTTGGTAGGTTTTTGTGAAGCAATAAAACAAGGAGAGTTTGCAACTGAAACTACCGATTTAGAAACTTTATTAGGCCGAAAACCTACTACTTTAAAAGAATATTTTACGGTGGTTTATAAAAAATAGTTGTTTGTAATTTAGGCCAGATCTTTAATCCTTAAATTTGTGACTGATTATAAAAAAATACATAAAAACAGGAATTTGTATAAAATTATACATTAAGTATTACAAATCAACTTGTTTTTGATTGGTTTTTAACGACATTTGCGTTGCTTTAAAACATTTTGATGAACAATATAGCCGAGCTAAAACCCTTACTATTAGCAAATACAAAACCTAAAATAGTTATAACCACTCACCACAAACCTGATGCAGATGCCTTGGGTTCAAGTTTAGGGCTGTATAATTTTTTACTTCAATTAAATATTAAATCACAGGTAATAACACCTACAGATTATGGTGATTTTTTAATGTGGATGCCAGGTGAATCAACTGTTATTAATTTTGAACAAGAAGAAGAATTGGCCTCTCAAATGGTTGCTGAAGCAGATTTTGTATTTTGTTTAGACTTTAATGCGCTGAAACGCATAAACTCTTTGGGGGAATTGGTTCAAGCAAGCAAAGCTAAAAAGGTAATGATTGACCATCATTTACAGCCAGAAAATTTTGACGACTATAGATTATGGACAAGTAAGGCAAGTAGCACTTGTGAATTAATTTATTGGTTTATTCAAACTTTACAATTTGAACACCTTATAAACAAAGATATTGCCTCATGCTTATATGCTGGTATTATGACTGATACAGCATCCTTCAAACATGGAAGTACCACTCCAAGTACTCACAGGGTTGCGGCTGAACTTTTGGAAAAGGGTGCTGAAAGCAATATCATACATGAAAATATTTATGATAACTACTCGGAAAACAGAACCCGATTTATTGGTTATTGTTTAAATGAGAAATTGCAGATTTTAACAGAATACAACACTGCAATCATTTGTGTAACTGCAGATGAGTTAAATCGTTACAATATTATTGTTGGAGACTCTGAAGGATTAGTTAATTATGGTTTATCAATTAAAGGAATCAAATTCTCTGTGTTGGTCGTTGATAGAACAGTTGCTCGCAAAATGAGTTTTAGGGCTAAAGGTAATTTTCCAGCTAACGAATTTGCAAGAAAATACTTTAATGGAGGAGGTCATTTCAGTGCAGCAGGTGGCGAAAGTAAAGATACTATAGAAAACGTAGAATTAAAACTAAAAGAAGGCATTATTGAATATGCCGAATATTTAAAATAAGAAAGAAAAATGAGAAAATTTGTAATGGCAATGGCTGTTTTAGCCATATTTGGAGTAAGTAGTTGTGGCAAAAAAATGCAAACAACAGAAAATGGATTAAGTTATAGAATTATTGAAAGTAACGATACTTCACGTTTAATAACCAAAGGTGATTTAATGATGATTCAAATGGTTGCATTTGGTCAATTATCAGATTCTTTAGGCGGTAAGGACACAACCATTTTTGATTCATATAAAGTTGGAAAAGCATATTATATACCTGCTGATGAAACTACACTAAAAGATGTATTTATGATGTTGCACAAAGGTGATAGTGCAGAATTTTTAGTTAATGCAGATACTTTATTTATGAAAAGTTTTGGTCAGTTAACACCAGCATTTTTAAAGAAAAATAGTGACCTTCATTTTTATGTAAAAGTTGAAAATATTTACAATCAAAATGAATTAGAGGCTATGCGTGCTGAAGAAAAAGCTAAGTCAATTGCCAAGGATTCTATAGAGGCAAGCGCTTATGTTGCAAATCTAGTTAATGTAAAAACTACTGCTTCGGGTTTAAAATATGTAATAACTAAACCTGCAGGTGGACCAATGCCAAAAATAGGACAAGAAGTGCAAATGCTTTATAAAGGTATTTTATTGAATGGTACTAAATTTGACGAAAATCAAGACGTAACAAATCCATTTAAATTTGCAGTTGGAATGCGTCAAGTAATTCCAGGATGGGATGAAGGTGTAATGTTATTACATGAAGGCGAAGAAGCTAAATTTATTGTGCCTTCTAATTTAGCTTACGGTGAACAAGGTGGTGGACCAATTCCCCCTAACTCAACGCTTATTTTTGATGTTAAATTATTGAAAATAAATCCAACTCCAGCAAAACCAGCAACAGCTGATCATAAATAATGAAAGATAAGTTTCTAACCATATTGTTCTTAAGTTTATCAGTTTTGGCTATTGCTAAAACTGATAAACTTATTGGCAATGGAATATTTAATGTCAATCAGAAAGGTAACCCTAAAACAGTAAAAAAACCTGTTAAAAAAAGTGCTTCTTCATTTAAAACAATTAGCTATAAAATTATAAAAACTAATAGCCAAGAAAGAGCAGTAAAATCAGGGGAATTACTTATGATTAATTTGTTTGGAATAGGAAATTTTTTTTATAACTAAATATTAAATTACTGAGTTTAATTAAATAAAACTGACTGATGATAAATAAAATATTACTTATTACATTATTTTTTTTGATAAATAACATCAATGCACAAAGTTATTACAATCCAACAAAAGAAATAAATATTAGATTAATTGTCAAACAACCATACAAACCTCTAAATTATGCTGAAATTGGTCAAAATTTCAATAATATGGTGCAACAAGATTTAGTAAGACGAGAAGCTCAAAAAAGATATTTTAATGATATTTATTACGAAACAAGAAACTCAGTTCAAACTAATACTTACTTGACTAATGACAACATAATTAATCAAAAAATTTTACAGTTACAAAACACTGCAATTGAACAATTAAATATGCTAAATAGACTTCTGACAAATGGAGCTATGAATCCTAATGAGTATGAATCCCATCTCAGAAATACATATTTCTACTATATAAATACAAATCAAGCGTTTTTGAATATTAATCGATATCAATATTTAAAATTAAATGAAATCAAAGATGTATCATTAGCTAATAAGTTTAATAATAACTTTAATGAGGCAATAAATAGTATAAGTAAATTTAACTTTAATGATTATAATGTAAGTTTTGTCTTGGAGGGATTATTATATCCAAATTCCACAACTGATAATTTATTCTATTTTGTTACTTCATCTTGTGAAGGTTTCTTAGATAGTTATAAGAATAATTGGGATGATAAACAAAGACAAATAAAGGAAGAAGAAAAAAGACGAAGAGCAATTATACTTGAAGAAAATAACAAAAGAGAAGCCGATTTAAATGCTTGGATAAATTCTAGAAATAAAATTTTTAAATCAAGAAAAACAATTTTAGATGCATTAACAGTTGAACAAGCTAATGTGTATAGGAAAACAGAACGAAAATCGGTCATAAACTATTTGAAAAAACAAAAAAAAGTAGACATTAATTTAAAAGATATAAAACCACGAAAATTAGTAAATTATTATTTCGCTATCGAAAATGAGAACCATGAATTTGTTAGGCTATTAAAAAATGGAAATATAGAACCCCTTGTCTATAACGTTCCTCGACTTGTAATTATTGGTTTGCATTTTGATCAAAAATACATTAACAATAAGTAGTTTAATTAATTAAAACATTTTTTTAAACCTAGAAATTTTTATTAAGGTTACTTATCGTTCAATAAATTAAACCCAATACTAAATAATGAAAAAATCGGCTATCATCATTGCGTTATTAATTATTTCAATAACCACAAGCGCTCAAACATGGATTAAAGTTGATGATGCAACTGCGTTTAAATTTATTGCAAAAAATAATAACGGCAGGAAAGTAAAGTCCAATATGGTGATGTTGGTTGATTTACTTGGTAAGGCAAAAAAAGCTAACTCTACAGAAGATACTATTATTTTTAACAGTGGTAGCAGTGACAAGCCTTTTTATATTCCAACCGAACAACCAGGATTACAAAAGGTATTTTA
>CANHVU010000002.1 GCA_947464275.1 Bacteroidota bacterium
AGCAGAAATGATAACAGAAATTACCAAAGCACAATTATTAACTTGGCGTTTGGGTGTTTTAATGAACGAAGGAAGAGCTACACCTGCACAAATTAGTATGGCAAAACGTAATAATGTTGATTTAGCATTGAACGTAGCACGCAATGCACGCCAAATGTTGGGCGGAATGGGCATTACAGGTGAGTATCCAATTATGCGTCACATGATGAACTTAGAATCGGTAGTAACTTACGAAGGAACACACGATATTCATTTACTAATAACAGGTTTAGACATTACAGGCGAAAATGCTTTTGCATAATTAAAAATAAAGTCACCAAAACAAGAGCCGTATCAAATTTTTGATACGGCTTTTTTGTTTCGTGATAAAACAAGATTTTTTTCGTTTTATTTTATTTGCCAAAAATAGCCTAACTATTATTTTATGTTATTCCGCAGGAATCTGCTTAATATACTTGATTGATAGCTTTAAAACTACTTTTAATGTAAAGCAAACCCTAAGGAAAGGAGATTCCTACTGAATGACACAAAGCAAAATCAGAGTCATTCCGCAGGAGTCTCCTTAATATACTTGATTGATAGCTTTAAAACTACTTTTAATGTAAAGAATACCCTAAGAAAAGGAGATTCCTGCTGAATGACTCAACTCAAAAATCAAAGTCATTCTGGAAGAATCCCCTTAATACACTTGATTGTTGGCTATTATAGAATTGCATACTTTTTTAGTTTTGGATTTACTGATTTAATTAAAGCTAGTTTATTGTCTCTTGACAAAGATTTTAATTCTTTTTCTCTATTAATAGATTAATTCATAACAAAAATATTTACCTGCAAAAGTTTCAGGTTTCCCTTTATTACTATGATGTTCAGAAATTCTTCTTTCTAATGAATTGGTTACACCACCATAAAAAACGGTTCTTCTAGGATTAGAAGTTATATAAACATAATTGTTTAAATCAAAATTATTCATAACAAAATAACTTAAACAAATATAGATTTATGTTAATGGAAAGCAAACCCTAAGGAAAGGAGATTCCTACTGAATGACCCAACGCAAAATCAGAGTCATTCTGGAAGAATCCCCTTAATACACTTTAGTAATTATCATTTTAGTTAAAGTTTTTTATGGAAAGCAAACCCTACGGAAAGGAGATTCCTACTGAATGACACAAAGCAAAATCAGAGTCATTCCGCAGGAGTCTCCTTAATATACTTGATTGGCGCCTGACTGCGTAACAATATATTTTGATGATACAAATAATTATGCAAAAAAATAGGCTGTTTCAAATTTTGAAACAGCCTATTTTTTGACTTGATTTTTCTAATAATTATTGCCTAGCAATATTCTTCAAAAGCTGCTTTTAAGTTTTCGGCAATCATTTCAGCGCTGCGGCCTTCAATATTGTGGCGCTCAATAAAATGAACCAACTCACCATTTTTGTATAAACCAATTGCTGGTGAAGATGGTGGGTAAGGAGCTATAAACTCTCTAGCTTTAGCTACTGCCTCTACTTCTTGTCCGGCAAATACGGTTAATAATTCGCTTGGCACTTTGGTAGCTTCTTTAACAGCTTTCATAATTCCTGGGCGGGCAGTACCTGCTGCACAACCGCATACCGAATTGAAAACCATTAATTTTGTACCTTCGTTATTGGTCATTGCTGCAGCTACTTCATCAGCTGTCATCAGCGATTTAAAACCAACTTCAACCAATTGTTGACGCATTGGTGCTACTAACATTTCTGGATATGGCATAATATTTATATTTTTTAAGTATGTTTTGAGATTACAATTTTACAAAAATGTTTCCAAAAAAAGTATTAAGCCTTAATGTCATAAAAAATATTTAAAAACAAATTGTCGTTTAACTGTTGTAATATTTAATAATCAATTTTTTAAAATGCTTGATTATTCTATTTTTGCATAAAATATTAAAGCAATATACAAACAAAATAATATGTCAGAAACAAAATCAGTAGCTCCTTATAAAGTTAAGGACATTAGCTTAGCAGAGTGGGGAAGAAAAGAAATTAGATTAGCCGAAGCAGAAATGCCAGGTTTAATGAGTATCAGAAAAGAATATGGCGCGCAACAACCTTTAAAAGGTGCGCGTATAGCAGGTTGTTTACACATGACAATCCAAACTGCAGTTTTAATTGAAACTTTAAAAGCTTTAGGTGCTGAAGTAACTTGGAGTTCATGTAATATTTTCTCAACACAAGATCATGCTGCTGCTGCAATAGCTGCTGCTGGTATTCCGGTTTACGCTTGGAAAGGTCAAAACGAAGAAGAGTTTGACTGGTGTATTGAGCAAACTTTATTTGCATTTGAAGGTGGCCAACCTTTAAACATGATTTTAGATGACGGTGGCGATTTAACCAATATGGTTTTTGACCGTTACCCTGAATTAGCAAAAGACATCAAAGGTTTATCAGAAGAAACTACTACTGGTGTTCATCGTTTATACGAGCGTATGAAAAAAGGTACTTTATTAGTTCCTGCTATTAACGTAAACGATTCAGTAACAAAATCGAAATTTGATAACAAATACGGCTGTAAAGAATCTTTAGTAGATGCTATTCGTAGAGCAACTGATATTATGATGGCTGGTAAAGTAGCTGTAGTAGCTGGTTATGGAGATGTAGGAAAAGGTTCAGCAGAATCGTTACGTGGCGCTGGTGCACGCGTTTTGGTTACTGAAATTGATCCAATTTGTGCTTTACAAGCTGCAATGGATGGTTTTGAAGTAGTTACTATGGAAGATGCTTGCTCAAGAGCTAATATTTTTGTAACAGCTACAGGTAATGTTAAAATCATTACTGACCGTCATTTCAAAGCAATGCGCGATAAATCTATCGTTTGTAACATTGGACATTTTGACAATGAAATAGACATGGCTTGGATGAATAACAATTACGGTTCTACTAAATTTACTGTTAAACCTCAAGTTGATGTTTACAATGTAGATGGAAACGAAATTATTATTTTAGCTGAAGGTCGTTTGGTTAATTTAGGTTGTGCTATGGGTCACCCAAGTTTTGTAATGAGTAATTCATTCTCAAACCAAACTTTAGCTCAAATTGAATTATGGAACCACAGCGATAAATACGAAAATAAAGTATATGTGTTACCTAAACATTTAGATGAAAAAGTAGCATTTTTACATTTAGAGCATATTGGCGCTAAACTTACCATTTTAGATGGTGAACAAGCTGATTATATTGGTGTAAATGTAGAAGGACCTTTCAAAGCAGAAATGTACAGATACTAATATTTTTTAGTAATAAAATTAAAAGCCAATCCTATTTTAGGGTTGGCTTTTTTGATGTGCATTAATAATTAAACAACTCACTAATCCCTAAAAGTTATAAATTATGGGGATTATAATCTCTATAAAACATATATTTCGGAGATAATATTCTCCAAAAACATGAATAAGTGGAAGTCAATTTTTAACCTAATTATTTGGATAACTGCTTGCTTAAGCGCAGGTATTTTAGGTGCATTAACCACTAGCCCTAATACGCAGTGGTTCCAAAGTTTAAACAAACCATTTTTTCAGCCACCTAATTGGCTTTTTGGTCCCGTTTGGACTGTTTTATACATACTTATGGGCGTTTCTATTTGGCTAATAAGTAAACAAGGTTTTAAAACCAAAATAGCCAAGCAAGCGCTTTATTTATTTATAACCCAATTAGTATTAAACTCTTTATGGAGTTTGGTTTATTTTGGAATGCAACAAATATTGGGAGCATTTGTACTTATTATTTTTATTTGGATATTTATTTTACTAACCATTATTTGGTTTAATAAAATAAATAAAGTAGCAGGTTACTTACTATTGCCTTATATTTTATGGGTAAGTTTTGCTACAGTTTTAAATGCAGCTTTGTGGCTTTTAAATTAAAAGGCTTCGTTCATGGTAAAATACATTCCTTGTATTCCATTTTCGCCTCGGCCATAATCAATTCTAATATTTACCCTATCCCTGCGAATGGCAATTACCCTCAAGCCAGCGCCATAGTTTGGTTTAACGTTTTCAAACAACAACGAGCTTTGGTTAGCTACGTTTCCAAATCCTCCAAAAATAGTAATAGAAATTGGTCCCCAAACTTGTTTCCTTAACTCAGCCTGAAAAGCCATGGCATGATTATCTCTGAAGCGCCCATTGTAATATCCACGCATAAATGCATCGCTGCCTATGGTGGCCAATTGCTTAAATGGAATATTTCCTTTGTTAAAATTGCCAAATGCTTGCAGTGCTAAAATATTGTATTTCCAAAGTTTAATATATTGACGAGCATCAATAGTAAGGTTATTAAATTGGAATTGGCTGCCTAAAAACGGTTGATTGAATAAGGTGGTAATATCAATAAAATGGCCTTTAGTTGGAAAATAAATTTTATCTCTATTGTCGAAACTAACCACTGCCCCTATGCCCGATGTAAAACTATTATTGACTCCATTTAAGTTCTCGTTCGTAAAAACAGAGTCGCCTTTAAAATTACTCAAATAGTTAAAATCGGTTTGTAAACCTAAATAAATGCCTTTAAATACTTGTTTGGTAGCACGTAACTGAAGCCTGTTTTGCGAAAAATCGTATAACGATTTTGGTTTATTGCTTTCATTACCAAGTCCCCAATAATACTCATTAAAGTATTTGTATAAGAAAATTACCTTAAAATTATATTGGTTATTTTTGGTAAAAATATCAATATATGGCCTAATACTATATTGTTTAAGTTGAGTGTATTGTGTATTGAATCTAATAAGAGAAGGACGCGTAATAGTGTCATTGGCTTGCCTATACAAGTAAACCAAACTTAGGCCAATTTGCCAACCAGTTTCAGGGTATGCACCCCAAATAGGCACTGCAAAAAAGGAATTCTTTTTAGGTTTAGCCGAGTCGCCTTCTATTTTATCATAAATTTTATTAATAAACTTTTCCAGCTTTTGTTGGCAGAAAGCTAAAGATGAAAAGTTTAATGATAACAGTATGAATAAAAAAGTTCTTAATTGCATAGAAAAGTGCAAGTTTATACAATTTAATGCAATAACATATTTTTAGTTTTAAATAAGGCTTTCACATTTTTTGAAAGCCTTATTTAGTTTAATTTTTTACCACTTTGAAAGCCTTACTTTGGCCATTATTGTTGGCTAAAGTAGCCATATAAAATCCAGGTCTTAAAGTTGATAAATCTTCAGTTATTATATTGTTATCGCCAATATTAGTTGGAAAATTTTGTACATAAACCTCTTTGCCTATTGCATCAGTAATGATTAATTTAGTGCTTTCTTTAGTGGTACTTGTAAAATTTATTTCTAAATTAGTACTAAATGGATTTGGTTTAAAATGGATTTGTGAAAAACTATTAATCGCTAGGTCGTTAATACCAACTTTGGTTAAATTTATTGCTAAATTAGTTGTGTCAGAACAATTGTTTGTATTGGTTATTTTAGCATTTATACTTCCTGCTCCTCCATTTGACCATACTACACTTATAGCATTGGTCCCTTGTCCGCTTTGAATGGTTCCGTTGGTTGCAATCCAACCATAGGTTACGTTGGCTTGATTTAAAACCGAATAAGAATATGGATTAATGGTAGAAGTTGGATTCGTGTTTCCAAGTATATTTCCAATGATAATTTTTGGTAAAACGGTAACTGTTTTGCTTAAAGTATCCATACAATTTTTATCTGATTTTACAGTTAACTTCACCCCAAATGTCCCAATTGTAAAATAGGATTTATTAGCACTTACATTGGTGGAAGTATCTCCATTACTAAATAACCATAATCTGTTTATGGTGCCTGAAGTAATACTTGAATTGTCTGTAAACAAAAAGTTATTTCCATTAAGACATTGAGATGGATTATTGATACTAAATGCAGCTATAGGCTGTGGATTTACAACAATGGACTTAGTAATTGAATCTATACAATTATTATTATTATCTGAAACAATTAATTTAACTATTTTTATTCCATCTATGGGATAACTATAAGTGGGAGATACAGTGGTGGCAGTATCCCCATTTCCAAATTTCCATAAATAGTTAAAGCCTGGTGCACTTTGGTTAGTAAATACAAAGTAATTGTTTTTTAAACATTGAGAGATATTGTTAATTGCAAAATTAGTAGCAGGTTTTGTTATGATTGTAATCGTTTTAGTAATTGAATCCATACAATTATTATTATCCGAAACGATTAATTTAACTGCTTTAACACCATCATTAGTATAACTATAAGTAGGGGATGTAATGGTAGAAGTATCCCCATTTCCAAATTTCCATAAATAGTTAAAGCCGAGTGTACTTTGGTTAGTAAACACAAAGTAATTATTTTTTAAACATTGAGAAATATTGTTGATGTTAAAATTTGTAGTAGGTTTTGTTATGACTGTAACAGTTTTTGTAACTGAATCCTTACAACCATTATTACTAGTTATTATCAGCTTAACAGCATAAGTATTTGGAGAAGCATATACTTTATTTGGATTTAATTGTAATGAGGTATCATTAACACCAGTTCCTAAATTCCATTTTCTGGTGATTGTTCCTGATAATGCTGAAGAAGTATCAGTAAATGAAAAGTTGTTACCAACTAAACATTGTGTTGAGTTGTTTATTATAAAGCCAACTCTAGGATTCGGATTTTGATTTACAGTTATCAGTACAGCTGCGGAAGTGTCTGTTTGAGTACCTGTTACAACATACCTTCTATACCATGTATTTTGTGTTATTGCTGTTGGTTTGTAATTTATCGAATTACTAGCAGGAATTGCAGTGAAACCTGAAAAGGCACTAGTTGTACTTTTTAACCAAGTATAATTGTAAGTTCCGTTTCCACCAACGGGAATATTAGCTATTAAGCTATCTGGGTTTTTACCCAAACATATTGTTTGATTACTAGTAATAATATAATTAAAATACATTATTTTACGGATTCTGTTATTGCCAAAGTCTGCTATATACAAATTACCCAATTTGTCAAAGTTTAGACCAGTTGGGTCAGATAAGTTAGCATCTTTAGCTAAAGCACCATCACCTGAAAAACCTGGAATACCATTACCAGCTACAGTAGAAATAATACCTGTAACTACATTTACTTTTCGTATTTTATTATTACTTGCAATATATAAATTTCCTAAACCATCAACAGCCACGCTACTCGGGGCAAATAATTTAGCGGCCGTGGCGGGACCGCCATCTCCATCTTCACTACTTTCTCCGTTTCCAGCCACAGTAGTTATAATACCAGTATTGGCATTTACTTTTCTTATTCTGTGGTCAAAATAATCTGCAATATATATGTTACCTGAAACATCAACGGATACACCCTTTGGGTATTTTATAAAAGCAGCAGTAGCTGGACCAGAATCGCCTAAAGTACTATTATTTCCATTTCCAGCAACAGTTGATATTATACCTGTGCTAGCATTTACTTTTCTTATTCTATTATTTAAACCTTCAGCAATCAATAAATTACTTGAACTGTCAAGAGTTACACAAGTTGGGTAATTTATATAAGCAACAGCAGCGGCACCGCCATCACCTCCATAACTAAATTTTCCACTTCCAGCTACAGTCGAAATGATTCCTGTACTTGCAGTTACTTTCCTAATTCTTCCATTGCCTTGATCAGTTATAAATAAATTACCTAAACGATCAAGTGCTACGGATATTGGATTTCTAAAAGTAGCAATATTAGCATTACTGCTATCACCGCTATAGCCTTGTTTACCAGTGCCAGCAATGGTTGTAATCACGCCATTATTAGCATTTACTTTTCGTATTCTGTGATTATTGAAATCTGCAATAAATAAATTACCTAAGGTATCAACTACTATACCATTTGGATTGTTTAAACATGAGGTATTTGCAGCACTGCCATCTCCAGCATATCCTCCAGTTCCACCAGTTCCAGCTAATGCTGAAACGATACCCGTACTCGAGCTTAATTTAAATATTCTTGTAGAACTCGAAATATATAAATCACCTGAACTGTTCATTGTCACTCCTAATGGATTAACAATGGAAGCAATACTATCGCTAATATAACTATACCCTAGTGTAGTTATAATTCCAGTATTGGCATTTACTTTTCTAATTTTATTATTGCCAAAGTCAGCAATAAATAAATTACCTGAACTGTCAACAGTTACACCATGTGGATACCATAAATTAGCATCAGTAGCTGCACCACCATCCCCTAAGTTACCCATTTTCCCATTTCCTGCCAACCTGTATATGATGCCTGTATTTAAATTAACTTTCCAGATTCTATGATTGAATGTTTCTACAATGAATAAATTACCTGAATTATCAATGGCTAAATCATCAGGGGCAATACTAGTATTGATAGCATAATAGCCATACCCGCTAGATGTTCCATTTCCAGCTATAGTTGAAATAATTCCTGTACTAGCAGCTATTTTTCTGATTCTACCATTATAGGTATCTGCTATATATATATTTCCAGAAAGGTCAACTGCTACACTTGATGGATAGCTTAAAAAAGCAGCAGTGGCAGCAGCACCATCTCCCCCAAAACCACTTGTGCCATTTCCTGCTATGGTTGAAATGATACCTGTAATGGTATTTATCTTTCTAATTCTATTATTGCCTAAGTCAGCAAAAAATAAATTACCTGAACTGTCCAAAGCTATACCACTTGGTTGATTTAATATTGCAGAAACTGCTAAATTACCATCACCTCCATAACCAATTGTTCCATTTCCTGCAATGGTTGACATGATACCTGTGCTAGCATTTACTTTTTTAATTCTGTGATCCACGGCAAAATATAAATTTCCAAATGCATCGACAGCTACGTTAGAAGGACGAATTACTGGTGAATTAATTGCTAGCAGGCCCTCAGTACTACCGCCACCTGCCACGGTAGTAATAATTTGACATTGGCTTGTTAAGTAGCATAAAATACTAAAGGTTACAAATAAAATTTTTTTCATTGGTTTGGTTGATACTCTTTACTCTTTAATCACCTTTATACTTTGTTTATTCAAGCCATCAATGCTTAAAAAATACATGCCACTTTGAAGAGATTCAAGGTTTACAATGGTTTCATCTAAGTTAAGTTTTCCTGTAATAACTGTTTGTCCTACTAAGTTGGTGATGCTGTATTTTTTGCCTGTTAAATTGGTTTTGTTAGTAATAGTTATGCTAGCTTTGGTAGGATTTGGATATACTTTTAGTAGTTATGAGAACTTGATTATTAAGTTCTTGTCTGAGAGCTATCTAACCATACATTTATATTGAGCACAAGGGGATGATATACTCACTAGCGGGATGTTAGAGAATGTGGGTTGATAACAAAAAATAATCAGCCAGAGTCTTATCGCACTCACTAGCGGTACGCTAGTGAGTGCGATAAGACTCTTACTTTTTTAGAATCTTAAAACATTTAGACTCGTCATTAGTTGAAATATTTACAAAATAAATTCCATTACTCAATTCTGCGATTTTTATTGTAAAATCTTTTGAGTTATTGGCTTCATATTCTTTTATTGTTTTACCACAAATATCAAGGATTGAAATTTTAGAATATTGTATTTCTTCAGAAAATGAAATATTTAATAGATCACTTACAGGATTTGGAAATATTGTTAAATTGAAAAGCTTTTTAGATTGATAGATTCCTGTTTTAACAAAATCAAAGGGAGACGATGTGTTTTCGCATTGTTTATCATTTGTAGTTTTAACAGTATATGATCCACTTTGGTTTGCTAAAATCCCGTTTGTATTTTTACCATTTAATAAAACATTGTTTCTATACCATTGATAAGTAGTATTTGTTGTAAAAGGACAAATTAATGAATCTGATTTCTGTATTATAGAGGCAACTGAAGGATTGTAAATTGCTAAACTCTGTATTAAAGTATCTGCACATGCAAAAGAGTTTTTAACAATTAAAGTAATTCCTTTATTACCCCCAGTTGAAAAAGTTTTATTCGGCTGTTTTAAATTTGAAGAGGTGCCATCTGAAAACTTCCAATTATACAACAAACCTGATGCTGAAGAAACATTTTGAAAAACTAACGGAGTATTAGGACAAACCGAACTAGTAGTAAAACTACTTACTGGCCTTGGATTTATTGTGATTGTTTTATTTGTTGAAGGAAAGCAATATAAATTACCACTATTGTCATTGTTGTATTTATGTACTACTTTTAGTTGATAAACACCGGAATCTTGTTTTAAAGAATTCCAAATTAAATAATTTGCAGTTTTGTCATACTTCATTACTAATTGATTGTCTTTATACCAAAAAGTAGAATCCGCATCAGTATTCATCTGCTGAAATATTTGTTGATTTCCAGCACAGAAAGTCAAATTCCCTGTGAAATCAGATATTGAAGCACTATTAGGCTTTATTAAAAAATTTCTGCTATTTGGTAAAGATGTAGAACAACCATTTATCTTATTTACCTTAGTTCCTGTTATAACAGAAAGTTGATTTACATTTGTTGCATTTGAATATTTTATTGTTGGACTACTAGTATTGACTCCTTTTATTACTGATCCATAAGTAACATTCCAAGTATAATTATAGTTGTTAGAATTAGAAGTTGTATCATATACATTAAATTCAGTACTAGCACATATTTGAACCACAAAACCACTTGCATCTGTTGCAATCTTTGCTTTTATGTTTTCTCTTAAATAAACGTCTTTGGCTATAATGGTATCTTTACAATAATTGTTATAAATCACCGCTCCAAATTGTCTTAATCCAATTCCTGCAAAATTAATATTTGTGCATGTATTTACACCATTGCTACCTGTAGCTCCAGAAAATATTGTATCTTTTATTGGCAAAGGGCCCCAAACATATGTGTTGTTTTTTAAACCTGAAACTTGAGCAGAAAAATTAGTGTTGGCGCATATGGAATCAACTGAAGTTATTAAATTATTATACTTAACAAAATTTACACTTTTTGCCATTGAATCTATGCAGCCATTGGCATTGGTTAGTATCAGTTTTATATTGTATTGTCCAGTGTTACCAAATTCTTTTTTTAAAGTATCTCTGTTATAAGTTGATCCATCAGGTAATTTCCATAATATATCACTAATCGGCTCAAATTTTGTGAACCTTAAAACTAATTTACCGTTGCCACAATATCCAAACGTATCAAAATTTACTGTAGGGTTATTATATTTATTAAATCTTAAAGGGTTTCCAGCTTCTAAACAGGAGTTTGGTTGAATATGAAAAAGATTATAATATCCTTGGTTTTTTATAATAGTACTTTTTGTTGTATCACCATTTGACCAAACTGTATTTTTTGTTTCAGAAGTCGTTAAAACGATTGAATCGTTTGGACATAATGCTATTTTGCTTGATGTATTTATTGATAACAAACTACTACTTCCACAAATATTATTTCCTATTTTAGCTATGAAACTATTTCTTTGAGTTGAAGTACCTGTTTTTAAAATATTAATGTTATCGGTAATAAACTTGAGTGTATCGGTAATAAAAAATGAATTGAAATAAATATTACCCGCATTATCTTTTGTTAATTTCAAACCAGCATTATTATAGTCTATACTTCGTGCCCATGCTTCAGTATTGTTACTATTTAATTTTAAAAGTAAAATACGATTATTGGAAACATTATTAATTTTCGGATTGTAATAAGTTTGATTTGAAAAAACAATAGTGTCATTATCCCAAATTTGAGTAGCAATATAAATATTACCTGAATTGTCACATTCTATTGCTCCATTTTTGTATAATACATCTACTTTACTATTTATTTTTTTAGCAATTTTCAAATTTCCTTTGTAGTCAAACTTTAATACAAAACAATTAGATTTTCCTATTAATGTTGCACTATTGTTAATATAAAGAGTATCTTCATAATTACCTATACAATATGTATTACCAGCTATATCTGTTTTCAAATCGATAAACGACATAGATCCATTTGCTTTACCATAAAAATGATGATACCATTGAATTTCACCCAAGTAATTATATTTTATTAAAATACAATCAGTATTGCCTTTTACATTAACATTATTGATTAATGTAGAATTTCCCCTAAATTTATAAGTGACATAATAATTTCCAACTTGATCTGCTTCCATATTAATTCCTTGACTATAAGTTGACGGAGTGCCTAAAAGACTATTTGATTTCAAGCTTCCCGAAGTGTCTAAACTATATATCCTTGGTCTATATGAATTACCTATTCTATTTGTTAAAACATATAAATTATTAGCGTTGGTAACAGCAATTGATATGCCTTCAGCATCGGAACCATTTTCATTAAAATTAGTTGCCCACCTGAATACACCATTGGTGTTTAACTTTAAGGCAAATGGTGAACTACTGTATGAAAATATTCCTCCTAAATAACTAACAGTTATACTTCCGAAATTATTTGTGCTAGTAATATTTCCTGTTGCATATAGTTGTTTGTCAGGTCCAAAAATTATTTTATTAACTACCCCTTCTCCATTTCCTCTAACAGCCCATTTAAAACTAGTATCAGCACCATATTTTAATATAATTGGGCTTCCAAATGGTGCATAAAAACTAGTACTGCCGTTATTGAATTGACCTTTTAATAATCCTGCAATATAAATATTTCCAGAATCGTCTAAACAAACTGAATAACTCGTAATTCCTGGAGCATATTGTTTAACCCAATCTATTGGAGTTGATTGAGAAAAAGATTTTGTTATAAAAACTATTGAAACAAATACCATTAAGAATGTTTTGTTTAAAAAATCGATTATAATTTTATTTTTCATTCCTCAAATAAAGAAATAATTATCTAAAAAACATAACATTAGTTCGCTTTACTTTGGTATTTTTAATGAATAGTTTAGTTGTCCCAGCCAGTGCGGTTTTGCAATGCGCATTTAATACTATAAGCATTTGTAATGCGAAAATATTATTCCTGTTAAAATAGTAGTTCAATGGTTAGTTTGGTAAAATCGGATTACAAATCCTCACAGTAAAGGGTTCGGATTGCAAATCCGAACCAGCGGACCTTTTAGTACCAGCCAGTGCGGTTTTGTAAACCGCACTTAACTACTATAAGCATCTATAATGCGAAAAATATTATTCCTATTAATATATTTGCTTTATGTCACTAAAAACAATAACTGATAAAGAAGGGATTTATTTCCTAACATCAACTGTTGTTGATTGGGTTGATGTATTTACACGCCCAGTTTATCGCTATATAATTATTGATTCGTTAAAGCATTGTATAAATGAAAAAGGATTGGAATTATATGCATGGGTTATTATGTCTAATCATATACATTTGGTTGCAGCTTCAAAACAGGGTTTTGATTTGAGTGATACAATGCGTGATTTTAAAAAATATACTAGCAAACAAATCACCGCAGCAATTTTAACCGAAAATGAAAGCAGAAAAGATTGGATGATAAATAGGTTTGAATATGCAGGAAAAAATGATAAGAAAATAAAAAACTATAAGTTTTGGCAAGATGGAAATGAAGCTAAACCGATTTATAGTTTTGAGTTTTTAAAACAAAAAATAGATTATATTCATAATAATCCAATTAAAGCAGAAATAGTTGAATATGCTGATCAATACAAATTTAGTTCAGCAATTGATTATGCTGGTGGGAAAGGTTTACTTAAAGTAATATTGGCATGGTAAAAAGTGGATTGCAAATCCTTTTAGTAAAGGGTTCGGATTGCAAATCCGAACCAGCGGAACCAGCCAGTGCGGTTTTGCAAACCGCACTTTACTACTATTAGCATTTGTAATGCGAAAATATTATTCCTGTTAAAATATTAGTTCAATGGTTAGTTTGGTAAAATCGGATTACAAATCCTCATAGTAAAGGGTTTGGATTGCAAATCCGAACCAGCGGACCTTTTAGGAATTATGGTAGTCTTTGTTCTTAATTAAAGCCACTTAAGTTTTGGAATTAAATTGTAAAATCTATATCCAAAATTAAAACCCAAACTGGTTGATTGGTTGGCTACAAAATTAGGGTAGCCAAAGCTGTTAAGGGAACCATCGTATATTAAAAAAATATTCCAAAAATATTTGTTCCCATTTCTTCCTACTGAAAGTTTAGCATGGGTGTCAAATTCGTAACTTAAACCGGTTTGTTCCTTAAGATTACTATTAATTTTGTATGTTGCTACTCCTAAACCTAAAAACGCTGATGGTGAAATGAACCAAGTGCCACCTTTAAAGCAAAAATTATAAGCATAACCTGGTCTAA
Organism: Bacteroidota bacterium; assembly: GCA_947464275.1. Classification (GTDB taxonomy): domain Bacteria; phylum Bacteroidota; class Bacteroidia; order UKL13-3; family UKL13-3; genus JAAFJM01. Next base: position 14,247 of record CANHVU010000002.1, read on the forward strand.
AATTTAAATGCCAAAGTCTTAAAAAATTCATGCCAGTCAATTCACCATAATTTTTTGCATTGTCAATATTGGTAGGAATGACGGATGAGTCAGCTTTCATTGACCTATAACCTAAACCACACATAATTAAAATAGAACCTGACGATTTTCGTTGAAACTCAGCCATGGAAAGGGCACTGCGGTAAGAGAATTTTTTGTAATTTACGTTGTAAAATAAATTTAAACCGTGTGCTTGAATATTTGCATCGGGTCTAATTGATAAATTGGTATCTGCACCTAACGTGCGATAAGCGCCAACAAACGAGCGAGAGTATACTTCTCCACCGCCCCAAGATTGGTAATAACTAAATGAGAAATCGTAATAATTGGTTCTTCCAAATTTTCTTTCATTACCATTGGTACGCGGAACCTGCACTCCAAAAGCCACTGTTACATATTTTAATCCAAGGCTCAAGCCAGTTTGTAAACTTATATTAGGCGATAACTTAATCAGTTCTGTGGAGTTTGAAAATCGAGGCGGATTGATAAAAAAATCGAATTTATTAAGCCAAGTATTAAATTGAATATTATAAGGGCGTTCAAACTGAACTATGTAGTTGGTATCTTTTTGTGAATAGGCCTGATGAAAGTTTAAAACAAAAAATACTATTAAATAATAAACCAATCTATTAGGTTTAATATCAAGTATAAATTGAGTTTTAAAATGCAATTTCATTAGGTCTGAATTTTGTTTTGGACTTATCTTAACACAAAGTTTTGTCCTAAATAAACTCGTCTTACCATTTCATCATCAGCTAACTCTTGGCCTGTTCCGGCTTTTAATATTTTGCCTTCAAAAAGCAAATATGCCCTATCAACTATCGAAAGTGTTTCATGTACATTGTGGTCTGTTACTAAAATGCCAATGTTTTTATGTTTTAGTTTGGCCACAATTACTTGAATATCTTCTACAGCAATAGGGTCAATTCCAGCAAAAGGTTCATCCAAAAGAATAAATTTTGGATTTACAGCAAGTGCACGCGCTATTTCAGTTCTTCTTCTTTCGCCACCGCTTAATACATTTCCCATGCTTTTACGTACCTTATGTAAAGTAAACTCATCAATAAGTGATTCTAGTTTATCACGTTGTTCTTCCTTACTCATGTCAGTAAGTTCCATTACGGCTTTGATATTATCTTCTACACTTAAGGTCCTAAATATACTAGCCTCTTGAGGTAAATAACCTAAGCCTTTTTGCGCCCTTTTATACATTGGCATGGCAGTTAAATCCTCATTATCAAGGGTAACAGTTCCCGAATCAGGTTTGATTAAACCAACAGTCATATAAAAAGTAGTTGTTTTTCCAGCACCATTTGGTCCAAGTAAACCAACACATTCGCCTTGTTCTACTTCTATTGAAACATGATCAACTACTGTTCTTTTTTTATATCTTTTTACTAAATTATGGCTTTCTAATTTCATGGTATTTAAGCGAATCGGGAAACAACTAGGTTTGCAATAATAATGCCATTATTATATATTTTTTTAATATTTTTATTGGCAAAACTTGTAATTTGACAAAAGGTGTTTTTGTATTTACTTAATTTTTTAAAGGTAAATTCTTTATTATTCAATTTCCTTTTTAGCAACAAAACCCTGCTTTCCTCCTAAAATATCAAAATATAACCAAAAATCAGAGGCTAAGCTATATAATGGATATTGGAAAGTGGCAGGTTTGTTTTTTTCAAAAAAGAAATGACCTATCCAAGCAAAGCCATATCCAACTATGGGGCATAAAATCATAAATGAAATTTTATGAAATTTTATGAAATAAAAATGCGCCAAAAAATACAAAGAAAAATAGGCTAGTGCCTACAAAATGAAGTATTCGGCTAGTTGTGTTTTGATGTTGACTAAGGTAAAAAGGATAAAATTCTTTTAAGGATGTATATTTTTTTTCCATGTTATAAATGCTTGTGCAACAATAAAACTAAAAATGAATAATATTAGTTGACTAATTTATTAATTGAAATTTGATTTTGATTTTGAATAAAAAACTTAAATTGCTGCCATAAAATTAATAAAAATATTTTTAAAAAATGAACTTTCCAGAAAATTTAAAATACACCAAAGACCACGAGTGGGTGAGCGTAGAAGGTAATGTAGCAACAATTGGAATTACCGATTTTGCTCAAAAAGAATTAGGCGATATAGTTTATGTAGATATTCCAAGTAAAGGAAAAACTGTGGCTAAAGACGAAGTTTTTGGTACGGTAGAAGCTGTAAAAACTGTTTCTGATTTATTTATGCCTCTTTCTGGTGAAGTAATTGAGTTAAACGCTGATTTAGATGCAGCTCCTGAAAATGTAAATAACGATGCATACGGTAGCGGTTGGATGATTAAAGTTAATTTTTCAAACGCAGCCGAAATTGATGAATTATTAGATGCAGCTGCTTACAAGCAATTGATTAATGCATAATAATTTAAATAAAATTACGAATGCCTTATTTAACAATTGGTTAAATAAGGCATTTTTATTTGGTGCAAAGCAATATATTGTTCTAATGGTATTGTTATTTGCTTTTCAATTTATTACTGCACAAAACCGAAACCACTTAGGTGATAACATAAGTGTTTCTTTCAATACACAATCGTTATCACGTTTAAAAAATAGTGATTCATTCATTAATGATAAGTATAATTTTAGGTTCAGCCAATTTTCTATTGGTTATAAACACGAGTTATACTCAAAAATAAACACCAAAAGCAATAAATTAACGTTAAATCAAATAAGTGTTTTACCTTCCTTGCAAATAGGCACAGCTTCGTTTGGTGATAATAATTTAGACCGAACTTTAATTAACCTAAAGCTTTCGCTTTTAGGTATTTTTCATACCTCCGCTAAAAATACTTTTTTGATAACTGCTACCTCTTTTGCCAACGAAGATGAATATACCTTAGCTGATGCTACACTGCGTTATGCTGGAATATTTTTATATAACCGCAAGGTAAATAACAAATTTTCGTACCGAGTGGGTGCTACGTTTACCTACTTATTTGGTGAACCTTTACTTTTACCTGTTTTAGGATTTAGGTATCAAACTAGCAAAAAATCAATCCTCAACGTAAATTTGCCTTATAGCTTAAATTGGAAAAAACAAACCAAAATACCTCAATTGTTTTATGGATTTTCTTTAAAACCAAATGGAGGTATAAACCAATATCAAAACAAGTTAAGTGTTGATACTACTAACCAAACCTTAATGTTAAGGCGCAGAACTGCTATACTAACTGCTGATGTAAGATGGATAAATAAAAAAGGTTCATTGTTATTTCAATTTGGAATGAACCTAAATCCTAAGGTTCAATTTACAAAACAGAACGATAATGAGGTAGTAAATAATTTTAAGTTTAGTGGCGGTAATAGTCTATTTGCTAATATAACTTATGTATGGTTTTTAAGTAATGATAAAAGAAAATCATTTAAGACTAAAAGTACTGATCTGCAAAATATTACAGAAGACGAAGTTATTGATAACTCTTGGTTAGATTTTTAAAAAAATAATAACATCTATTTTAGTAAAAACAATGCTATTATTGAGGCTAACTAAAACAACAGCATGAACGATTGGTGGCAAATAATCAGTGTTACATTAGTATGTACCATTAAATTTATTATTGGTTTAGGAATGGCATTGGCTTATAATTTTAATCCAATAACATTTTATCTTACCACTGTTTTGGGGGGAATGTTGGGCGTTTTTATTTACCTATACCTTTGGGATTTTATTTTAATTATAAAAAATAAAATAAGTAAACCTCCTGCTACAATTATTCATATTAAAATAAATAAAAATGTACGTAGAATGGTTCGTTTTTCAAGAACTTGGGGTATATATGGAATAGCATTGGTTACACCAACCATAATTTCAATGCCCGTTGGTACTTTAATTTGTAGGGCATTAGAAAAAAATAAATGGCATATAAAATTGGTTATGTTTTTATCACTTAGTTTTTGGTCATTATTAATTATTGCTTTGCAAAATATTTTTAATATTGATGTTCAGTCTTGGTTTAAATAATTATTAAATGAAAATACTTTATGCAATTCAGGGTACAGGAAATGGCCATATAAGTAGAGCCAGAGAAATAATTCCTTATTTAAAGCAATATGGTGAATTGGATATACTTATTAGTGGTACTCAAGCCGATGTTCAATTGCCATACCCAATTAAGTATAAATTTAAGGGTGTAGGATTTGTTTTTGGAATAGATGGTGGAATTGATATGAAAAGTAGTTTTAAAGAACTACATCCTCTTACATTTATTAAAGATATCTATGAAATACCAGTAAAGGAATATGATCTTGTAATTAATGATTATGAGCCTGTAACTGCTTGGGCTTGTAAAATTCATCAAATAAATTGCATAGCAATTAGCCACCAAGCTGCATTTTTAAGTAAGCATACACCCCGTATAAAAAAGAAGGATAAATTTGCTGAAAATGTACTCAAAAATTATGCGCCATGTACAGATAAAATAGCTTTTCATTTTGATACTTATGATAGTTTTATTCATACTCCAGTAATTAGAAGCGAGGTGAGGCAAATGGAAGTTAGCAATAAAGAACATATATCAGTATACCTGCCAGCCTATGCCGATGAGCTTTTATTGAAACATTTTAATAAAATTAATGATGTCCAATTTGAAGTATTTAGTAAACATTCAAAAAAGCCTTATAAACAAAAAAATTGCCTAATAAAACCTGTTTTAAATATAGATTTTATCAATAGTCTTGCTAATAGCAACGGTTTAATTACCAATGGGGGTTTCGAAAGTCCTGCAGAGGCAAGTTTTTTAGGGAAAAAAGTTATGTGTATTCCTATGTCTAATCAATATGAGCAAAAATGTAATGCAAAAGCATTTAAATTGTTGGGAGGTACTAGGGTAAAAAAGGTAGAAAGCGATTTCTATTTAAAAATAAACGAGTGGTTAGAATTTGGCAAGCCAATTAAAGTAAACTACAAGGATGAAACTGCTGAAATTATTGCTAAAATGATGAATAAATATAGTAAATAAATAATCTATTTACTTGCTTTCATTTCTTTCCAATATTTCACTATATCTAGCAAGTGTTTTGGATTTAAGGAAGAGAAGAACAAAGTAGCTGACTCTTTTGGTTTGTATACAAACATAATAGCAAAAATGCTGCACAAATAAGCTAACACCACACTATATGCTGCACCTTTAATGCCATATTTTGGAATCATATACATTTCTAAAGCTAAAATAATTACTAAAACAAAAACTTGGTAAACAGTAATTAACCGCTGTTTATTTAATGCTAAAAGCCACGAACCCCATGCTGTTCCAAAAAATACAGGAATGGTTATCCATATATGTATTTTAAAAATTTCGGGCGCAAGCGGAAAGCCATCTTTGTATAAAAATCCAATTACAATATCTCCAAGTAAATAACCACCAATTGAAATAAAAATAGCACTCCAAATCATTAATGAATAAATTTGGGTTAAGCGTTTTAACTGTAAAGGTTTATTGTGTCTATTATTAATAATTCCAGGAAATAACGCTGTGGAAAGTGCTACAGGAATAAAAAATGATGCTTCACTTATACGTGTTGCTGCAGAATATTGACCTACCATTCCCATATCGTGTAAATAACGTGCAATTAATATTTTGTCTGCTTGCTGGTAAATCATTTGCATAAATGCAGAAATAATAATTGGCCATGAATGCGATAATAAACGTTTGGATTCAGTAAAAGTAAATTTCCATTTACTTATTTCTTGTTGGTTTATTTTATAAAAATAAATTTGGTTAATGGCTGTTATTAATGCTTCAAACATGACCATACTTGCAAACCAGGTTAATGGAGCTTCTAAATAAATCAATACTAGTTTTACTATGGCCGAAAGCACCAAAGTTATAATTTGAATAATTGCAGTAAACTTGCCTTTTACCTCCGACTGAAAGTAAAAATCAATAACACTAAACGACTGGAAAACAACAGCTATAGAAACTAAAAAAACAATCCAAGTACTGTCACTTGGGTCGCGCATGGAAGAATAGTATGTTGCTGCTAACACTACAAATAACGAACCTATAAAACGCATCCAAAAGGTGGTCCCAAGTATTTCGTATTTTTTGTCTTTTTCGGTTATAAGTTCTCTAACTACAATGCCATCTAACCCTAAGGTAGAAAATACAGTAAAAATACTTAAAACGCTTAACGCATAGCTAATGATTCCAAATTGTTCTTTTCCTAAAAAGCGGGCTACCAATACGCCTACTAAAATTCCTGAAATAATGCGCGAAGCCTTTTCAGCTAGCATCCAAATGCTATTGTTAATGTAATTGTTATTTTTCTTTGTCAATTTTTTTCGAGTGTTTTTACTCCTTTTGCAATTATTAAGCCATAAATCAAGTACTACCCAAAATTTATTTCTGTGCTATCGCCAATATTTAAACTTTGCTTGTTTCCGCATAGGGTAGCATCATTTCCAATCAACGATTTTTCTAAAATAGCATATTCTATTTGAGCATAAGGTCCAATAATACTATCCTTAATGATGCCGTAATTTAATATTGCATTTTCACCAACCGATACATTTGGTCCAATAATACAATTCGAAATTTTACAATCATCGCCAATATATACTGGTGGAATAATAATGGTATTTTCATACTTATATTTACTAGTATCGTAATTTAAACGCTTTAATAGGGTAGAGTTGGTTTCTAATAAAATATCTTTTTTACCGCAGTCAAACCAATTGGCTACATCAAAACTTTTAAACTTCATGCCGTTATTAATCATGTTCATCATGGCATCGGTTAAAGTATATTCGTTATGAGTGGTTTTCTTTTGACTGATATTAGTATCTAATGCCTCCAGTAAAGCGTGGCTATCTTTAATTTTATAAATACCAACCAAAGCCAAATTCGATTTTGGAATGGCAGGTTTCTCCACCATTTTGGTAATATAACCTTCATTATTAACCTCTGCCACTCCAAATTGGCGAGGGTCTTCCACTTTTTTAATGCCCAGCATGTTATGAGGCTCAGCAATAACTTTTTTTAAGTCTACATCGGCTATGGTATCTCCAAAAACAATCAATATTTCACTGTTGTCTTTTAAAATATTTTCTTTGGCTAGCCAAATAGCATGACCAACACCTTTACCTGTAGTTTGGATTATAAAATTGGTAGTTATTTTAGGATAATTTTTTTGGATATATTCTTCAATTTTATCACCTAAATAACCAATAATAAAAACAAAATCGGTTATACCAGCATCAATTAAATTATCTACAATATGCGCCAAAATTGGTTTACCTGCAATTGGAATTAACGCCTTTGGCTGTGTATGTGTATGTGGCCTCAATCGAGTGCCAATTCCTGCAACAGGAATAATTGCTTTCATAAAATAGTTTTGTTTTAATTATACCTCTTGAAGTAATGTTCTGAATGCATGGAATTTTTCACCAAATAAATCGCGCCCGTCTTTTTGTAATTTTGGTGCAAACTCAGCTTGATAACGCTCGTAATGTTCCATGCTTGGCGCAAAGTATTGAATGGCGTATGTTTCACCCAATTCATCTTCTTGTTTACTGAGTAATTTTAAAAATTTATAACTGGTAAACATGCCTGTGTCCATTACATCGTGTAAATGTTTTTCTTTCATCCATTTTACCCATTCATCGTGAATGTCGTGGTCTAAATTAATGGTTACGTTATATACTATCATTTTTTTGTTCTATTAGTTTAAAATATCGCCTCTTAACTGACGATAGCGTTTGCGTACTTCGTTTATAAATATGCTGCTGCCGAAAGTTTCAATAAACTTTTCGTATTGTTTTTTTGCTTCAGCGGGGTTGTTTAAATTTTTATCGTAAATGAGTGCAAGGTTAAGTAATGCGTTATCTCCTAAAATATCTGAGCCGTATTCATTGATTACAATTTGGTATTGCTTAATGGCTTCCTCATATTTTTTTTGCTTAGCATAAATTTGTCCTTTTTTAAATGCAATATCATCGGTTAAAGCATGTTTTGGAAACAATAAAATAATCGAATCTAAAGTTTGAAAAGCTTCACTGAATTTATTTTGCTGATAACTTAAATCTGCTCTAGCAAATAGTTTTAAGGCATCTTCGTTTGAGTCAACAGTATTGTCTTGAATCAATAATGAAAGTTCCAATGCATTGTTTGCAATTAATTGGGTGGTGGCTGTTTTTAAAATATCTAACTGTGCTTTGGCCCATTCAAATTCGCCTAAATAAAAACTCAATTTGGCATTTCTCAGTTTTGCTTCTTGCCCAAGTGGATGCTCTAAAAAGTCTTTATCTACTTGCCCGTAAAGCAACATGGCGTCCCACTGTTGGCCTTTTATTACATATAAATCGCCAAGTTCAAGTTTACATTCTGCAGTAAAATAAGTTTCTAATCCTGGTAAGGTTAATATCTCGTTGAGGCAGTTGATGGCTTTGTCTATATCATTTAAATAAAATGCATAAAGCTTTGCTAAATCGCGCATACTAGGCGCTGTGTAATAGGTTTTTCCATTTTCGGCTAAAAAAGCCAAATAGGTTTTTTCTAAGTTCTGTAAATCCAATAAACTTAAATTGGCATTGCTTAAGAGTTTTTTATTGCTTGCTTCTAAAACCCCCAATTTTGCAGCTAAATAGTAAGCTTTATTATTGCCTAAAAGTACTACTTCGTTAAATAGTTTAATGGCTGCGTCATATTTTTCATTGCTTATGGCCAAATAGCCTAAGTCCATCATTTTTCGGCCTTCTTCCTTTAGCCTTTTGTCCATGGCTTTGGCTTGTATCAGTGCATTGTCAAAATCTTTGCGTTGCACATAAAACCAAATTAACATTTCATAAAATGCATCAGTTTGGGTATTGGCTTTTATTTTTTTTATGAGTGCATTTTTAAGTAATTCAAAGTCAGTTGGTAGTTGAATATTATTCTGCAATAATCCTTGAATTTCTTCACTGTTTACAGGGTTTTGTTCTACACTGCTTAAGTATTCATCAATCATTAACTGCATTTGTTTGGTTTTAGCATAAAGCGCAGCTAGTTCATTATTAAACACAGCATTGTAACCAAGTAATTTACGGCCATTGGTATATGTTTTTATGGCATAATCAATTTCATTTCGTTTTTCAAAAGCATTCGCTGTTTCTTGAATTTTATCTTGATTGGGGATTAGTTTCTTTATAACTTCATCAAATTGTTTAGTGGCCTTTTCGGGCTTGTTATTCAGGGTATTTATGAAGCCAATATCTACCGAAAAGTAAGGAGAATTGGTTTTACGAAACATTTTTTTGCAAAGTGATTCCGCATCATCCAAACGTTTTAATTTGATGAGCGATTGTAATAAATTATCGTAAAAATAAAATGAGTTGATGTTTTTAATCAGCAGTTTTTCGTATAAATCAGCAGCTTTATCGTATTCAGCATTGGAAAAAAATTGCGCAGCCAATTGCTCATCTTTATTTTGTGCATTGGCAATATTGCCAAAGGCTAACAATAATACCAACAGTATGGCTGAATAACGTACTTTCATTTTCATAGCAAATATATCAAACTAACAATGGTTTTCAATATTTATTATAACTGGTTTTTTAAGTTTAGGTTATGTTTCGTTTAAGAATTTTATAAAGCAACAAATAGTTTTATAAACGGTTTATTTCTTGATTTTATTAGGATTATTTGTTACAAATGCATCCCAACTGGTAGCCTTTTTTTTAGCAGGAATTTTTGCTTTGGTTTTAGCTGTTTCAATACCTAAGTTTTTTTGCATAAAATGGCAATAGGCAGCTGCCAATCCATCGGTTGCATCTAAAAACTTGGAGTCGTATTTAAATTTTAAAATATGTTCCAACATACCAGCTACTTGTTCTTTGGTAGCGTTTCCATTTCCGGTAATTGATTGTTTAATTTTTTTGGGAGAATACTCATTTACAGCTAACTCGCGACTCATAGCGCCTGCAATAGCCACTCCTTGCGCTCTTCCTAGTTTCAACATGGATTGTACATTTTTACCAAAAAAGGGAGCTTCAATAGCCATTTCATCGGGTTTAAATTCATCAATTAAACCAACTGTTCGTTCAAAAATTTTCTTCAATTTCATGGCATAATCATCATATTTTTCTAAATGAAGTACGCCTAATGTTATTAAACTAACTTGTTTTTTATTGATACCAATAATGCCATAACCCATTACAATGGTTCCAGGGTCAATGCCAAGAATTATTCTATCAAATTCATTTATGTTTTCGTTTTCCATTAAAAATTTTGATTCTCAAACAATACATAAGAGAAAATTACAATAGTTCCTAATACGCGCAGTATTGATACAAAAATATAATTATTGGTAAAGCTAATAGGTAAGTTGTTCTTTACCATTTTATTATAATTTATATTCATTGGAATAACAGTTGCTAGTACATTTATTAAAACTAGCGTTAAAATAGCAAGTCTAAAATTCAATAAATCGAAAAATGTAATGATTAAAAACAAAATTATTGCAGCAATTCCTACATATAAATTGATGTTACTTCGCTTATTGAACAATTGAGCCAATATTGCTTTATGCTCATCAGTTAATTGTGCAATGTACTTTTGTTGCCAAATTCGGCTTCCAAACATAATGGCAACACCTAGTAGTAAATAAAATATAAAACCCATTTCTTGTTTTAAAATCTCAAATATATTTTAAAAACAAATGCAATCAAATAAAATTATATAAATTGCCTGCCTTAAAGGCAAATAAATATTGGCTTGAAACAGTTTTGGCTCACACATAAAAAATGGATTACTTACTTGAAAATTGCGTTAGCATTTTTTACAGTTGCTTTTATTTTATATAAACTATTGGTTGCCTATAAAATAGATGAAAAAGTTGCTGTTTTTCAATTTGATTTTTCATTTCAAAATACTGTTTTTTTAGTTTTTGCTGTATTGTTGTTATTTCTAAATTGGGGTTTAGAAACTTTAAAATGGCAATTATTAATCAATCAATTTGAAGAAATAAAATTTTTGGATGCTTTAAAGGCGGTATTTTCAGGCGTTACTTTAAGTATTATTACGCCAAATCAAATTGGAGATTTTGCAGGAAGGGTTATTCATTTAAAAACACTCAATAAAATCAAAGGTTCATTAGTTACCGTTATTGGTCATACTGCCCAATCTTTGGTTACTGCTATTTTTGGTATGTATGCATTACTTGCTTTTTTATCAAAGGCCGATTTTTATGTTTACATTTATTGGAAATATATTGCCATTGCATTTTTCATTATGCACGCAGTGGTAATATTTGGATTTATTCGAATTGATTTGGTTTACAATGCGCTGTCAAGGTTTCGTTTTTTCTCTAACATTGAGCAATATGTAATTGTTTTTAAATCTTATACTAAAACTCAACTAACCAAAGTGTTTTTAATTTCTGCTTTGCGTTATGCAGTTTTTTTATTCCAATATGTGTTTTTGCTTCAATTTTTTGGCGTACATGTTGGTTTGGTTAATTGTTTTATTGGTGTTATTGCTGTATTTTGTATTCAATCGGTGGTGCCAAGTTTTTTCTTACTCGATATTGGTTTACGTGGTGCAAGTGCCCTTTTTGTTTTTAGCGAATTGAGTAATGGCAATCATGCTTTCGATTTAGGTGTATTGCTTTCGGCTTACTCGCTTTGGGTAATTAATATGATGGTGCCGGCACTTTTGGGTTTGGTATTTATTTTAAAACATAAATTTAGTTTTAAATGATTTATTGGACCATAACATCTTATTTATTAACTGCTTTTTACTGCTGTTTGATAACATTTTTTTATGTTGGATTATTAGCAATTATTATACGAACCAAAAGGCAAAATAAATTACCTATTTCTTCAGTTCAAAATAGCTTTTCCATTGTTATAGCTGCTAGGAACGAAGCTGGATTTATAAGTCAATGTTTGCAGTCAATTATCAAGCAAAATTATAATTCAGAAAACTTTGAAATCATTTTAATAAACGACCATTCAACTGATGATACATTAAACATAATTCACCAATTCAAAATTCACAATACAACATTCAAAATATCTATAATAGACTTAGCAGATTTCGATAAAATAGATAATAAAAAACAAGCCATAACTAAAGGCATTGAACAAGCAAAATTCGATTACATTATTTTAACCGATGCTGATTGTACTAGGGGTTATAATTGGTTAAAAACCATCAATCAATTCATCAATATTTCTTCGGCAAAAATGGTATATGCTCCGGTTGAGTTTGCTGCAAAAAATATATTTGAAAAGCTACAAGCATTAGAGTTTGCAGGCTTAGTAGGAGTAGGGGCTGCAGCAATGGAATTAAAATATCCAAACATGTGTAGCGCGGCTAATTTAATATTTGAAAAGGCTGTTTTTTTTGAAGTAAATGGTTATGAAGATAATATGCATGTTATAAGTGGTGATGATGAATTTTTAATGCATAAAATTTTTAAAAAATATCCTAATCAAGTTCAGTTTTTACACCAAAAAGAAGCCATAGTTTTAACCGGTGCAAATGGTACTTTAAGTCAGCTTACAGAGCAACGCAAACGTTGGGTAAGTAAAAGTACAAAGTACGAAAACAGGTATATTACTTTTATTCTTATCATGGCTTATTTTTACAATATAAGCATGGTTGTAAATCTTTTTATTGATTGGCATTTGGCATTGAATCAAATAATATTTAAAACGCTAATTGAAGGTGTTTTTTTAGTCACCATTTTAAAACTTTTTGGTAAAACTAAACTTATTTTATTATTACCACTTGCCGAAATATTTCATGTGTTGTATGTGATAATTATTGGCATTTGGGCTAATTTTGGAACTTATAATTGGAAAGATAGAACCCATAAATAAATTTTTATGCAATACGAATTAAGCGAAATAGATTTTGATATTTTAAACGTTTTATATTTTGTAGAACCATTTAGCAAAATACTAGAAGAAGTAGATGCACCACCTAAAATAGTAGCAGATTGTTTAAAGCATTTAATTGCTAAAAAAATGGTAGTAGCCATGCGTTTTGATGAACAAAAACAAGATTATGTAAAAAGCTTTATTTTTGATAGTGACGATATGCACGCCTATAGCTACCTGGCCACAAAAGACGGTCTTTTAGCTCATAATGGAAGGTTGTAAATTTATTTTAAATCTATCTTTAAAATACTTTTCGTATCCTCATTAATTTTAAAATCATTGCTGATTTGGTAGGGTATTACTGCTGCAATTTGATTAGTAGTTTTGCTCGTTAAAACCAAACATTTTTCTTTTTCAAATTGGTTAATTTTTTTATCTATTAAATAATCGCTTACCAGTTTGGTGCCTTGCATACCAAGGGGCTTAAAGCGGTCGCCTTGCTGCCAAGTATGTAATACAAACTCGTTTCCAGTTTTATCTTTATCTAAGTACAAACAATTTTTTGCAAATACTTTTGGGTATTCGCTCAAAGTTTCAAAATGAATAGGTCCCAAATTGCTTTGAAATTGAAGAGTTTGTTTACCAATTTCAATGTTTTGATTGATAATTTCTACTTCTTTTTCTTTAATTACAAAGTATTTTCTATCCACCAGTAATTGGTGTGTTTTTGAATCGAAAATAGCACCAATTGAAATATGAGAGTTTTCGGCTAATTGAATCACCTCATTTTCAGTAAAACCAAATTCATTTAACACATTAAATAAAATAGTTTTTGAAGCATAGTGCTGTTTGATTTTTACGTCAATGTAAAGCAGGCCTTTTTGGTTTTTTATGTATACTTTTTTTAGGTCGTTTAGTTTTTCTTGCAACAATTGTTCATCAATTTTAATTCTGTTGCTTAACTCATAAAAGTTATCAATTACTTTTTCATTTAAAGAAGTTAAATGCGGAATAACCTCAAGCCTAATTTTATTGCGCCAATAGTCCGTTTTTTTATTGCTGCTATCTTCCCTAAATGTAATGTTTTCTGCTGAAGCGTAAGCTTCAATTTGGTTTCGGTTGGCAAAAAGTAATGGCCTTATTATTTTATTTTTTTTAGGTAAAATGCCATGTAAACCGCTAATTCCTGTTCCTCTTGTTATATTAATTAACATGGTTTCTGCTACATCGTTTTGGTGGTGTGCAGTAGCAATTAGTTGAAAATTGTTTTCCTTACAAAGTTGATCAAACCAATTATACCTAAGTTCGCGCGCTGCCATTTGGGTTGAAAGTTTATTTTCAGCAGCATAATTTGTTGTGTCAAATTTATTGGCGTAAAATGTGATATTATTTTCGGTGCAAATTTGTTTTACAAGGGCTTCATCACCATCGCTCTCAGTTCCTCTCAGTCCAAAATTACAATGAGCAACAGCAAATTGATAGTCGCTTTTAATAAATAAATGCAGCATAACCATAGAATCTACTCCACCACTAATGGTGAGTAAAACCGTTTCATTTTCAGTTATTAACTTTTCATTTTTGATGAAATTTTGAAATGCTTCAATCATTTGCATTTTAACTTGGTATAATTTATGGTGTAATTTTACAACTATTTAAGCATAATATTATATTTAAGCTATGCTGTAATTAAAAATTTAATAGTTTTGAACCATGCAATATTTTGCCACTAAATTTAAAATTTTCATTGTATTGTTTGCAATGAGTCAATTATTACAAGCCCAAACCAAAAGTAAAGTAGAAATTGTTGGGGCCGATTTGTTTGAAGGACAAGTAACTCCAATTGGTAATTCTAAAAAACTTTCAGGTAATGTAGTTTTAAAACAAGAAAATACTTTAATGTATTGCGATTCAGCCATTTTATATGATGATTCAAACATGGTAAAGGCATACAGTAATGTGCGTATTAACCATAATGATAGTATAAGAATGGATGGGAATTATTTAAAATATGATGGAAATTCCAAACATGCATTTATGGAAGGCAATGTGAAAATGTATGATAAATCAATGACTTTAACTACCAGTCAATTAGATTTTGATATGGTGAATAATGTTGGGTATTATTTAAATAATGGTTTGATTATTTCTGATAAAAATAATTTAACTAGCCAACAAGGTTATTACCAAAGCAGAACTAAAAATTTCTTTTTCAAGAAAAATGTAGTTTTAACTAATCCTGACTATAATATGAAAAGCGATACTTTAATGTATAATACAGTTACCAAGGTTTCCTATTTTTATGGGCCAACAGTAATTAAAAGCGCTAAAGATAAAATTGTGTGTGAAAATGGTTGGTACGATACCAAAAAGGAAATAAGTCAGTTTAGTAAAAACGCTATTTTGTATACCGAAAATAAAATTTTAAAAGCCGATAGTTTATTTTATGATAGAAAGAATAATATTGGTCGGGCATACCGTAAATTAGAATTGTTTGATTCTATTCAAAAAATTACACTTTATGGCAACTTAGGTGTAATGAATGGCAAAATAAAACAAACCTATGTAACCCAAAATCCATATGGTTTAATGATTATGGATAAAAAGGACAGTATGTTTTTATATGCCGATACTTTATTCTTATTCCAAGCCGACAAAAAATTAAAGCAAAAAGAAATAATAAAGGCTTATCGGAAAGTTAAAATATTTAAGTCTGATATTCTTGGAGTTTGCGATAGTTTGGTTTATGCAAAATCTGATTCCACTCTTTCTATGTTTTCATCACCAATTATTTGGAATGGCTTGAATCAAATTACAGCCGATACCATACACTTTTACATTAATAACAGCAGGTTAGATTCATTTCATTTAAGAAATAATTCTTTTTTAATATCAAATGAAAAAGGCCCACACTATAATCAAGTAAAAGGTAAAAACATGAAAGGAATTTTAGACAGTAATAATATTAAATACCTCAGAGTATATGGTAATGGGCAAAGTATTTATTATGCCAAAGAAGATAGTGTAAATTATATTGGAATAAACAAGATTGATTGTAGTGAAATGGAGTTCTATTTTGCCAATAAAAAAATTAGTAAAGGTGTTTTCATTAACAGTCCAGAAGGTTTCATGTATCCTTTAGATGAATTAAAACCAGAAGAGTTGAGATTGAGAGGGTTTATTTGGCGCGAAAAAGACAAACCACAAAGGCTTTATTATCAGCATTAAAGATAAAAAAAATGTAATTTTAACTTGGATAGTTTGGTTAAAAGGATTAAATACCTATTTTAGCTAACTGAATTATTTTAAATAAAAACAAAATAAATAAATATATGAAATCAAAATTTACTAATTTTTACGTTAAGCTAAGTTTGTACTTAACTGTATTTATTGGGCTGTCGGCTGGCAATGCTTTTGCTCAAGGATTTGCAGGCGGTAAAACTTATGTAGTAAATGGTCAGGTTGATCAAGTAGCCCCAATCGACACTTTTGTTAATTTGTCAGGTGCTGGTTCAGCAGGCGCAATTACCTATCTAAATACTTTTGGTATTGATGTTACTCAGCCACAAGGACTTGTAACCATTTTACTTGATCAGGGTTATACAGGGGTTGAACCTTCACCTATCCAAGTTGGTGCAACTACTGGAGCTGGTTATCCCAACATGAGTTCTACCAGACCGATTGTATTGAAACCAAAATCTGGATTAAGTTTCACCATTTCAACCACCGCTTCAATAGCTGCAAATGGAAGTTTATTTAGAATTTTTGGTAGTACAGATTTTACTATTGACGGAAGTAGTGTTACTGGACAAAGAAATTTGACTTTTAATATTGGCTCATCAACTGCTATAACTGCAAAGGTAATTGATTTGATTCCTGCATCTTCTACGTTTTCAAATAGAATAAGAAATGTAGCAATTAGAAATTGTAATATTGTTGGTAATTCATCATCAACAGTTATTAATACTTACGCTGGAATTTATTTTGGAGGTTCAACCTCTACACCACAGAATGCTGCAATTGGAACCAATTATAACATAAGTTATGTAAATAATTTGATTATGGCAGTTCAAAATGGTATTTACCATAGAGGTTTTCCAACAACCACTACTGCTTTCCCTTCGCAAGATACTGGAGTTAATATTTTGAACAATATAATAGGTGAGTACGTAAATCCAATTAATCCTACAAACTTTGCTGGTATTGGTGGTACATCCACTAATTTATCGGGTATTTATGTTCAAACGGTTTCAAATTCAACAATATCTGGTAATGTTGTTAAAAACACATTGCCTTTAAGTATCGCAAGTATTAATCCTGGTTTTGCGGGAATTAGACTTGCTACTGACGGAACACCCACTGCTTTAGATTCGAACATTAGAGTTGTTAAAAATACTATTTATAATATTTATTCAAATGCGACAGGTCAAGGTGTTTCTGGGATAAGAATTAGTTTAGGTGCACATACAACATCACGTAGATTAGTCCTTGCAAATAATTCAATTTCAAGAATAGCAGCACGTAATGGTGCAAATTCAATTTCTAGTACTGGTTTTTATACTGCTGGTATTTTAGTAGAAAATAATACATCAAATGTTGGATTGGAAATATTTTACAATTCAATTGATTTAGCAGGTGATACAATGATGTTAGCGGCAAATGCTGTTTCAGCGTGTCTTGCAACAGGTTTTACCACTAATGGTGGAATAGAATTAATGAATAATTCTTTTTCGAATCGATACGGTAATTCGCCAAGTAATATTTCGGGTTTTCAAAATTATGTAATTGCTGTTGCTGCAAATAATGTAAATCCATTTTCATATTCAAACTTTAATAACTATTACTCAAATACTTTTGGTTCTGGTTATGCATTTGTTGCGGGTATGAATAGAAATGGTGTTATCAGAAATATTTCTACCTTAAAAAATTATAGATTATATTCTTTATCAGACTCAAATAGTTTTGCCATCATTCCTCCATTTAAAAATGATTCAATTTTAACTATTGAAAATGGTGTTGCAAGTAGGTTATATAATAGAGGTTATGGTTTTGGAACCTTATCTCTTTTTAACAAAGGAGTTTCTGATTCAATAATGTTTAGAATTGGTGACGATATTCTTGGTAATCCGAGAACTGGCTTAGGAAGATTTACTTCAATCGGTTGCCATCAATGGAATGGTGATTCAACAAATTTACCTTCAGTTTTGGTAGCAGGTTCAACATATCCAATTAATGGTATTTCAAATCCACCTACAGAAAATGCACCAAGTACAGGATCATTTAGGAATTTAGCTGAGGCAATAACTTATTTAAATTCATACGGTATAACAGGAAATCAAAATAATGTAACATTACAAATATCTCCAAATTATCAAAGGGAAACAACTTGGATTCCTGCAATTACAGACTACCCTGGTTCAAACAATTCATTAGGAGTAATTATAAGACCTCAAGCTGGCCATATTGATACAATTTGGTCTCCAAATGATCGTAACGCAGCAAATACTTCTGTTATAAGATTCATGGGAGCTAGAAATGTTACTCTCGATGGTTTAACTAGTAATAGTAAAGAAACAAGAAATTTGACTGTTATGTTTAGAAGACTTGATTCTAATGTTAATTCAAGAGTTATTGGAATTGTTCCTACAGATACTGCAAGTCAAAATATTACAATTAGAAATATTAACATTCTTGGAAATACTTCTAATTCAACCATAAGCACTTTTGCAGGTATTTATTACGGTCATCCAATTATTGCAACTGTGCCACCTGCAGTAGGTGATACGCTGAGAACAGTTGATAATATTAATATTAACATTATTAATAACATTATTCAAGGTGTAAGGAATGGTATATATGTAAGAGGATCTTCTGCTAACCCATTAGGAACAGATCCAACATTTGCTACTACCGCACTTGGTGTAATAACTAATAGTGTTAAAAATGTAAGGATTGTAAGTAATATTATTGGAGGTACAATTGCTCCAGGTGGAACTATACCTACTACATTTATTGGTGGTGCTAACGATCAAGCTGGTATTTATATGAATGGTATTGAAGGTGTTGTTATAGATTCAAACATAATTAGAAATTCATTACCAGGAACTGCAACTAATGTGTTAACAGGATTTAGAGGTATTGATATCAATGAATTGTCTGCTAAATATCCTAATTTTGATGTAAATATTAGTAGAAACTTTATTTATAATTTAGTTACAGCAGCTGGACAAAGTTGTATCGGTATTAGAACTCAATTTACGGCAGTAAATGCAATTATCGGTGGAGTTAGTACCGGAACAAGAAGTTATTTTATTAGTAATAATTTTGTTTCAAATATTTTGTCTAGAGGTTCTGGTACCAATATTAGTGTTTTAAACCCAACTGGTATTTTAATAGATGCAACACCAGCGGTTAGTGGAACAAATATTGTTACATTGTTAAACAATACCATTAATATGAGTGGTAATAATTATTTAAATGCTAATAGTGGTATTACAGCTTTATATTTAGGTGCCAATATTAAAAGTGGAATTTCTAATTTAAATAATATTTATGGTGTTACTGCAAATAGAAATAATGCAGGTAATATGTATTCTGTATGTGTACTATCATCAACTACACCATTTACTAAAAATTCAGGATTTTTAATTCCTGAATCAGATTTTAACTCTTATTTTGTTTCTGGAACAAATCCAACTTTGGCCAACAATATTATTATGGCTACACCTAATGCTGCTCCAACTACTAGAACAAATATTAATGCAATAAGATCATTTACAGGAACAAATATTGATTTGAATTCATTTAATTTCCCAACTAGATTTGTTTCTGACACATTACCAGATTTATTATCTGTATCAGGTGGTACTCGTTATTCTACAGGAGGTTCTGTAGCTTTAATCGTAAAAGATATTTATGGTGCTTCTAGAAATGGTAATATTAACATGGGGGCAGTAAATTATGCGCTTTTAAATTCTGGTTTACAACCAAATGGTGTATACCAAATTAATGGAGTTGATAATTTTCCTTTACAAACAAATCCATCTGTTGGTTCTTTCAAAAATTTACGTTCTGCAGTTAATTATTTAAATGCATTTGGTACTGGTTTGTCATTTACAGGTTATAGCCCTGTTAAGTTAGAATTTAGCGCTGGATATATTGGTGAAACTGATAGTTTTGTAACCCCAATTACTGTATTTGATTACCCAAGTGCTAACCAAAGTGTACCTGTAATTGTTACGGTGGCTGCTGGAAGAACAGATACAATTAAGTTTACAAATTTTAATCAAGCACCTGCTGCAAATTCAAGTTTGATAAGAATTTCAAGTGGTCGTTTCTTTGGATTTGATGGATCTAATAACGGAACTAACACTAGAGATTTAACTATCATTATGCCAACAATTATGAATAGTTCAACTTATAAAATTATAGATATTATAGGTGGACAATCATCAGTTTTTTCTCAAAGTTTAGCTACTACTGATAACTTTGTAAGAAACTGTAATTTAATTGGTAACTCTACTACAACAACCAATAATACTTTTGCGGCTATTTATTCTGGTGGTATTTCTGCAACTCCTTCAAATTCTACAGGTACAGGTTTAAATAATAATAATTCGTTTACAAATAACTTTATTGGTGGCTGTGATTACGGTATTTATTTGAGAAGTAACGGTGTAAGAGGTCAGGGCGATTTAAATACAGTTATTACTGATAATGTTATTGGAGGAAATATTGCTCCAGGTGGTACTCAAGTTACAAATTATTTTGGGGGTATTAATAATGCAGCAGGTATATTCTGTGTTGGACAAACTCTAGCTAATATTTCTAGAAATAAAATTCAAAATAATATAGTTGGTTTCTCTAATCCAAGAGGTATTGAATTAGGAACTGTTGTTGGGAATACAGTTTTAGATTCTGCAAACATTATTGATGGAAATATTATCAATAACATTGGTTCAACAGTTGCAGGTAGTTCTGCATATGGTATATACATAAATTTTGGTACTGATAGAACAAATACTGTTAATAGTACTAAGATTCATAACAATATGATTTCTAAAATATTTGGACAAGGGGGTACAACTATTACCACAGGAATTTGTGGAATTGCAATAGATGCTTCTGCTACAATAAACGATCCTAATATTAGTATTAACTTTAATTCAATTAATTTAGGAACTGCTAATACATTAGTTTCAAATGGGAGAAGTGCATGTTTAGCAATTGCTCCTCGATTTGTGTATGATTTTACTAACACTACTATTTTACAGTATGGTTTTAAAATGTTAAATAACCTATTCTCTAATAAACTTGGAGGTGTTAATGCATCAACAAATGTTAGATCTAGGGCTGTGAGTGTTGGTAGTAGTTTAAGTCCTTTTACTTTATCCGATAATAATAATTACTTTAGTAATGCAACTAATGCTATCAATGGATTAATAGTTGCAAATGATAGTACTACAACCCCAGTGACTTATAATACATGGGATAGTATATACAGGTATACTGGTGGTGATTTGTTTAGTTCGAATTTAACTGCTCCATTTATTAATGATACTAATTTATTTATTCCTGCCTCAACAGCTTCAATTGTTTTTGGTAGAGCTGTACCTATTATGGGTATTACTACCGATGTAATTTTAAACAATAGAAATAATATAGCTCCAACTCTTGGAGCACACGAATATGCTGGTGGAACTGCAATAGATAGTATTGTTCCAAGAATTTTACCTATGAATTCAATTACTTGTATGAATTCTATTTTTAATCAGTTAAGCTTTATTATTGAAGATAAAAATTATATTGGCGATGCATTAACCTATAGAATAAATGGTGGTGCCACTTTTAATATATCAGGTGTAGATGGTGGTTTAACATCAGCTGGATATAGAATTAGAACATTTACTTTTCCTAGTTCAGCCTTCGCATCGGGTGGAGTTATTGAATATAAAATTACTGCAAATGATATAATAGGTAATAGTGGCGTTTATCCATATAATAAACCATGGGATACCTTAATGACTGGCTTAAGTACTTTTCCTTATACTATGAATTTTGAAAATGGTTTGCAAGGTTGGAATACTAGTACATTAACTAATGGTGGTGCATGGAACGTTGGAGCGTTTGGTTCAAATGCGAATCCTTCACATGCTACTGAAAATGGAATTAAATGCGCTTTATTCCCTTCTAGTACATTACCAGCTGGAGCATCTGCTCGTTTATTATCACCTTGTTTTAATATAGCGGCAATGGGTGGAGCAGCTCGACCAATGTTAAGATTCCGTTTCTCTCAAAGTAACTTTGTTGTAGGAAAAAGAGATTCAATTATTGTAAGGGTAATTACAAATGGATTTGCAGGTCCTGAATTAAAAGTAGCTGTTCGTCCAAATGCTTCATCTCCTTATCCAGATTGGTTTACTTACGAAGCATGTTTGAGTGAATATAGAATACCAGGAAATATTTATAGTTTCCAGTTTGATGCATTTAGTACTGGTGGAGGACAAAATATGATGATTGATAGTATTCAAATATTTGATGATGCGCAAAATCAAGCAGTAATACCGTCTTCTGCTTCAATTTGTAATATCAATCAACCATTTACTATAAAAATTGCTAATACTGATTCAAGAATCGTTTACAGAGCAATTGAAGTTGACGCATTAGGAAACGGTGTGAGAGTTTTAGATAGTGCTTATGGTAACACAAGCGATTTAACATTACGTTTTGCAAATAGACAAACAGACACACTACGTTATGTTGTTTCAGCAATTAACTATGGTTCTGGTAGCTACCAACCTGTTGGCTCTATTGTAACTCCTAATTATTGTAGTAACAACTTACCAGGAAATTACATGGTGTTAATTAATAGATTTAACAGACCAACAACTGCAATAGGTTCGTATATCATTCCTGATTTAACTCCTGGATTATTTAATGGTTCAGTTAATGATGGTGACCAATTTAAACCGGATGCTGTTAAAAATGGCAATTCAATTAGATATGAAATTTTGTCTCCAACTGAAGCATTTGATAACAATAGTTATGGTACTGCTTGGACTTTGCTTAACACTACTATTAAATCAGTTCAAGGTGGAACTTTAGCAACTAATGTTGTGTTCACACCGCCTACTTCATCTACAAATGCTAAAGTTACATTTGTACCTACAGCTTTAGAAGGTGACACTACTTTTGTTTTAGCTACTACTTTAAGATTTATAGCTACTAATTGTGATACTACCGTTTATAGATATATTAAAGTGGCTAATCCTATTCAATACGGATTTTTAACTAGCCCACGTTTAGATACTACTTGTACAGGAACAGCAATTAATTTTGGTGTGGTACAGGGTGATCAATCAGGAGGTGTTACTTGGTTATGGGATTTTGGTGATGGAACTCCTATAGCTAATGCATTTAAAAACCCTACTTATACATTTAATAAAGCTGGTCAATACAGAGTAAGATTAACAGCTACCTCTCCATTGGGAATTCAAGATACAGTTTCAAGATTGATAACAGTATTGCAAGGCCCAAGTGCTGAATATACCGTTAGTTCTACATCTATTGTTTGTCAAAATGATTCAACAATTTTTAATGTTGCAACAACTGGTAGCGGATTGAGTTACTTATGGAAGTTTCCAGGTAATATTAGCAGAACTACTAGCAGAGCTTCATTCTATTTTACTAAAGCTGATACCAACTACGCTGTTAGTTTATCAGTTTCTAATCCAACTAATGGATGTGTTGCTATCAATAATAGAGTTTTCCCATCTTATGCAAAACCTAAAGCAAGCTTTACAGTTGCTAGTCATTGCCAAGGTCAATTTATGCCTTACACTGATAGTTCATCAATATCAAATACTGATAGATTAGGTTATTTCTGGTCGTTCAGTTCTGGAGAACAACGTCAATCTAATAGCTTCCAAATCAAGTTTCAAAATAGTGGAACTTTTAGAGTTAGTTTACGTTTAACCTCAGCAGCTGGTTGTCAAGATACAGTTTCTAAATTAGTTACTGTTTATGAAACGCCTAAACCTGATTTTATAGCAAATTCAGCTTGTACAAACGATTCAGCAACTTTCAATAACCAAACAGTTTACGGTGCGGGTATTCAAAATGCAGGATTTATTTGGGACTTTGGAGATAACAGTGGTGCTGATTTACGTCAAGACCCTAAACATCGTTATTTAAATAATAATAGCGGAAATGCATTTGTTGTTAAATTAATAGCAAAAAACCAATTGTATGGTTGTCAAGATTCTGTTTCTAAAAATGTTTCAATTAAATCTGCTCCAGTTGCTGTGGCCGAGTTAGGTGGAACAACAAAAACAGGCATAACATCTGATAAAATTTGTCAAGGTAATAAAGCTACATTTACTAGTAAGTCTTATTCAAACAGCGGTTCAACAGTTACTTGTAATTGGATATTTGGAACTGGTCAAAATAGTGATTGTAATTCATTCAATATTTACGAAAATCCTGGTGTTTATAATTGGAGCTTAACTGCAACTGCTGATGGTTGTCAAGATACTAAATCTGGTACTATTACTGTTTTAGCCAAACCTGTTATCACTTTTAGTAAACAATCATTTGGAGTAAATCCAGGTAGATTTACAGTTGACAATCGTAAAGTATTTACTCCTTCTGATTTAGCAACAGACTTAAATTCTTATTCATGGAATTTCGGTGATATTGATAGTACAACAACTAATCAAAGAATTGCTGACTTTACATACAATAAAAAAGGAACTTATGTTGTTAGATTGAAAGTTACTACTTCTGAAGGTTGTGTTGTTTCATACACTGATACAGTAAATGTTTTTGCAGGTGTGAGTGCTGGTGAAGAATTGGCTGCTAAATACAATTTGGTGGCTTATCCAAATCCATTAACTAATAATGCATTTATAAGTTTAAGTTTACTTAAAACTGATGATGTAACAATTACTATTACTGATGTATTAGGTAGAGAGATTTCATCAACAAGTTATCTTAATGCTGATGCAGGTAAACATAATTTTGAATTGACTTCAAATAATTTCAATACAGCTGGTACTTATTTTGTTAAAGTTAAAATTGGTGATACTGTTATTGTAAAATCATTAGTGAAACAATAAATAATGTTAATTAAATTTTCAAACCCTCAAGAACATTGTTCTTGGGGGTTTGTTATTTTTGTGGCATGAGCATAAAAAAATACGCGATAGAAATAGCTTATAAAGGAACCGATTTTCATGGTTGGCAAAAACAAATGAATGCCCACTCAGTTCAGGGTATGCTTGATGAAAAATTAAGTGTTATTCTAAGACAGTCAATAGAAACTTTGGGCTGCGGAAGGACTGATACTGGTGTGCATGCAAAACAGTTCATTGCACACTTTGAGGCTGAATTGAATATTTCATTAGAACAACTTATTTATAAATTAAATAGACTTTTACCTACTAGCATTGCATGTTTTAATATTTGGCAAGTTGAAGATACTTTTAATGCACGTTTTGATGCTAAATGGCGCGAATATGAATATGTTATTACTACCAAACATAACCCTTTTATAGTTGATACCAGTTGGCTGTATCAACTTCCATTAAATATTGACCTAATGAATGATGCGTGCGAGTTATTACTTAAACATAACAATTTTGAATGTTTTAGTAAAGTCCATACACAAGTAAATAATTTTAATTGTAATTTATATATTGCCAATTGGAGAAAAGAAAATGAACTAATCATTTTCACTATAAGAGCTAATCGCTTTTTAAGAAATATGGTAAGGGCTATTGTTGGAACATTAATAGCAATAGGTAGAGAAGAAATTAAAGTAATTGATTTATTGGAAATCCTAGAAAGTAGAAATCGTTCTAAAGCTGGAGTTTCAGTACCTGCACATGGATTATTTTTAACTAAGGTTCAATATTAAAGTTTTGGTAAATTTATTTTATCAGCAATAATTATACATTCATTAAATTCACCCTTGATCTTATTATAAAATAACTTGGCTTCTAATTTTGTTCTAAAATCACCAATTCTTATTTTAAAATAAGGTTGGTGATATGCTAGATACGCTGTTTGATCAGGATATAGTTTTAAAAATTTAGTTTTAATATTATTTGCATTAGTTCTTTCATTACCTGAAAAAAGTTGTATTCTATACCCATTAATAGTTTGGTTAATTGTATTTTCTCTGTTTTTTTTGTCTATGATACTATCTAGGTATATGATTTCACCTTTTATTTTAACAGAACCTATTTTAGTTTGAGCTTTAATGTTTAGGTTCAAACACACATTAATAATTAAAAAAATAATAAATTTAACTTTCATATTTGATTAGGATAATAAATCAATTCCATTTGATGTACCAATAATATCCGCACCTGCAGCAATTAAATCTAATGCTTGTTTTTGAGTTTTAATACCACCTGCAGCTTTTATTTTAATTTTGGCTGGTAATTCCCCCCTCATAAGTTTTATTGTTTTGGGGTCAGCGCCTTTACTAGCATAACCAGTTGATGTTTTTACAAAATCTACTTCACAATCAATACATATTTTACAAGCCCTTAAAATCTCTTCGTCAGTTAAATAAGCGGTTTCTATAATGACTTTTACTTTCTTATTTTGTAAATGGCAAACTGTTACTACAGATTGTATGTCGTTTTGTACCGTTTGAATATCATCACTTTTAAATGCTGCAATATTCATTACCATATCTATTTCATCAGCTCCACTTATTAGGGCTTTTTTTGCTTCTTCTACCTTTGCTCCAACAGTTGAATAGCCTAGTGGAAAACCAGCAACTGTTACTAATTTAATAGGTTTTTTACCAATTGTTTTTTTTGCCAATTGTACATAATATGGCGATACGCAAACTCCATAAAATCCATGCTCAATAGCTTCATTGCACAATTGTATAATATCTTCTTTTGTACAATCAGGTTTTAGATTAGTATGTTCTATATATTTTGCTAATTCCATTTATAGTATTTAAAATTTGTCTTGAAAGCAATTTTATACCTTCAAGACAATGTAACATTTTAATAATTAAATTGCCTCTTTGCCGTGGCATTGCTTAAACTTCTTACCACTACCACAAGGGCATAAATCGTTTCTTCCAATTTTATTGTCAACAAATACTTGTTGCTGTTTTGGTTTGTCGCTTACACTTTGACCTGCTTCAATAGCTCTTTGTTGGGCCTCCGATAAATCATCTGTTCTGCTTGTTTGAAGTTTTGGAGCAGGCTCTTTTCTTGGCATTTGGCTAGTAGTAGAAATATTATTGTTGTTATTAACCATAATATGGCCTTTAAATAACATTCCTAAAACTTCTCTATTAATTCGGCTAAGTAAGCCTTTGAATAAGTTAAACGATTCTAATTTGTAAATCAATAATGGATCCTTTTGTTCAAATACAGCATTTTGTGATGATTGTTTTAATTCATCCATTTCGCGTAAATGTTCTTTCCATTCATCATCAATAATCCAAAGTGTGGCAAATTTTTCGAATATTTTGGCTACTTCTTTACCTTGGTTTGCTACTGCATTTTTAATATTAATAGGTAATTGAATATTGCGCAAACCATCAGTAATCGGAACTACAATCATTTCATGGTCTTGAACATTATTATTGGTATTTATGTCGTTAAATACCGGATATGCCTGAGCCGACATGTGACTTACTTTGTTTTTGTAGTGTTCGCTTAACTCGTGCATAAATGCTTCAACCACTACCTCTGTTTTACCAGAAAATTCATCTTCAGTTAACTGAGGCTCGTAAGCCAATAAGCGTAAAACTTCTATTTTAAATTCTTGGAAGTTTTTTAAGTCTTGATAAGTTTCAACCAATTCGTAACACAAATCGTGTAACATATTGCTTAAATCTAATTCCAATTTATCGCCATAAAGGGCATTTCTACGTTTGGAGTAAATCACTTCTCGTTGCGAGTTCATTACGTCATCGTATTCTAACAAACGTTTACGAACGCCAAAATTATTTTGCTCAACTTTACGTTGTGCGTTTTCAATATTTTTGGTAATCATAGAGTGCTCAATGTTTTCGCCCTCTTTCATACCTAATCTATCCATTACTTTAGCAATACGCTCGCTACCAAATAAGCGCATTAAATCATCTTCCAAACTAATATAGAAACGAGATGAACCAGGATCACCTTGGCGACCAGCACGTCCACGTAACTGTCTATCAACCCTACGCGATTCATGACGTTCAGTACCTATAATTGCTAAACCTCCAGCATCTTTTACACCTTCTCCAAGTTTTATATCCGTTCCCCTTCCAGCCATATTGGTTGCAATGGTAACTGCTCCTTTTTGTCCGGCTTCAGCAATAACTTCTGCCTCGCGTTGATTTTGTTTTGCGTTTAACACATTGTGTTTAATTTTACGCATGGTTAGCATACGGCTTAATAATTCCGATACTTCAACCGAAGTGGTACCAACCAATGTTGGTCTGCCAGATTCTGATAGTTTTACTACATCGTCAATTACAGCATTGTATTTTTCGCGTTTTGTTTTGTAAATGATATCGTTTTCATCTTTACGTGCAATAGGACGATTTGAAGGAATAACTACTACATCCAATTTGTAAATTTCCCATAACTCACCTGCTTCAGTTTCTGCAGTACCCGTCATACCACACAATTTATGGTACATTCTAAAGAAATTTTGTAGAGTTACTGTTGCATAAGTTTGTGTTGCAGCTTCTACTTTTACATTTTCCTTAGCCTCTAATGCTTGGTGCAATCCATCGCTGTATCTGCGGCCATCTAACACACGACCAGTTTGTTCATCTACAATTTTTACTTTTCCGTCCGATATAATGTATTCCACATCTCTATCAAACATACAATAAGCTTTAAGTAATTGATTAACAGTATGAATACGTTCAGATTTTATTGAAAAATCGAGTAATAGTTGTTCTTTTTCTGCTAATCTTTGCTCAGTGGTTAAATCAGTTTTATTTTCTATTTGAGCAATAGCTGAGCCTACATCAGGAATAATAAAGAATTGTGAATCTTCGCCACTTGCAGTAATTAATTCAGCTCCTTTTTCTGTTAAATCTATAGAGTTAACTTTTTCGTCAATGGTAAAGAATAAATCAGCATCAACCTTATGCATTTCCTTTTGTTGGTCTTGCAAATAAAAGCTTTCTGTTTTTGTTAATACTTGTTTTATGCCTTGTTCACCTAAATATTTAATTAAGGCAGTATTTTTTGGCATGGCTCTATGTGCTTGTAATAATTTAAAGCCACCATTTTTTTCATCGCCTGCGGCAATTAATTTTTTAGCATCTGCCAGCACGTTGTTAAATACTTGTTTTTGAGCATTTACCAAACGTTCTATACGAGGTTTTAAAGCAAAAAACTCTTGCTCATCGCCTTTAGGTACAGGTCCTGAAATAATTAATGGTGTTCTAGCATCATCAACTAAAACTGAATCTACCTCATCCACCATTGCAAAATGGTGTTTGCGTTGAACCAATTCCTCTTTATCACGCGCCATATTATCGCGCAGGTAATCAAAACCAAATTCGTTATTGGTTCCGTAAGTTATATCAGCTAAATAAGCTTGGCGTCTTGCTTCAGAGTTTGGCTCGTGGTAATCAATACAATCTACCTTCAATCCATGAAATTCGAATAATGGAGCATTCCATTCACTATCTCTTCGTGCCAAATAATCGTTAACTGTAACTAAGTGAACACCCTCTCCAGCTAGCGCATTTAAATAGGCAGGTAATGTTGAAACCAAGGTTTTACCTTCACCAGTTCCCATTTCCGAAATTTTACCGCTGTGTAAAACGATACCACCAATTAGCTGCACATCGTAATGAACCATGTTCCATACCACCGTATTTCCCGCTGCATCCCAAGTGTTCGCATAAATAGCCTTATCTCCATCAATGGTCACAGGTTTTTTAGGCTTTGTTTTTGCTGCCAAATCACGGTCAAATTGACTAGCAGTAACCACCAATTGTTTATTTTCTGTTAGTCTACGTGCGGTTTCTTTTACCACTGCAAATGCTTGAGGCAATATTTCATTCAACGCTTTTTCAATTTGTTCATCGCGTTGCTTTCTTAACTTATCTACCTCTTTAAATATATCATCTTTTCCTTGTAAATCAATTCCTTCAACTTCGGTTTCTTTTAACAATTCCGCTATGCTGTTATCGATAGTAGCTAATTCAGATTTTATATACTCTTTAAATTCAGCTGTTTTGTTTCTAAGCTCGTCATCAGTTATGTTTTGTAATTTAGCGAACTCAAGTTTAATTTGTTCTACAATGGGGTAAATTGGTTTTAAATCTCTATCTGATTTGTTTCCAAATAGTTTTTTTAACAGGGAATTTAACATATAAAAAGTCGATATTTTTTTAGTAAATAATATTTTGCAAATTAATAAATTTAAAGCATCAATTTGCTACTAAATTATTAAGCAATTCAGTTATTGCGAAAATTAAACCAAGTGTCAATTGTTGACTATTTGGCTTGTTTTTTTGTTTGAAATTAAAAAAGCCCGATTTCAATTTTGAAATCGGGCTTTTTTATTGAAATAATTTTTTAAATTATGCTTCAGCAGTTTCAGCTTTAGGAGCTAAAGGTAATACTGATACATAACTACGATCGTTCGCTTTTTTGCGGAAAACAACTGTTCCATCAATTAAAGCAAATAATGTATGGTCTTTTCCAATTCCAACATTATCGCCTGGGTGATGTTTAGTTCCACGTTGACGGATAATGATATTACCAGCATCAGCGCGTTGTCCACCAAAAATTTTAACGCCTAAACGTTTACTATGCGATTCTCTACCGTTTTTTGAACTTCCGACACCTTTCTTGTGAGCCATGGTATTTTAAATTTTTTTTAGTTAAACAATAAATTAAGCGTTTATAGCTTCAATTTGAATTTGAGTGAAACATTGGCGATGGCCATTGAATTTTCTGTATCCTTTTCTGCGTTTTTTCTTAAAAACGATAACTTTATCACCCTTTAAGTGCGATAAAACTTTAGCTTTTACAGTTGCGCCAGCTACGGTTGGCAAACCTACGGTTACATTGCTACCATTATCTAATAGCATTACCTTGTCGAATTGAACACTGGCGCCTTCTTCGTGTTGTAAGCGGTGTACATACACTTTCTGGTCTTTTTCAACTTTAAATTGTTGGCCAGCAATTTCTACGATTGCATACATGATTTTTATATTTATTTAATTTTAAGGGCTGCGAATATAAAGTAAACTTATTTAATTACAAATACTTGCCTTGTTTTTTTTAGTTTTTAGTACCTAGTTCTTAGTACTTAGTTATGGGTAGATAGTTATTCTTTTAGCATTTTGGGTATTTGGAACTCCACATTTATCCCAAAAAATCTTCAATGGCTGCGTTTACTTCTGTACTTTTTTCTATTTGTACAAAATGACCTGCATTTTTTATAATCTTAACTAAACTATTTATTATTAAAGCATTTGCTTTTTTAGCTATGCTTTGAATACTTTCGGTTGGATGCAATAATTTATTAGGAATCATGGCATCGTTATCGCCAAAAATAATAAGTGTTGGCATGGTTAAACTTGGCAAAAACTGCTGCACTTGCTCATTTAACATAGCCGAAATAGATTCTTTTACCATGCGTTGCCACTTTACGCTGGAGTGAATTGGAATAAATTCTTTGGCATCTTTTACCAAGTTTTTGATAACCAATTTATCAAAATTATAAAAGCTGCTATGAATAGCGCTTTCTAAGTTTTGTTCGTTGGTTGAAAACAATTGCCCAAACTGCATGCTATTGTTAATCATCATTTTATCAAATTCGGTAAAATATTCTAATCCGCTTGCGGCTACTAAAACCAATTTATTTACCAAATGAGGATAACGCAACGAAAGCACCAATGCTACTTGCCCACCCATGCTATGGCCAACCAAAACCACATCGGTTAAGTTCAATTTATCAATAAATTGTTTCACACACTCAGCATAAAAAAACATGCTGTATTTATAATCACCGTTGCTGGAGTGTCCGTTTCCTGGCAAATCAATGGCAATACAACGGTAGGTTTTGCTCAGCTCAGCTATATTACTTTGCCAAACACCTTTAAAATTGGCCAATCCGTGAATAAAAACCAATGTTTTTGAGCCACTTCCTGTTTCGGTATATGCAATTTGAATTTGCTTTTCTATTTCTACTTTTTTCAAAAACTTAATTATTACTAACGTTCGCAAGGTATTGTTTTTTTAATAACATCTTTTGATTTGTGATTTTTGAGTTGAGAATTGTGAAATGAGAGTTGGGAGTTGGGAAATGAGAGTTGAGAAATCCAAAAACTAAATTCGAAATCCAAAATTCGAAAATCTGCAACTCGAAACCCGCAACAAATAAACTCGCAAACTAATAACCCGTAACCCGCAATAAAAAAACTCTCCATAAAAAGAAACCTGCAACAATATTTGGCATTTATATTGTCAATATTACTATTTTTACGATTACTAAAAACATTTATAAATGATAGATATGGCTGATGATGTGATGTTTGAAGAGTGGACAGAAAACGATGACGCGAATTTTGAAACCATTCCAATTAACTTAAACGATAAAGATTTGGATTTAAAGGTGGAAGATTTGCCCGAAGTGCTGCCAATTTTACCACTACGCAATACAGTATTGTTTCCAATGATGGCTTTGCCTGTTAGCATTGGTAGGGTAAAATCTAACAAATTAATTAAAGAAGCTAAAAAGAACAAATCGTTTATTTTGGTTGTGGCTCAAAAAAATGTAAACGCTGAAGAGCCAAATATGGACGATTTATATACTACCGGAACTTTAGCTAAAGTTTTGCGTATTATCAAATTGCCGAATAATCAGGAAACTGTGTTTTTGCAAGGGGTTAAGCAAATAACTTTAAAATCGGTTGAATCTACCGAGCCTTACTTAAAAGGAACTTTTACTATTAATGAACAAATAGATGATAGCAAAGAAGCCTTAACCAAGGATTTATTATCTACCATAAAAAGTGTTGCTTCTGATTTGATGCAATTGCAAGGTTCGTTTTCGCCTGATTTAATAAATGGTGTAAAACGAATTGACAATCCGTTTTTATTAATGGCATTGGTAGCTACCAATTTAAATAGCGATATTGCTGCTAAGCAAAAAATTCTTGAAAACGATACGGCTGGAAAAATGGCTACCATTTTAGTGGAGCAAATGATGGCTGAAAAGGAGTTGTTAAAACTTAAAAATAAAATTCAAGATAAAGTTCGTGGCGATATGGATAAACAGCAACGCGAATTTTTCTTGCATCAGCAAATAAAAGCCATTAACGAAGAGCTTGGTTCTGAAAGTCCTGAGCAGGAAATAGAAACCATAAAGGCTAAGGGTAAGGATAAAAAATGGAAACCCGAAATAGAAGAAGCTTTTAATAAAGAAGTAGAACGCTTACGCAGAATTAACCCAATGGCTCCTGATTACAGTATTCAAATAAATTACCTGAATACCTTATTAGACTTGCCTTGGAGCGAGGTTACTGTTGATAATTTTGATTTAAAACGCGCTGAAGAAATTTTAAACGAAGACCATTTTGGACTAGAAAAAGTTAAAAAACGTATTTTAGAATATTTGGCTGTTTTAAAATTAAAAGGCGATATGAAAAGCCCAATTTTGTGTTTGTATGGCCCTCCTGGTGTGGGTAAAACCAGTTTGGGTAAATCAATAGCTAAGGCGTTAGATAGAAAATATGCTCGCATAGCTTTAGGTGGTTTGCACGATGAAAGCGAAGTACGCGGACACCGCAGAACATACATTGGCGCAATGCCTGGACGTATTATTCAAAACCTAAAAAAGGTAAAAAGTAATAATCCGGTTTTTGTATTAGATGAAATTGATAAAATACAAACCAGTTTTAGAGGCGACCCATCAAGTGCATTATTAGAAGTGCTTGACCCTGAGCAAAATGGTACTTTTTACGATAATTTTATTGAAATAGATTACGACCTTTCAAACGTAATGTTTATAGCTACTGCCAATAATTTGGATGCCATTCAACCTGCCTTGTTAGATAGAATGGAAATTATTGAAATTAACGGTTATACATTGGAAGAAAAAATTGAAATTGCTAAAAAGTATTTGATTCCAAAACAAGAAAAAAACCACGGTTTAAAAGAAAATAGTTTTACCATTAGCAATGAAGTTTTAGAAAAAATTATAGATGGATACACACGCGAAAGTGGTGTACGTGGATTAGAGAAACAGATTGCAGCAGTAGCTCGCCATGTGGCTATGCAAAAAGTAATGTTTAAAAAGAACAAAAAAACTTTTTCTGTTGCCGATTTACAAACCATTTTAGGAGTAGAACGTGGCGAAAAAGAAATGTATCAAGGCAATGATGTAGCTGGTGTGGTTACTGGTTTGGCTTGGACAAGTGTAGGTGGCGAAATTTTATTTATAGAAAGTAGCCTTACGCAAGGCAATGGAAAACTGCAACTTACAGGTCAGCTTGGCGATGTAATGAAAGAGTCGGCATTAACGGCCTTAACATTTTTAAAAGCACATTGCGATTATTTGGGCATTAACCCAAAAGTGTTTAATCAATTTGATGTACATATACATGTGCCTGCAGGTGCGGTTCCAAAAGATGGACCTTCTGCTGGTGTTACTATGCTTACCTCTTTGGCAAGTTTGTTTACGCAACGTAAAGTAAAACCTCAATTGGCTATGACAGGCGAAATTACTTTACGCGGAAAAGTATTGCCAATAGGCGGAGTTAAAGAAAAAATATTAGCAGCCAAACGCGCTGGCATTAACACCATTTTGCTTTGCGAAGCCAATAGAAAAGATGTGGAAGAAATTAACAAAAGCTATTTAACTGATATTACATTCCATTATGTAAAAAACATGTTAGATGTAGTTGATTTTGCTTTACTTGACGAAAAAGTAAACAATCCAGTTAATATGGAAATTATTGAAGTTAAACCAGCTACAGTTTAGTATTTGGTTTCAGTTATTATATTAAAGCCTCATAGCAATATGAGGCTTTTTTTATTTGGCTACTATTAACGTTTTCATTAATTGCGAAGCACCTTGTTGAACTTGGTAATAATAGGTGCCATTTCTTAAACTTTCGGTATTTAATACTACTTCATGAGTTCCTTTGGTATAATCATTTTCCGCTATGGTTAGTATTTCTCTACCTATGTTATCATACAAACGTATTTTTACATAACCACCGCTACACGAGAATTTAATGGTAGTTTGGTTCGAAGCAGGATTAGGATAATTTTCTAAAATACCAATTTTGGCTTCTGTTGCATTAGTTACGCTTGTACTGCCGTTTGCTATAATATCTAACAATGGAAATGTTTTATTTAGCAACATGGGGCTTAATTCGCTATCGCTCACATTAAACCAATATTTTAAAATACTAGCGTAAACCGATCTGAAATCAACTTGCATGGGTACATTATCGTTGGCAGTTACAGTGCTTGGAATAATTGGATTATTACCGGTAATTCCAGGTTTTACATTTTTGCCAAATATAAATAGTGGTGCGGCTGCTCCGTGGTCGGTTCCTAAACTATCATTCGATTTAATTCTGCGTCCAAATTCCGAAAAAGTCATTCCCAATACGCGGTCATCAATAGAAAGTTTTTTCAAATCATCTTGAAATGCATTTACCGCTTGCGATATTTTTTGCATCAAGTTGGCATGTGTGCCATTTTCGGTTGCACTTGCATCGGTTTGACCAGCGTGTGTATCAAATCCACCCAAACTAACCATGTACACTTGGGTTTTTAAGCCTCCGGCAATTAATTGTGCCACAATTTTTAATTGGTCGGCAAGGCTATTGGTTCCAACAGTTGGATATAAAGTTGATAGATTAGTGGCTTTATCGGCTGCGGCTTTTATGGTTCCACTGTATTGTTGTGTTTGCTGAGCTACTAATCTTACATAAGTTAATTCGTGGCCAGCAGGAGTATTTGGAGCTGTATCAACCGTTCCATTTACAAATTGATAAAACGAAGTTGGGTCGGTAATTGACATACCTAAACTGGCTTGGTGACCTTGCAAGGCAGGCGAAACCAAAGCTCCAATTTGAATAGCAGGAGGGTCAGGATAATTGGCATTGGGATAATTGGTTGGAAACCCATCAAATTTAGTATCTAGGTATCTTCCCATCCAACCTGTTTCTTCATTTACGTTGCTATCGCTTCCTGTTAGCCAAATATCAGTTGCTCTAAAATGTGAAAAGTTAGGATCAGGATAACCTACACTTTGAACAATATTTACCAAGCCATTATCGTAAAGACTGCGTACTTCGCTTAAGCTTGGGTGCAGGCCAGTAACTTGCGTTCCTGTTAAAGCCAATATTTTATTTTGTTGTATTAAAATATTTTGCCTTGCTAAAACCAGTTTGCTGTATTGGTCAATAGGAATAACTGTATTTAAACCATCGTTACCACCATTTAATTGAATTAAAACCAATACGTGGTCTTCGGCTCCTGCTTTACCTAAATATTTTATAATTGGATTGTCGGCCAAAGTTTGAATAGGGAAACCATTAATAAATAATGGCAATGCACTTGCGGTAATTGCTTTTTGTAAAAAATCTCTTCTTTTCATAACAATGGCATTTTAAATTAATTGAAACTCAGCTAAACCCATCATGTATTTAAATAGTCCTTGTAACCTACTGTAAACAGCTTGTTTTTTAGCGCTATCAGTTGGTGCTTGTATGTATGCGTTCCAAGCATCGGTCCAATAATGGTCGCTGGCTTGCCCTGAAAGTAAAAATGCAGTTTTAAGCTGTGTTTTGCTATTGGTTGATATTTCAATTGCATAAAGTAAACTCACTGCTTGGTTAATTAATGCACTCGGATCTTCTGGCGTTGAAAATTTACTAACAAAGGCTATTGGGTCAAGTATTAATTTAAATCCTTGGCGGTTGAAGCCTACATATATTAATCCATCGCAAACTTGATTGCGTTTAGGTAGTGAATCGGAGTTTATCCATAGCTCATAAAACTGAGGTGATTGCCAATAAGCTGGCCAACCAGCCACATTAGGAGCATCGCCAATATCTTGTCCAAAGGCTAAAGCTAATTGTTGAATATAACTTAAATGAGTATAAGTTTGAGTTACATTACTAGGGTCGGGGAGTTGTAAATTAAAAGTACGGGCTATTCCGGCTAAATGGTCGGTTGGTGGTTTTATAACACAACCCATGTTTAAAACATCGTAAAAATGTTCACTTTTTAGCAAAGTATCCATCATCGTTTTTATGTTATAGCCGCTGTTTCTAAAAACTGTAGCTAAAGGTGCAATAACATTTGTTTCAACACTTTCGTCAATTATATAATAAACAAAAAAGCGGTAAATTTTACGACAAATATATTTTGCTACCTCGTCATGATTAAAAATCATGGTCATTAAATCGTCTACCTCGGTGGCTCCGCCTGAACCAGTTTTTCCTGTAATTACCGCATTATTGTAAAACGAAGAAAATTGTTTGTTATTAGTATCGTGTTTGGTTGAATCAAAATACGATGTGTACCCAACCCTGTTATTACGCCAGCCTGTCATTACCTTGGCGGCAGCTCTTACATCATCTTCGGTGTAATGGTTTGCTAAATCTTTTCCAATTGTAAATAACTCTTGCAGTTCGCGTCCAAAGTTTTCATCAGGAGCAGTTTTAGTATTTTTTTCACCATTTAAATATACCAACATGGCACAATCAGTAGCTACCAAACGGGTTAATGTTTTAAAATTACCCAAACAGTTTTGGCGTAACATTTTATGATGGTCGTAAGTAAATCTAGCTAGTTGAATTACAGTGCTTTCTGTAGCGAAATGATTGTGCCAAAAAAGAGTCATTTTTTCTTTGATGGTTCGGTCTTGATTAATCATTAATCCCATCCACCAAGCTTTAAAAGAGTTTCTGCGGGCTGCACTAAGTAATGGATTTTCATTTGCATTTACCCAAGTATCACCAAAAGGCACATCGGCATCTGGAAAACTTGCATTGGCGCTGTAATGATTAACTGGTGGCGCAGGGTCGGTGGTTGATATATTTAAAATAGCATCCACAGCTTGAGCCATGGTTTTGGTTTTAAAAAAATCAATATCGGCCTTTGATACACCAAATAAAGTTCTTCGGCACAAATGTTTTATTTCAGTTTCGGTCCATGCGCCTTGATAAGGGCTAATTCCTGTACTTGTTTTCCTTAAACTATTAGGAACTTCAGTGTTTGAAGGGTCCTTGTAAGGATAAACAGGTAACTCTTTTTCAGTTAAGGCTTCAGAAGCCAAGTTTTGAAAAAACTGTTTTCGGTTAATTTGTGCCATAAAATATTTTGATTATAAGGAATTTACAGATGTCGGACTCTTAAAAAACCAAAAGGTTTAATTATTGATTTGTAAAATTATTCTATAATAATTTTTTGTTCAAATTGGCTGTTTACATGGTTAACTTTAACCAAATAAATGCCTTTTGCCAATTGTTCAGTATTGATTTTGTTTTTATTTAAGCCAAAATCCAAATCAAATTGTTGGTTAAAAACCTCTTTGCCTTCCATACTGAATAATTTAACATTACAATTTGCTGCATCATTATTCCAAATTTCTAAATTTAATTGATTGTTGGTAATTGGGTTTGGAAAAATTTTATAGCCAACATTTTTTAAATCATAGCCATTGTTAAAACCTAAACCACTTTCTACAGTAACCGTATAATTATTCATGGTATCTAATTGGGTTTGAGTAAAGCCAAGAGCTGTTACTCTTACTTTTAAAATAATTTGAAGAGGGTAAATTCCTTTGGTAGTTGGTGTTCCAGTAACTTTAGCGCAACCATTTCCACCACCAGGAATAGTGCAATTTGATGTGTTACAAATGAAACTCATTCCATCAGGAATACCATTTACTTTTAATATCGTAAATGAATCAATTGTTGCATCTACTTTTCCGAAAACAGGAACTGTTACTGAAGAATCTTTAACCACATGAAATTGTAATATTTCATTGTAAGGAAGTCCTACTTTTGCTGAGGGTAGAATAACAGGGTAAACCCCAGTTGATTGTAAGCTTAAATCAGGTGTACATTGAGCATAAGTGTTTTTTTGGATAAAACTTAAAATTAGCCCTATAATAATTGTTTTAAAAAGTATTTTTTTCATTTGTTAGTTTCGTTTATTTAAATTCAAATATAATAAATAAACTTATTGAAATGTTAACTCCAAGTCACCTACTACTTTATTTTGCATAACATGCATTTTTACGATTTCTTCTACCCTGTCAATAGTAACATTTCCATAATAAGTTCCTTCAGGATAAATTACCAAAGCAGGACCATTTTTACATTCGTCTAAACAGCCAGCACGCTGGGCACGCACTTTACCTTGTAAACCATTTTCTTTTAGCACTTCTCTAAATTTTTCAACCAATGCCATTCCGCGTTCTTGTCCGCAGCAAGCTTTCCCTTCGGCCTTTTGATTGGCACAAATAAATATATGTTTTTCGTATTTCATGTTCTAGATTATTTTTTGATTATTTGATTTAGTGATTTGGCGATTTCTTATATTGATGAATTGTTATATTGATGAATTGTTATATTGTGAATTGCTTAATTGTTTCAATTCATAATTCAACATTCATAATTCAGCATTCATAATTTTAAATTAGTTTCTCATTCTCCAAATGCCTTGTAGCATCACGATTGGTTTTTTTAGCCATGTTTTTTTCAAAGGCTGTTGTTAAATCTACTCCTGTTTGATTGGCTAAACAAATTAAAACCCAAAGTACATCAGCCATTTCATCGGCTAAGTCATTATCTTTTTCATTTGCCTTAAAACTTTGTTCGCCATATTTGCGAGCCATAATACGTGCCAACTCCCCAACTTCTTCCATCAAAATTGCTGTATTGGTCAGTTCATTAAAATACCTAACTCCAATGGTTTTTATCCATTCATCAACCTGTTTTTGAGCTTCAATAATTTGCATTTTTTATAAAAATTATAGGGCGAATTTATAGTTTATAACACATTAATCAGAATTGGTTTTTGGTTTCTAAAATTTAATTTTTTGTTTTGCTCATAATTTCCGTATTTCACCTCAAATTAATTTTTTAAAATGAATAAAATAAAACAATCACTCTTAATCGTCATTTGTATGATGACCCAAATTTCTATAGCACAAAAAGTAAATGTAATGTGGAATAATTATGAAAATGAAAAATTAGCGTTATCAGTTAGAACAGAAATGATGGAAATTGATAATAAGTTTTATTCTCTAACTTATCCTTTTTCAAATTTTTTTAAAGAATTTAACCTTACTATACTTGATGAAAACTTAAAATTTGTAAAAACTATAAATATACCCACCAAATATGATGGTAATGAAATTACACCAATTAGTATGACAAAATCTGAATCTTCGATTATTATTATTTTTAGTTATTTTGAATTAACAGGAGAAAATAGACAATGCTTAATAAAAACTGAATTTAATAAAAACCTAACTAATCCAGTAAAATTTGAAAAAATTGAAGATATTCAAACAAAAAGTTATTTTAATCCAAAAACTGATTGGGATTTCTATTATTATAATGAAAACAGAGATGTAATAATTATGAAAGTGCCTCGTGAGGCTTTGAAAAAATCGGATGTTTACAACATAACCGCCTACAATAATTCTTTATCAATAAAAGAATGGACTGCTACAATGGATTTAGGGAAATTAGCTGAAGACTATATATTAACCGATAATTTATTTACGAATAAAGCTGAATTTGTTTTTATATTGAAAATAAAACAAAATGGATTTAAACCAAAAACAGGTAATATGTTATTGTGTAAATTTAGCAAACAAAATGGTTTGACTTTTAAAGAAATTGTTTTTAAGGATGGAGAAAATGATTATGAATTATCTTTAGAACTTATGTTAAATAAGGCACAAGACAAAATTTATATTTATGGTCATAACAAAAGAACGGGTTCTGAAAACGATTATCTCTATTTGAAAAATTTTGACACTGAAACCTTATCGGAAATCGATAATATTTCAATTGATTTGGGTAATCCTAAGGAAAATGGTTTAAACGAAAATACATTTTTTGGTGTTGCGTACACAATTGATGATTTTGTAATCAATACTTTAGACTTAAATGATGAAAATGGTGATATTACTTTTGTTGGAGAGGCTTGTAAATTTCCTCAACAAAAAACGCTAAAAAACCCTGATGGAACTAGAACAAGTTATCTCGATCCAGGGATGAATTCAACAATTCTTTATTTAAAAATAAATAAAGAAGGTAAAATACTTGAGAAATTTAGCATACCAAGAAAAATGAAACTTAAAACATATGGACACCCATTTAGTTCATATATATTTGTTCAAGATAGCAATAGTAAAAGTTTTTTGTTTT
This sequence comes from Bacteroidota bacterium, assembly GCA_947464275.1. Taxonomy (GTDB): domain Bacteria; phylum Bacteroidota; class Bacteroidia; order UKL13-3; family UKL13-3; genus JAAFJM01. The sequence continues at coordinate 55,555 of CANHVU010000002.1, forward strand.
ATGATGATCCCAAAAACGAAAATTTCACAAGTTTTAATAAAGACATAAAAATCAAACAGATAGATGATGATAATGACTTAGACTTATACGTGGTGAAGATTGATAAAAATAACAAAGTTTCTAAATCAAAGGCGGTTAGAGATTACACTGGAAATTTAAGTAAATTGACAAAAAAACAGAACTTTGAAACTTACATGGCAAAGCCTTTTTCAAAGAATAAATTTTTAGTAAAAGCTGAAAAGAATGTTGGTATTTTAACAATAGAATAAAAAAAGAGCTCTAAGGTTATCAAAACGAATAAGCCTTTGCTTATTTCGAATGTTTTTACCTAATAATAAGAACAATCATTGAAAACACTAACTTGAGGCAAGCTGCTAGTTCTAAAAAGCTAGCAGCTTTTTTCTCAACTTCCTACTCTCCAAATTTCTGGCACCATCGCGATTGGTTTTTTTAGCCATGTTTTTTTCAAAAGCTTTGGTTAAATCTAAATTCTTATTTCATTGGCCTTAAAACTTTGTTCGCCATATTTGCTAGCCATAATACGTGCCAACTCCCCAACTTCTTCCATAAAATTGCTGTATTGGTCAGTTCATTAAAATACCTAACTCCAATGGTTTTTATCCATTCATCCACCTGTTTTTGAGCTTCACTAATTTGCATTTTTTATAAAAATTATAGGGCGAATTTATAGTTTATAACACATTAATCAGAATTGGTTTTTGGTTTCTAAAATTTAATTTTTTGTTTTGCTCATAATTTCCGTATTTGAGTGCAAATAAATTTCAAGATGAATCAACAATCAAATAATCAAAAATCACATTTATACACCCTCATAACGGTGTTCTTTTTTTGGGGCTTCATTGGAGCTTCAAACGGAGTTTTTATTCCATTTTGCAAAGCCAAATTTGGACTAGATCAATTTCAAAGTCAATTAATTGATTTTGCATTTTATGGAGCTTACTACATTGGTGCACTTTTACTTTTTATATTTAGTAGTGTTTTAAAAAGCGATATTTTAAATGCTTGGGGCTTTAAAAAAGGAATTATAAATGGTTTATTAATAAGCACTTTTGGTGCAGCTGCCATGATTTTTGCAGTTACTCAAGGTAGTTATTTAATGATTTTAGGTGCATTGTTTATTGTTGCAATTGGTTTTTCATTACAGCAAACTTCAGCACAACCATTTGCTGCATCGCTTGGTGAACCAAGTTCTGCCAGCAATAGATTAAACTTAGCAGGAGGAGTAAATTCATTAGGAACCACCATTGGACCAATAGTTGTTTCAGGTGCTTTGTTTGGTGTGGTGGCAGGAGTTAACGATGATTTTATCAAAGAATTTGCTCAAAAAGAAGGTTCGTTAAATTCTATGAAAACCCTTTACATGTTTGTTGGCGGGTTGTTTTTATTGGCAGCAGCATTATTCTATTTTTCAAAAAAATTACCATCAGGCAAAAGCGATGCAACATTTGCACCTGCCAATAAAGCCATGACCACCTTGATTGCAATTACAGTCATTTTAGCAATTATTTTTGCATACATCTTTTCAAGATATGAAGATGCTTCGTTTATTGAACATTATATTACCAATAAAGAAAAAGATTATTTAGGATTGGCTTTAACCATTACCACTTTATTAGTGGTAGTTTTTGGTTTATTGTTTGCAAATTTTTCGGCACAAAAAAAACCAGAAGGATGGGGCGCCATGAAATACTCACAATTGGTTTTAGGTATGTTAGGTATTTTTACTTATGTAGGAGTGGAAGTAACCATAGGAAGTAATTTAGGAGAACTATTAAAAACACCAGAATTTGGAAGTATTACCGGCCCTAGCTTGGCTCCATTTATGTCAATGTATTGGGGAAGTTTAATGATTGGTCGCTGGGCTGGAGCTATTTCAGTTTTTAATCCTTCTAATAGTTTAAAGAAAATTTTATTAATTGTGGTTCCTTACGTAGCTTTTGGAGTGGTATTAACTGCCAATGCAATTTCAGGTCAAAATATTGAACCACTTTATGCTTATGCTGTGGTAGTTGCATTCCAAATTTTAGGTTTCTTTCTAGGTAAAGATAAACCTGCTCGTACCTTGTTAATATTTGGCCTAATGGGAATGATTGGAATGATAATTGGGTTAGTAAGTTCAGGCACAGTTGCAACTTATGCGTTTATGAGCGGTGGATTGGCTTGTAGTATTATGTGGCCATCAATTTTCTCTTTGGCAATAGCTGGATTAGGCAAATACACAAGCCAAGGCTCCGCTTTTTTAGTTATGATGATTTTAGGTGGTGGAATTATTCCTCCATTACAGGGAAAAGTATCAGACATTATTGGCATTCACGCTTCGTATTTTATACCAGTAATATGCTTTGCATACCTTGCATTTTTTGCCTTTAGAGCAAAAGCAATTTTAAAAACGCAGGGCATTGACGAAGATGAATTAGAAACATCAGGCGGACATTAATTTATATCATTCAAATAATGAAACATTTTGCAATTGTAGTTTTAATAAGTTTGTTTGCTCAATTAGCAAATGCTCAAATTGAAACTGGAAAAAATACTCCAGCCTTTTACCTAGGTGCTGGCACAGGAATAAATAGCAATTGCGGTGCAGTTGGATTTAAACTAGGTATTCGACTTAATAATAAAATGATTCTAGATGCTGGAGTTGGAGTTGGAACTTGGGGAAGTAAAACTTCATTAGGCTTGGTATTTAATGCTATTAACAAAAATGCTTGGTGCCCCACTTTAAGTATTTCAAGAGCAAATGGACGAGAAAATGCAGAGGTTAAAGTGGAGGTTACAGACCAATTTAATAGTACTAGCAAAAAAAATATTAATTTGAATTTGAACCCCGCCACTTGTTTTAATATTGGGCTGCAACGCCAATGGATTAGAAAAAGTGGAAATAGAATGGTTTTAGATTTAGGTTTTTCAATTTTGGTAGATGGCGGCAGTCATGAAACGATAGATTATACCAATCGAATAACAGATGATGGAAAAAAGATGTTAAACATATTTAGACCAGGCGGTTTAATAGTTGGGTTTAGTTACAATTTTGGAGTAAACTAATCAGGCTTTTTATTGATTTCATACTTAAAAAAAAATAAAGCTCATCAGTAATTGGTGGGCTTTATTTTTGCTTTATTGTCAAAATTGTCCGCTTGTGTAAACAAACAAAGTCAAACGTAGTTTAAATTTATATTTGGCGCTCTTAAAAATGATTGAATTAAAAAATATACAGAAATCGTACACCGTTGGTGATAATAAAATGAAAGTGCTTAAAGGCATTGATATGAAGGTGAACGAAGGTGAAATGGTTTCTATTATGGGCTCTTCGGGTAGCGGGAAATCAACTTTACTTAATATTTTAGGAATTTTAGATAGCTACGATGCTGGTGAGTATCGCTTAGGAGGAACTTTAATTCAGCATTTAAATGAAACCAAAGCAGCCAAATTGCGTAATCAGTATATTGGTTTTGTGTTTCAATCGTTCAACTTAATTTCGTTTAAAAATGCCATGGAAAATGTTGCTTTACCTCTTTATTATCAAAATATAAGTAGCAAAAAACGCAATGCCATCGCTTTAGAATATTTAGAAAAAGTAGGATTGAGAGATTGGGCTAAACACATGCCTAACGAAATGAGTGGAGGCCAAAAACAACGTGTGGCCATTGCCAGGGCATTGATAACACAACCGAAAATGATTTTAGCCGATGAACCAACTGGAGCATTAGACACACAAACCAGTTACGATGTAATTAATTTGCTAAAAGAGGTAAACAAAAGTGGCATTACTGTAGTGATTGTAACCCACGAACACGATATAGCCGATATGACCGATAGAGTTATTCGATTGAAGGATGGATTGATATTATAAATTCTAATATTTAATCCCGAAGCTATCGGGACGAAATTCGAAAAGACTAATCAATTCCTTTTCGAATTTAGTATTTCGGATTTAATAGTTAAAAACAATGTTTGATTTAGATAAATGGCAAGAAATATTTGCGTCTATTAGCAAAAATAGACTCCGCACTTTCCTTACAGGATTTAGTGTGGCTTGGGGTATTTTTATGCTCATAGTTTTGCTAGGTGCTGGCAATGGTTTGGGAAATGGTGTAAAATTCCAATTCTCGCACGATGCTGTAAATAGTGTTTGGTTCAATAACGGACGTACTTCAATAGCTTACGATGGTATTCAACCTGGCAGAGATATTAAACTTACCAATCAAGATTACGAATCGATTGGTAAAAGCGTTAAAACCATTGAACACCTTTCACCAAGATTGCAGCTTTGGGATGTAAATCAATATAATTATAAAAATCGTTATGGTAGCTTTAGCACCAAAGGCTGCAATTACGATATGATTTATGCCGAAAAAATTGAAGTACAGAAAGGCCGATTTGTAAATGAATTAGATATAAAGGAATGCCGAAAAGTTTGTGCCATTGGTCAACAAGTAGTTGATGAATTATTTAAAACAGAAGAACCTGTAAATCAATTAATCAATATTAATAATATTCCATTTAAGGTGATTGGTGTTTTTAAAGATGCTGGTGGCCCTGACGATAACCGAAGAGCCTATATTCCAATAAGTACTTCTCAACGTGTGTTTGGAAATGATAATAAACTAGACCAGATAATTTTCACTTTACCTGAATCGGATATGGATAAAAGCGAAACCATAAAAGATGAAGTGTACAAGGTATTGGCTCAAAAACATCATTTTGACCCTAAGGACCAAAAAGCTGTTTTTGTATGGAATAATGTAACCGAATTCAAACGAATAATGGGTTTAATAAATGGCATCCAATTATTTGTTTGGATTATAGGAATAGGTACTTTAATTGCTGGAATTGTTGGTGTAAGTAACATTATGATGATAGTGGTAAAAGAACGAACCAAAGAAATTGGAATTAGAAAAGCATTAGGCGCAACACCTTTTAATATTATATCATTAATTATTCAAGAAAGTATTTTTATAACAGCACTATCAGGTTATATTGGAATGATGCTCGGAATTGGTGTATTGGAATTGGCTCAAAAATATATTCCCGACAGTGACTTTTTTAGAAAACCTGAAGTTGAATTTAAAGTAGTGATGGTAGCTTTGGGAGTATTGATATTAGCTGGTCTTTTAGCAGGGTTTTTCCCCGCACGAAGAGCCGCAAAAATTGAACCTATTGAAGCATTGAGAGCGGAGTAAGTGCGGAGTGCCAAAATTGCGGAGTAAATAAAATTAAATGCGGAATGCGAAGTGACAAAAATTCGAAGTGAGCAAAAATATGAAGTGAGCAATCACGCAGGGCGTGATCGAAGTAAATGGAAATAAAAAATTATAAAATGAAATCTATATTTGAAATAAATTCTAGTGTAAAACATTCCGCACTTTTGTCACTTCGCATTTCGCACTCAAAATAACCTTGGAAAAACTAAAAGAAATATATCAAACGCTTAGTAAAAATAAACTAAGAACTGCCTTAACTGCCTTTGGTGTGTTTTGGGGTATTTTCATGTTGATTATTATGTTAGGTTCTGGACATGGTTTGGAAAATGGTGTTACAGAATCATTTGGCGGCACTGCTAAAAATGCGGTTTATATGTGGACTCAACAAACTTCTATAGCTTATAAAGGTTTACCTCGCGGACGAACTTTCGATTTTAAAGTAGAAGATATTCAAGCAATAAAAGACAATATTCCTGAATTGGCTGTTATTGCTCCTGCAGCGCAATTAGGCGGATACAGAGGAGAAAACAATGTTAGCAGAGGAAAATTTACTGGTGCATTTACCGTTCGTGGCGATTATCCTGACACTAAATTAATTCAAACTTTTAAAATAGTAGAGGGACGTTTTTTAAACGAATTAGATATAAAAGAACGCAGGAAAGTTTGTGTAATTGCACCCAGAGTCATGGAGATTTTGTTTCCTAAAAATGAAGCGCCACTTAACAAATACATTCAAGTAAATGGCATTTATTTTAAAGTAATTGGCACCTTAAAAGCCGATAACAGTGGCGATGACGTGCAGGAAAAACTGCAAACCATTTATATTCCATTTACAACTTTTCAAAATGCGTTTAACTTTGGTGGCAAAATTGGTTGGTTTACTTTAACAGCCAAGCCTGCTTACTCAGCTTCGTTAGTAGAGGAAAAAATAAAAACATTATTGAAAAACCGCCATCATATTTCGCCAGCCGATGACAGAGCTATTGGTACTTGGAACAGCGAAAAGGAGTTTAAAAAATTAATGGGTTTATTCCGCGGCATTGAATTGTTGGTTTGGATTGTAGGTATTGGAACTTTATTAGCTGGCGTTATTGGTGTAAGTAATATTATGCTCATTATAGTAAAAGAACGAACCAAAGAAATTGGCGTTCGAAGGGCGCTTGGAGCCACTCCAATAAATATTATGAGCCAAGTTATTGCTGAAAGTATTTTGCTTACATCGGTAGCAGGTTATATTGGTTTAGTTTGTGGTGTATTTGGATTAGAGGCTGTAAGTGCTGCTATAAAAGGGCAAGAAAGTGGTATGTTTCAAAACCCAGGAGTAGATATTATTATTGCCATAAAAGCATTAGCAATATTAATTTTCTCAGGTGCGTTAGCTGGCATTATTCCTGCACAAAAAGCAGTTAATATTAGTCCAGTGGAAGCATTGAGGACGGAGTAAAAGCCGATTGAAATAAATGCGAAGTGCGAAATGAATAATCACGCAAGGCGTGAGCGGAGTCAATAAAATAGTTCGAATAAAAATATTGAAGTAAAGTATGAATTGCCGTTTGGCGGTTACTGAGCTTGTCGAAGTATAGCCAACGGAATAGAAGAAAAAAGAAAAACATGAAAAAAATAATTAGAACATTGGTATTTGTGGCACTTGGTGCTTTGTTTGTGTACACCATTTATTACTTGTATAATAAAAACCAAGAAAAGCCAACGGTATTTAAAACCACCCAAGCTTTTGAAACTGATATTGTGAAAAAAACTTTAGCTACAGGAAGCATTGTGCCTCGTAGAGAAATCAATATCAAACCTCAGGTTTCAGGTATTATTGAAAAAATATTTGTGGTAGCAGGCACGCATGTGAGCAAAGGAGATATGATTGCGCGTATAAAAATTATTCCCAACATGATTAATTTAGCCAATGCCGAAAGCCGCATTACACGCGCAAAATTGGCTTTAGATAATGCAAAAATTGATTTTGATAGAAACCAAAAAATGTTTGATCAGAAAATGATTTCATTATCGGAATACCAACCTTTTGCCTTGGCATATAAAAACGCTAAGGAGGAGCTTGAAGCTGCTGAAAATAATATTGCGTTGATTAAAGAAGGGGTAAGTAAATCAGGGGGTAAAGTAACTAATACGATTGTGCGCAGCACCATTGATGGAATGATTTTGGATATTCCGGTTAAAGAAGGTGGAAGTGTAATTGAAAGTAATAATTTTAACGAAGGAACCACCATTGCCTCTATAGCCGATATGGGCGAAATGATTTTTGATGGAAAAGTAGATGAAAGTGAAGTAGGAAAAATTAAACCAGGAATGGACTTAATTTTAACCATTGGCGCTTTAGATACTGTAAAATTCAACGCCAATTTAGAATACATTGCACCAAAAGGAGTGAAAGAAAATGGCGCTATTCAATTTCAAATAAAAGCAAAGGTAAACTTACAAAAAGGGGTGTTTTTACGCGCAGGTTATAGCAGTACCGCTGATATAGTTTTAGCTAAAAAAGAAAAAGTATTGGCCTTAGCCGAAGGTGTATTGCAATTTGAAAATAATAAAACTTTTGTAGAAGTAGAAACTGCTCCGCAAACATTTGAAAAACGCTACTTACAAACTGGCCTTAGCGATGGAATTAACATTGAAATTTTAGGTGGAATAAAAAAAGAAGATAAAATCAAAGACCCAAATGTGGAGAAGGTGGAGTAATGATTCACAAGAACTTCCTTATTTAATTCCTAGATGCGAACACGATAAATATTTTTACAATGCAACATTATTTATTGTAATATTGTCTAAACCTAGAACCAATAGTTAAAGATATGAAAAAATTTAGTTCAATAATTTTAATTGGCTTGTTAGTTATTTTCTCTTCTTGCAAAAAAACAGAATCAAATTGCAGCGGAAATGTGGAGATAAAAGGGAGTAATCACTTGGTTGATTTAAGTGTTTTAAAAACTGTTCCTCAAATGCTGGATAGTTTGGAAAAGTACCCCAATTTGCAGGCTGCAAGCATTATGGATGATGAATATATGACTAGTTTAAGTTGTAACTATTTTTACAATAACTTAACAGTATTTGGTGCAAGTTACGAATTAACCAAAAGTAAAAAATTTGGCTATTTTGATTGTTATGATTACAGACCCAAAGTGACCCTTCCAAATAATTTGGCCCAAAATATTGATAATAAAAAAGCAATCGAAATAGCTAAAAAAGCAATTAATTTAGAACCAACTTGTTTAACATCCCAACTTGGATATTCTTATCAAGATACTAGTGCTATTGAAAAAACTAGCAGCTATAAATTGGTTTGGAATATAAAAAGTGGCAGTGCCTACGTTATAGTTGACGCTAGCAATGGTAGTGTTTACTCCAAATTTGATGGTAGATTTACCATTAAATAATTTACAACTTCAATAAATAAATTTTAAAATAAAATGTATTCTTTTCCTTTTGAATACAGTTTGATGTAACAAAATAATCTTAGCAATATTCAGATTTTATAAACCTTTCCTAATTGTTATTATTGCTTTGCAATTTGTAACAAATGAACGAGCAAGAAATACTGAATTACCAGCGCATTGCAGCTGCAATTGAATTTATAAAAACAAATTTTAAGGCACAGCCCTCGTTAGAACAAATAGCAGCAGCAGTTCATTTAAGTCCTTTTCATTTTCAACGTTTGTTTGCTGAATGGGCTGGAACTAGTCCCAAGAAATTTTTACAGTATATAAGTATTGAACATGCTAAATATTTATTAGGTACAAAGCAACAAACACTATTTAATACTGCCTTAGAAATGGGTTTTTCAAGCACCAGTGTGCTACATAATCTGTTTGTGAAAATAGAAAGTATGACACCAGCAGAGTATAAAAATGGTGGTAAAAATTTAATAATTAATTATAGTTTTGAGAGTAGCCCATTTGGTGTTTTAATAATTGCATCCACTCCTAAAGGAATCTGTTATATAGCTTTTATGGAGAATGAGGAATTGTCTGTTAACCTACTCCAATCACAATTTCCTGCTGCAAGTATTGTTTTTAATAAAGTAAATTTTCATAAACAAGTTAAACATTTTTTTGAATTGAATTCAGGTAATCATGGTCCTATAAAACTTCATTTAAAGGGAACCGATTTCCAACTTAAGGTTTGGGAAGCCTTGTTGAAAATTCCATTAGGTGAGTTAAGTACTTATGGTCAGTTAGCAAAACAAATAGACAACCCAAATGCATCTAGAGCAGTGGGAACAGCCATTGGTAACAATCCCATTGCATTTATTATTCCTTGTCATAGAGTTATACAAGCTTCGGGTTTGATAGGAGGATATATGTGGGGAAGTACGCGCAAAACTGCTATAATAGGATGGGAGAGTGCAATTAATGAAAACGAAAAAAAATAACTAATTTGCAATAAATTATTATAAAAATGAATATTGAATACTTACGCGATTATTGTATCAATAAAAAAGGTGTAGAGGAAACTTTTCCTTTTGATAACGATACATTAGTTTTTAAAGTAATGGGAAAAATGTTTGCTCTCACTTCTTTAGCCAATCCTACAAGTGTAAATTTGAAATGTGATCCAGAAAAAGCCATTGAGTTACGAGCTAGTTACGATGCCATAAAACCAGGTTTTCACATGAGTAAAACACATTGGAATACCATTGATTATAATGGTGATGCTAACGATCAATTAATACTCGAATTAGTTGACCATTCTTATCAATTAGTAATAGCTGGACTTACTAAAAAACTAAAAATGGAGTTAGAAAATTTAGCATAAAAAAAGGCCATCATTTCTGATAGCCTTATTTTTTTATAAATTATTATGGTAATAAACGTCCATACATTCTAGGGAATGGAATACTTTCGCGTACATGCGGTAATTTACAAATCCAAGTTACCAAACGCTCCAAACCTAAACCAAAACCTGCATGTGGCACACTTCCATATCTGCGTAAATCTAAATACCACTCAAAGGCTTCCATTGGAAGTTCGTGTTCGTTAATTTTACCAATTAATAAATCGGTATCAGTTTCACGCTCACCACCACCAACTATTTCGCCATAACCTTCAGGTGCTAATACATCCACACCACGTGCAAATTCAGCGTTTTCTGGATCACGTTTTAAGTAAAACGCTTTCACTGCATGAGGCCAATTGTAAACCATAACAGGTACATCAAACAAACGTGTTAAAACAGTTTCATCGCTTCCGCCAAAATCGTTTCCGTATTCAAAGTTTCTAGCCGATTCTAACCAACCCGGAATATTGCGTTCTTGTTCTTCTAGGTCTTTTAACTCTTGTTTTAATTTATCAATTTTAGCTTGGTTAAAACCAATTTCTCCTTTTTTCATTCCAGGAGTTTTAATTCTTTCTTCGCGTTCAGCTATCTCTGCATTTACCTCTACTATTTTAGCTTTTACTTGAGCTAATTCGTCTTCTAACGATTTAATAGAGTTTTGTCCGTTTACATCTTGCTCACCTTTAATAATGCGAACTGCCTCATCGTAAGTTAAACGAGGGAAAGGCCTAACAATTTGTTCTAAAACAGTGGTATCTCTTCCTACCATTTCTAGTTCTGCTTTGCAATTTGCCAATACATTTGAAACTACAAAACGCAAGAAATTTTCAATAACATCCATGTTTTGGAAAATATCGTAAAACACCATTTCGGGTTCTATCATCCAAAACTCCGATAAATGCCTACGTGTTTTCGATTTTTCAGCTCTAAAAGTGGGTCCAAATGTGTAAATTTTACCCATAGCAAAAGCCATTGCCTCACCATAAAGCTGACCACTTTGACTTAAATAGGCAGTATCGCCATAAAAATCGGTTTCAAATAAATTGGTTGTTCCTTCGCAGGCATTACCTGTAAATAAAGGTGCATCCATTTGAACAAAACCTTCGTTTTGGAAAAACTGATGTATAGAGAAAATAATTTGATTTCTAATTTTCATAATAGCCCACTGACGTTGGCTACGCAACCACAAATGGCGTTTGTCCATTAAAAAATCAACCCCATGTTCTTTTTTCGAAATTGGGTATTCATCGGCTACCGAAATTACTTTTACATTACTTGCTTGAATTTCGTATCCGCCTATTTGTTTTTCATCTTTTCTAACGCTACCAGTTATTTCAATTGAAGTTTCAATTGAAATTTTTTTACATTCGTTAAATACCTCTTCGCTTACGCTATCGGCACTAACCACACATTGGCACCATCCTGTACCATCGCGTAAAATTATAAAATAAATTCCTTTACTATCTCTGCGGTTGCTTGCCCAACCTTTTAGTGTAACTTCTTTTCCTTCGTAATCTTTTAAGTCTTTAATTAAAAATGCTTGCATGTATCAATAAGTCTCTTTTGTATAATTAAGTACAAAAGTAATTTATTTTGAGCTATTAGCCATAAAGTTTGCATTTAGTTTTAGTAGTTTGTGTAATTTCTTGTCATACTACAATAATTTGTTATAGCCAGTGAAACCATTGTTTTAATCAAAAAAAATAGTTTATTGCTATTTGTAATTTATTAAAAACAAGCATTTAAAGGGTGCTTTTAACCAAAACTTATTTAAAAAAAATTTACCAATGAAAAAAATTATTTTGTCAGCTTTAGCTGCGTTTTTTGTATCTATTGCTGGCTTTGCACAAGAAATAGACAGCACCCAAATTTGGGCCGATTTAGTAGAATCTAACTTAAAGTACGAAACTGGAGTTATTGATTTAAAAGATGGAAATGCAAAACTTACTGTACCACGAGGCTTCAAATTTTTGAATAAAGAACAAAGTATTTATGTTCTTACCGAACTTTGGGGAAACCCAGCAGATAGTTCTACAATAGGAATGTTAGTTCCTGAAAATAGGGGTGTGGTTGGCACAAAAAGCTGGGCTTTTACTATCAGTTTCGATGCAATGGGATATGTAAAAGATGACGATGCAGACGATATTGATTACAGTGAATTGTTAAAAGAACAACAAAAAGAATTTGAAGAAGCTAATCCTGAAAGAGTTAAAGCGGGTTATCAACCAATTCAATTTGTAGGTTGGGCATCAACTCCTTTTTACGATAAAAACAAAAAAGTATTGCATTGGGCTAAGGAATTAAAATTTGGAACTGATAGCTTAAGTACTTTAAATTACAACTTACGTGTTTTAGGTCGTAAGGGTATTTTTATGTTAAATGCAGTTGCTTCTATGGATGAATTAAATGAAGTTAAATCATCAATTGATAAAGTAATTACCAGTGTGCAGTTTAATGAAGGTAGCAGATATGCTGATTTTGATTCAAATATTGATGAAGTTGCAGCTTGGACAATTGGCGGTTTAGTAGCAGGTAAAATTTTAGCTAAAGTTGGAATTTTTGCTGTATTAGCTAAGTTTGGTAAAGTTATTATTTTGGGTTTAATAGCTGCTGGTGGATTTATTTGGAGATTAATTACAGGTAAACGTAAAAAGAATGAAGATGAAAATAATGATTCTTCTAGCAATATGGAAGATGCAAAAGTAATTGAATAAGTTAATCTTTAACTTTTTCTGAAAGAGCCTTCGGGCTCTTTTTTTATGTCTATTTTTACCATAATGTAACATTTTTAAAAAGTTGTTATTACTACTTTCGAGAAAAAATAATTTTATGGACAGAAAAGAATTTTTATCGCAAGTTGGCTTTGGTGTAGCCGCATTATTAGTACCCGTTTGTATTGGTGGTGTTTCAAGTTGTTCTAAAGAAAGTACAACTACTTCAACCCCAAGTAATGTTGATTTTACCCTAGATGTAAGCACAGGCGCTTTAGCTGCTAATGGAGGTTATTTGGTAAGTAATGGTGTAATTGTAGCCCGCACTACCTCTGGCAGTTTTATAGCAGTATCGGCTGCTTGCACACACGAGGGAACCAATGTTTATTACAGCTCAAGTAATAATAATTTTATTTGCCCAAACCATGGTGCAAAGTTTAGTACCACAGGTGCAGTAACTCAAGGTCCAGCCTCTAAAAGTTTAACTCAATATAAAACTACTTTAACTGGAACCAGTTTAAGGGTTTATTCTTGAAAATAGACACAATATTTTTTGTAAATACCGTATTAATTATCTCCAATTTTTAGCTGAATATTATTAAATAATTATATAATTTTAGTTGGCCATTTTCGGCATGGTATTTATTTTGGTGCTTTGTATTTTATTTTAGACAATTAATTGATAATGTGGTGAATTGATAAGGCTTATTTGCCTTACCAACACTGCATTTTTTTTTGTGTAAAAAACCTTATTCACAGGCTAACTTTTAACAAATAAAGCACTTGCCAAGCCTCTCCAAAAAATGTGTGCATATTCTAACTTGATTTAGCGTTTATATACTTGCATTTTTGATTGACTATTTATCGCCAAAAATTTAAAAAGTGGTTTTAAATAAAAAGTACCATCAAGTCTGAATTAAAGCAAGCCATTAAACCATGACTAAATCAACCAAAAAGAACAACCTAGAAAAAGGGTTAAACATTAGCCGCCATTTTACTAAAGAAGACGTAAGTCCATTTGATATGTTTGAATATGATTACCGAACTTCGGTAATTAAAAATACCAATGGAAGTGTCGTATTTGAATTGAAAAATGTTGAAGTACCAAAATCGTGGAGCCAAGTAGCCACAGATGTATTGGCACAAAAATATTTTAGAAAAGCTGGAGTACCCCAACCTGATGGTAGTTTAGGACAAGAAACAAGCATTAAACAAGTGGCGCATAGAATGGCTCATTGTTGGATGAAATGGGGCGAAGATTATGGTTACTTTAATTCTCGTAACGATGCACAAGTATTTTACGAAGAAATGGTGTTTATGATAATTGGTCAATATGCTGCGCCAAACTCACCACAATGGTTTAATACCGGTTTGCATAGCTCTTATGGAATAGCTGGTAAACCGCAAGGACATTATTTTGTAAATCCAAAAACGGGTCAGTTAGAAAAATCAACTTCGGCATACGAGCGTCCGCAACCTCATGCTTGCTTTATACTTTCGGTTGATGATGATTTGGTAAACGATGGTGGTATAATGGATTTATGGGTGCGCGAAGCACGTATATTCAAATATGGTTCTGGTGTTGGAACCAATTATTCTAAAATTAGAGGCTCCATGGAAAAATTAAGTGGCGGTGGAACTTCATCGGGCTTAATGAGTTTTTTAAAAATTGGCGATAGGGCTGCGGGAGCCATTAAATCGGGCGGAACTACACGCAGAGCCGCTAAAATGGTTTGTTTAGATTTAGATCACCCCGAAATAGTTGAATTTATAAATTGGAAGAAAAACGAAGAAAAGAAAGTAGCCGCTTTAATTGCCGCAGGCTATGCAAGCGATTATGAAGGCGAAGCGTACGCAACTGTTTCTGGTCAAAATTCAAATAATTCAGTACGCATTCCTCATGAGTTTTTTACTGCTTTAAACGAAGGAAAAAACTGGGATTTAAAAGCACGTACCAATGGCAAAACCATTAAAAGTATTCCTGCAAGCGATATGTGGGATATGATAGCCGATGCGGCTTGGGCTTGTGCCGATCCTGGTGTGCAATACGATTCAACTATCAATGAATGGCATACTTGTCCTGAAGGCGGAAGAATCAATGCATCTAATCCATGTTCGGAATATATGTTTTTAGACAATACCGCTTGTAATTTGGCTTCGCTTAATTTAATGAAATATTTTGATGCCAATACTTTAACATTTGATGTAAAAGGTTTTGAACACAGTAGCCGTTTATGGACTATGGTGTTAGAAATTTCAGTGTTAATGGCTCAGTTTCCTTCAAAAGAAGTAGCACAACTTTCGTACGATTACAGAACTTTAGGTTTGGGTTATGCCAATTTAGGTTCCATGTTAATGATAGCTGGTATTCCTTACGATTCGCCAAAGGCCTTTGCCATTTGCGGAGCAATAACTGCTATTTTAAATGGAGTTGCCTATCAAACTTCGGCTGAAATGGCTAAGCATTTAGGTACATTTAGCAAATACCAAGAAAACAAAGAGCACATGTTGCGTGTAATGCGCAACCATCGTTATGCAGCATATAATGCTACCGAAGCTTACGAAGGACTTTCAGTAAAACCTGTAGGAATTGATCCAAAATATTGCCCTGATTATTTATTAACTGCTGCCACCAGTGCTTGGGATAAAGCAGTTCAAATGGGTGAACAATATGGCTACCGCAATGCCCAAGCTACTGTAATTGCTCCAACTGGAACCATTGGTTTGGTTATGGATTGCGATACTACTGGAATTGAACCAGATTTTGCTTTGGTTAAATTTAAAAAATTATCAGGTGGTGGTTATTTTAAAATCATCAATTCGGGTGTGCCTGCGGCTTTAAAAAACTTAGGTTACAATCAAACAGAAATTGATGCCATTGAGAAATATGCCATTGGCCACGCTACTTTAAAAGGTGCGCCACATATCAATCCTGAAAGTTTAAAATTCCGAGGTTTTACCGATGAGGAAATAGAGAAATTAGACAAAGCAGCTGCAGGTGCTTTTGAAATTGGTTTTGCATTTAACCAATGGACATTAGGTGAAGATTGCTTGCAGCGTTTAGGTTACAAGCCTGAAGATTATAATAGCCATACATTTAATTTATTGCGTAAGTTAGGTTTTACCAAAACCGAAATAGAAGAAGCCAACGATTATATATGTGGCACCATGACGGTAGAAGGTGCTCCTTACTTAAAAGACGAGCATTTACCAGTATTTGATTGTGCCAATAAATGTGGCAATAAAGGCGAACGATATATTGCTGCTACTGGCCATATTAGAATGATGGCTGCTGCGCAACCATTTTTAAGTGGAGCTATTTCAAAAACAATTAATTTACCAAACGAAGCTACTATAGAAAACATCAAAGAATGTTACTACATGAGCTGGAGTTTAGGTTTAAAAGCCAATGCCCTTTACCGCGATGGCTGTAAATTAAGCCAACCGCTTTCTAATAAATCGGATGTGAAGGATGAAGAGGAAATTCAAGAAACGGTAGAAGCTATTTTAGGCGAAGATGCACACAAACCAGTTGGCGAGTTAAGCCCTGAGCAAGTGTTGGAAGCAGCTACAGCCATTTTAAATAGAACTCACGATACAGCATTTAAACATAAATTGGCAGGTGTAGTAGCACGTAAAACTTTACCTGGCAAACGAGGTGGATTTACACAAAAAGCTTCTGTTGGCGGACAAACCATTTTTGTGCGTACTGGCGAATACGAAGACGGAACTTTGGGTGAAATATTTGTAGATTTACATAAAGAAGGAGCCACTTTACGCAGCTTAATGAACTGTTTTTCCATAGCAGTTTCGTTAGGTTTACAATATGGTGTGCCTTTAGAAGAGTATGTAGATAAATTTACGTTCACTCGCTTTGAGCCTGCTGGAATGGTTACTGGCCATGATAATATTAAAAATGCTACCTCTATTATTGATTACATGTTCCGCATGTTGGGCTTTGAATATTTGGGTAGAGAAGATTTTATACAAGTGCCACCCACAGAAAGTCAGCGAAGTATGTTGGCCATTAACCAACACCGCCATGTAATTCATGGTTCAAGTATGGTAAAATCAGAAAGCTTTAGTAATATTGTGGCCGATAACTTGGTTCAAAATACTACCATTGGTTTTCATAAAGTAGAAAAAACAGCTTTGGCACCTCAGTCGGTTGTTGTTAGTCAAACCATGGAAGCACAATTGGACCAAGTGAACGAAATGAATAAACGCATGGGCGATAGTCCTGCTTGTCCAACTTGTGGCCATATTACCATTCGCAGTGGTGCATGTTATAAATGCTTAAATTGCGGCACACAAACAGGATGCAGCTAGTTGATTTATGAATTTTGATTTATGATTTGTGATTCAATGACCATGGTCGTTGAGTTTGTCCGAAATCTTTCGTCCGAAACGGCTTCGGTCATTGAGCGGAGCCGAAATGACATTTGGACGAAATGATACTAATTTTGTTTCGAATGTCTTCGGACATTGAGCGGAGCCGAAATGGCACTAATCTTATAAATAATGTTAGAGCGTTTCGACAAGCTCAACGACCGAACATTATTTAACCAAACATGCCACAATTAACTAGCCCGATGTGGGGGCAATTTTATATATAAATTTAAAATCCTTGCTTGCATAAAGCAGGGATTTTTTTATTCTAAATTTTTAAATTGTTTTTACAGTTAAAAAATGGAATGTTTGTTTAAAATAAATTCTTTAGTTTGAGTAAAAGTATGAAAGTAAAATTACCCTCAATTATATATTTGGTATTGCTAAGTGTTTTAATAAATGCTTGTAGCAAAGGTTGCCCTGATAGCAAACCCATAGAAAGGGGAGTAGATAAAAGCTACTTACCTAATATCATTCCTTACAGCGATACCAGCACTCGTTTATTTTTAAAAAATGGAACCGATACCTTACTTTTTAAAAGCCAAGGTTTGAAAGAAACAATTACAAACGAACTATACGGTGAAAGCTGCGAAAACTACAATATACAAAAATACAACCTGAAAATGGCTGCAAGTGATACGGATTTTTTTCAAATTAATTATTATGGATACTGGCAAGGAGGTCCTCTTGTTCGTTACAATAGCTCTAATTTTGAAACAAATGAAATATATGATGGGCGCTACATTAATTTTTTTCAATTAAAGCAGCTTAGCGTCCTTAGTCATATTTATGATAGTGTTTCTATTTCACCAAATACATATGGAGATACTGTATACTCTAATTTAAAATTTGGTGTTTTGAGAGTTAAAGATATGAATAATGTCTATGAATTAATCAAATAAACAAAATACCCTACTAATGCATCAATTTTATATATAAATTAAAGTCCTTGCTTGCATAAAGCAGGGATTTTTTTTATTCCAAACACTTTTAAGCAATCTATATTTTTTGGAAATTTTTCTTTAAAAGTCCAAAAAGCAAGGAATCTTCTAAAATTCCATCAACATGGTAGTGCTCTTTCAAAACACCTTCTTGGCTAAACCCCATATTGGTGATTAACTTTAAAGATGGAATATTTTTAGGACTAACGAGCGCTTCTATTCTGTTTAAATTCATGTTAGTAAAACCATGATGAATAATGGCTCTAACAGCTTCTGTCATATAGCCTTTTTGCTTGTATTCGTCCAATTTTATATCGTAACCAATTTCAGTTCTTTGATGTATGGCATACCAATTATGAAAAGCACATGCACCAATTACTTTATTATCGGTTTTATTTAACAAATGGAATATAACAACCGAACGATTATATGATGTAAAACCTTGTTTAAAACGTTCCTTATCTGTAGCTAATGCAGTATCAGTATAAGCTCCTAAAAAAGTGCTTAACTCCTCATCTGCGTAATTGGTAAACACAAAATTAAGTTGCTCAATTCCCGATTTGCGCAGCAAGAGTCTTTCGGTTTCAATTATTTCAAATTCCATAAAACGAATTTAATAGTTGCTATCAAAATAAAAAGAGGCCATATAAAAATACAGCCTCTTTTCTTTAGTATAATTAATTTAATAAAACGCTTAGTAAGCTCGGGCATTACTGCCTTCGTAATAATTAATAAATGCTTTATTTACTACTTTAGTTCCGCCTGGAGTTGGGTAATTTCCTGTAAAATACCAATCGCCATGATGGTTAGGACATGCTTGGTGTAAATTTTCAATGCTTTGGAAAATTACATCTACCTCAGCAGTAATTTCATCCGGAGTAACAATTTTAGCTATTTGTGCCGAAATTTCGTCAGGTGTAAATAACGCATATAAATCTTTCAAATAGTTTTTCATTTCTTCTTTTGGCAGATTTTCTTGCGCTTTACATTTTCGGTAAACTTCGTCAATTTTAGCATCTAGTTTACGCTCTTTAACCAAAGCTATCATGGCTTGAAAAGCTACAAAATCTTTTAACCTACTCATGTCAATTCCATAACAATCAGGGTAACGAATTTGCGGAGCAGAAGAAACAATTACTATCTTTTTAGGATGTAATCTATCTAAAATACGTAAAATAGATGTTTTTAAAGTTGTACCACGCACAATTGAATCGTCAATTACTACTAAAGTATCTTCATGGTTTTTTACAATTCCATAAGTTACATCGTACACATGAGCTACCATATCCTCGCGGTTGGTATCATCGGTAATAAATGTTCTTAGTTTAGCATCTTTAACCGCTACACGCTCTCTTCGCGGATGTAATTCTAAAATTTCTTTTAGTTTTTCATCGGTAATATTTGCGCCTAATTGCTTAATTTGTTCAATTTTATGGGTGTTTAATAAATCGTTTATACCATCCACCATTCCATAAAACGAAACCGCTGCTGTATTGGGTATATAGCTAAAAACTGTATTTTTAAAATCATAATCTACAGTTTTCATTATTTTATCAGCTAGCAAATAACCAAGCTGCTTGCGCTCTTTGTAAATGTCTCTATCATTTCCACGGCTAAAATAAATACGTTCAAACGAACATGCTTTATTTTCGGCTTGTGGTATAATATTGGTTTCGGTTATGGTTCCATCTTTCTTAATAATTAATGCATTACCACGACCTAATTCTTTTATTTCTCTAATCGGAATATTGAAACCTGTTTGAATAGCAGGACGCTCGCTAGTAACTACCGCAATTTCATCGTTGCAATAATAAAAACAAGGGCGAATTCCGTTAGGATCGCGAACTACAAAAGCATCGCCATGACCTAATAAACCAGCCATAACATAACCTCCATCAGCATCACGCAATGAGCGTTTTAAAATATTTTCAATATTTAATTCCTTGGCTATTAAACTCGATATTTCTTGGTTGCTGTGTCCGTCTAATTTGTATTTGGTAAACAAACGTTGGTTTTCTTCATCAATAAAATGACCAAATTTTTCCAGCATAGTTACCGTATCAGCTCTTTCACTAGGATGTTGGCCTAACTCTACCAAAACGTTGAATAATTCATCTACATTGGTTAGGTTAAAATTACCCGCAAGCATTAAATTTCGGCTCATCCAATTATTTTCTCTAATAAACGGATGGCATAAATCTACACTATTGCCTCCATGAGTTCCGTAGCGCAAATGACCGAGCAATAACTCGCCCATAAAAGGCACATTGGAGCGCATGTAATCAGGGTCGCGTAACTGCTCTTTGGTTCCTGATTTGCTAACTTTTTTATTTAATTTTTCAAAAATTTCGGCAATGGCATTGCTTCCATTTGCACGCTGACGATTGATATAAGTTTCGCCAGGCAAAGCATTTATTTTAATGGTTCCCACTCCTGCGCCATCTTGGCCGCGGTTGTGTTGTTTTTCCATTAAAAGGTAAAGGCGTTTTAAACCGTATAACGCTGAGCCATATTTTTCTTGGTAAAAACTCAGCGGTTTAAGTAGGCGAATAAGGGCTATTCCGCACTCGTGTTTGATTGAATCACTCATAAAAAGATAAGCAAAAGTACATCATTATTTTAAAATAATTTCCTATTTTATGTTTTAAAAAATTGGAAATTTTGAACATAAAAAAAACCGACAACTAAATAGTTACCGGTTTTTTTATGAATAAATTATCTCCTTTGTGGGGGTTGACTTCCTGGTCTTACTCTTTGACCTGGAGCAGGTTTAACAGGATCTGCTGTTTTAGGTTTAGGAGGAGCTACATAATTAGTTTCAATTACTTTTACTGTAGTCCTTCTGTTTTCTTGATGCTCAGCTTCCGAACATTTTTGACCTTCAATTCTTTCATTAGGTCCTTCACAAGCACATTTTTTTATTGCAAGCTCGTTTTCTCCATATCCTCTAGAAACTAAACGCATTGAATCAACTCCATGGCGAATTAAATAACCAACACATGAATCAGCACGTCTTTGCGATAATTTGATATTGTATAACGAATCTGCTCTACAATCTGTGTGCGAACCCAATTCATATTTTAACATTGGATATTTATTCATTATAAATACTAATGAATCTAAAATCTCTGCCGAACGTGGTCTAATATCTGCACTATCTAAGCCATAATAAATTCCTTTAACCGTAAATTCTTCTAAATCAATTGGTTTTAAAGTTAAATCTTGTACCAAATCAGTTGAAACTTCAAGCCCTTTGGTTGTTGCTCCGTATATCTTACTATCATAATGTAATGGCTTTGAACCATAAAAATCATAGTCTGTACCAGCTCTTAATGGAATTCTATACGAACCAACTTCGTCAGTTTTTACTACTAACTTAATGGTATCATTACTATTAGTAAACTGGATAGTTGTATTTTTCAGAATTGCACCATCTTTTGAACTTCTAGCCACACCACTCAAAGTAAATACCAATGGTGTTTTTGTAAATCTGTAAATGTCATCTCCACCTTTGCTGTTCAATCTGTTAGATGCAAAAAATCCACTTTCTTTATCTTTTGAGAAGATAATTGAAAAGTCATCTCCACCCGAGTTTATTGGTGCTTTCATGTTGATAGCATCACTCCAATCGGTACCTTGTCCTTTGGTATAAAATATATCTAATCCACCCATACCACATTTGCCATTTGAGGCAAAGTATAAAGTGCCATCTTCGTGTTGGAAAGGAAAACCTTCGTCACCATCAGTATTAATTGCTGGACCTAAATTTACTGGATCGCCCCAAGCATTTCCTCTTTTGCTGTAACTTACACTGTATAAATCTTTACTTAATTCTGCACCTTCAGGATTTTCTGCACTAGTTACTGGCTTAGCAATACTGCCAGGCATATTACTTGAGAAATATAATGTAGTTCCGTCTTTACTTAAAAATGGTTGGCCACAATCAAATGAATCGGTACTAAAAGGAAGTGGTACTGGAACGCTCCACTCTGTTCCGCTCAATTTAGATTCGTATATTCTACAATGTGCTCCCTTACCATCATTTTTTTCACCATAATTACATTTAGTAAAATACATGGTGGTAAATTTTGCATCAAAACAAACAGTACCATCGTTCCATTTTCCATTCACATTTTTCTTGTCAACTAAAATGGGTGGGCTATAATTTTCAATAATTTCTTTATTCTTTTTGTTTAATTTCAACGTTGTTGTGTAAACATCGCAGTATCCATTATTAAACCAACCGTATTTGTCTTTACCGCTTACACCTACTTCAAGTCTATCACTTGAAAACATTAATTGGTCTTTTCTAAAATACATTGGAGCAAAGTCACTAAATTTGGTATTTAATTTAGCTACATTTTCAACAACAAAACGTGTTTTTTCTGATTTCCATTTCTGTGCATTTATACTTCCACAGTCTTCTAAGTCAATCTTTGGATCAGAACCAACATCTTTTTTGTATTTATTAGCCTCAGTAATTGCTTCAACATATTTTTCCGAAAATTTCAAAGCTTGAATTTGACGGTATTTCGCTTCAGAATTGGTTGGATCTTGCTGAACAGATTTGGTGTACCAATTTTGGGCTACAAGCCAATTGTTTGATAATCTAGCGCATTCAGCAGCATAAAAAGCTGCTTCTTTCTTAATATCTTTGTTTTTAGTAGTACCATATACTTTTTGATAAATGGTTCCAGCTGCTGCATATTGTAGGTCTTTGAACTTTTTTCGAGCTTCGTTAATATCTCCTCCACCACTTTTACAAGCGAAGAATAAAGCAGATAATATTAATACAAATCCAGTTAATTTTATCATGTAATTTTGTTTCATGTGTAAATACTTTTTGCGTTTGATTTAGTACAAACGCAATTTTAATGTTTTTAGCGTATTAAACAATGTTTTTTTTTGCAACTTTTCTTTTTTTAATTATCTATAAATGAGTGCTTTTAAACAAAACAGCCATTCAAAATAGTATTGAATGGCTGTTTAAAAATGCATAAAATGCAAAAAAATTATTTAATAAATAACATTTCTCTGTACTTAGGTAATTGCCATAAAGTATCATCTACCATAAACTCTAAAGCATCACTTGACGAGCGAACATTATCAAATAAAGGTTTTACTTTATGGCATAATGCCACCGCTGCTTTGTGTGTATTAACTGCATGGTGTGCTTTTTCAGTTTCAATAATTATTTTATCTACGTTATCGCTAATTGTTTTTATATGTTTAGAAATAGTTTCGATAGTTTTTAACTGTGTTTCGTAGCTTGCTTTGCTTAAACCCGCACCTTTTAAAGCTTGAACATTAGTAGCCAATTTGCTTTGGTATTCTACAGCAGCCGGAATTACATGTGATGTAGCTAATTGTGATAATGTTTTTGCCTCAATGTCTATCTTTTTTACATATAATTCTTGCATAATTTCATAACGAGCTTCTAATTCTATTTTGCTAAAAATATTATTTCTAGTAAATAAATCAGCCGATTGTTTTGAAACGTAGGCATTCAAAGCTTCTGGAGTAGTTTTTACATTTGATAAACCACGTTTTTCAGCTTCTTTAACCCACTCGTCACTATAACCATTTCCTTCAAACAAAATGTTTTTAGATGCTTTGTAATAAGCTTTTAAAGTGCTCAAAATAGCTTCTTCTTTCTTTTTACCTTTCTTAATTAAGGCATCTACCTCAGCTTTAAATTTGTTTAATTGGTCTGCCATTACTGTGTTTAAAACAATCATTGCATTAGCACAATTTGCACTTGAACCAACCGCTCTATATTCAAATTTATTTCCAGTAAAGGCAAATGGCGAAGTACGGTTTCTATCGGTATTGTCTAATAAAATATCAGGAATTTTGATAACATTGATAGCTTGTTTTGATTTGGTATTAACCTTAGCGCTCGATTTATCGTTTAAAATTGAATCTAACACGTTGGTCATTTGGCTGCCAATAAAAATACTCATAATTGCCGGTGGAGCTTCGTTGGCACCCAAACGGTGATCGTTACTTGCAGTAGCAATTGATGCACGTAATAAATCAGCATTATCGCTAACAGCCTTAATTACATTTACAAAGAAAGTAAGGAATTGTAAATTGGTTTCTGGATTTTTGGTAGGAGCTAATAAATTTACACCTGTATTGGTAATTAAACTCCAGTTATTGTGTTTTCCGCTACCGTTAACACCAGCAAATGGTTTTTCATGTAACAGAACTTTTAAACCATGGCGCTGACTCACTTTTTCCATTAAATCCATTAACAATTGGTTATGGTCAACTGCTAAATTAGCTTCTTCAAAATTTGGAGCACATTCGAATTGACCTGGAGCTACCTCGTTATGACGGGTTTTTAAAGGGATTCCTAATTTGTATGCTTCAGTTTCATAATCCACCATAAAATCGTGAATTCTTGGAGGAATTGAACCAAAGTAATGATCTTCTAATTGTTGTCCTTTTTCAGGAGCATGGCCTAATAAAGTGCGGCCAGTTAACATTAAATCTGGACGAGCATAAAACATAGCTTCGTCAATTAAAAAATATTCTTGCTCTATACCTAAACTTACTGATGATTTAGTAACGTTAGTATCGAAGTAATCAGCGCAAACACTTACTACTGATTTTTCAACTGCATGTAATGCTTTTAATAAAGGTGCTTTAAAATCTAGCGCCTCACCTGTATAAGAAACAAAAATGGTAGGAATACATAAAGTTTTACCATTATTTTCTTCCATAATAAATGCTGGCGATGAAGGGTCCCAAGCGGTGTAACCACGCGCTTCAAAAGTGTTACGAATACCTCCGTTTGGAAAACTACTTGCATCTGGTTCTTGCTGAACCAAAGCGCCTCCTGAAAACTTTTCCATTGAACGACCATCTTCAGTTGGTTCAAAAAAGGCATCATGTTTTTCGGCTGTAGCACCCGTTAATGGCTGAAACCAATGTGTATAATGCGTAACTCCACGGCTCATTGCCCAATTTTTCATTCCCGAAGCTACTGCATCAGCATGGCTACGGTCAATTTTTTCACCCATTTTTACAGCTCTTGAAACTGCTTCGTAAGCTTCTTTGCTTAAAAAGTTTTTCATGGCACTGTCGTTAAATACATTGCTGTTGTAAAAATCTGATACTTTTTCAGATGGGGCTTTGGTAAGAACTGGATTTCTGCTGAGGGCAGTTTTTAAAGCGTTGAAACGTAAAGTTGGCATATTTTATGTTTGATTTTTGCGGTAAAAATAATGCTTAACAAAATATTAGCCTATTTATTTTTAATTAATGTTGCACATTTTTTCAAGACGAGTTGAAGATGCCTTTATAATAAAGGTTTTCGAGCTAATTATTTTTTAGGTCCTTTTGGTTGCAATGGTCTAATTTCAAGATTTACAGTATGAAAATTATCAGGCATTTGCAATGCGAAGATTAAATTGGCCGCCACATCTTCGGGCATTAACATATAATCGTGAGGTTTTACGCCTGGACTATTTCTGAAAAAATCTGTTTTTACCGCGCCAGGATAAATACAAGTTACTTTTATTTTAAAATCGCGAACTTCGCGAAAAAGCGACTCGCTAAAACCTTTTACAGCCCATTTACTTGCTGAGTAACCAACTACTTGCGCCATTCCTTCTAACGCAGCAGTAGAAGCAATATTGATGATATGGCCAATTTCCTTTTCTTTCATTTTTGGCAAAGCCATTTTACAGCAATAAAAAATACCGTTTAAGTTGGTTTCTTGCATTTCATGAAATTGTTCAATAGGCATATCTTCCAAAAACCCAAAATAACCTAATCCTGCGTTATTTATAAGAATATCAATGGTTTGCTTAGTTTTTGTAAATATTGTATTGAAAGCATTTTGAACTGAATCAAAGCTGCGTACATCGCAGTTGATAAAAGTGTAATTTGAATTTGAAATGTCGTTATTATTTCGACCTAAGCCAAATACTGTTGCGCCATTTGCTAATAATTGTTCGCATACGGCTTTGCCAATTCCTTTGCTAACACCTGTAACAACGGCTATTTTGTTTTGTAAATTCATGTAAAAATTGTAAGATTAGAAAATTTAAAGATTACAAGATTACAAAAATTGATTGCTTGTCCAAGAATATATTCTCGAATAAATTAAACATATTTCGCTTCCTCTAGTATATTTTTGTTATTATTGTGCGCTTAAAAAATTTACTTTAAGCTTATTACTAGCTATTTATAGGAGTTAGTAATTATTTAAAAACACTAAAATTTTGAAAAACATTACTTCAGGGCAATTTAAAATGATTGCCAAAACACAACAAGGCTTGGAGCCTTTGTTAGAAAAAGAATTACAAGAACTTGGAGCACAAAATACACAGCGCTTAAAACGAGCAGTTAGTTTTGAAGGCGATAAAAGGTTAATGTACAAGGTAAATCTTCATTCTCGTTTGGCGCTAAAAATTCTTTTGCCTTTTTATAGTTTCAAAGCCAGAAACGATCGAGAACTTTATGATGCAATTGGTACTATTGATTGGAGTGCATTTTTAGATGTAAATGGTTCGTTGGCAATTGATGGATTATTGCGTTCTGATTATTTTAACCATTCACAATACATAGCTTTAAAGGCTAAAGATGCCATAGTTGATCAATTTAGAACTAAATTTAACAAACGTCCTAATGTTGATATTGTTAACCCTGATTTACGTTTAAACTTACATATTTTTCAAGATAGCGCCACGCTATCGTTAGACTCAAGTAACGACTCATTGCACCGCAGAGGTTACCGCGAGGATGCAAATAAAGCTCCTTTAAATGAAGTAACAGCTGCTGCTATTGTTAAAATGACGGGTTGGAACGGTTCAGAGGCTTTGATGGATGGCATGTGCGGAAGTGGAACCATATTGATAGAAGCAGCCATGATGGCTAAAAATATTCCTGCTAATTACTTACGCAAACGTTTTGGTTTTCAGTCGTGGTTAGATTACGATCATCAACTTTGGCAGGAGGTAAAACAAGAAGGAAAAGCTGGAATAAAAGATATTAAATTAACCATTAACGGTTCTGATATTTCGTGGGATACATTGCAAATTGCAAAATCAAACGTAGATAAAGCTGGTTTAACTGGTGTAATAAAATTAGATAAAACGCCTTTTGAAAACCTAATGCCAAATGCTGAAAGAGGTTGCTTAATAATGAATCCGCCTTATGGCGAGCGCTTAGCTTTGGAAGAAGCAAATGCTTTTTATAAAATGATTGGAGATAAATTCAAAAAAGATTTTTCAGGTTGGCAAGCTTGGGTTTTATCCTCAAATCAGGAGGCTATGAAAAGTATTAGGCTAAAAACTTCTCAGCGTTTATTGGTTTTTAACGGCCCATTAGAATGCAAGTTCCATCAATACGAAATGTACCAAGGTACCAAACGTGTTTTTGATAAAGAAACTAAAGCCGAATAAATTATTCGTTCACCATATTTAACCAAACCGTTCGCCAATGCTCCCATTCAGGAGTATTGGTAAGGTTGGAGTTATGCCAAATACTTATAAAGTTTCCGCCTACTTTTTTAACTTCAGTTTTTAGTTTTTGAATAGCTATATTGGCTTCTTCAGGAGTGAAATTTTCTCCATTTTTTAAAGTAACATCCATTATGCAAGGCGAAAATATTTCTAAGTTTTTTGCGGTATTTTCTATCAAATCAAAAAACTGAAAACCTTTGGAAGTGCTAGCTCTAAAGCCAATTTTATTACCATAAGCCATGCTATAATCTTCCATTATATTACTTTCTATTAAATGATTAAAACTAGAAGGTAGTTTAAATTTTAAAAAATGGAACCTGCTTGTATTAATTGTAGTATTGCTTATTTTTTCTAATTCGGTTTTTTCGGTAAAAAGTATTTTTTTACTTGAACTAGCGTGGTATGAAGGATGAATTCCAACTGGAAATTTAGAAGCAATATGCTTTATTAAATTTTGATATTCGCTACTTTCTGGAAGCAAGTTTTTGTCGTGAGTGCTTTCGCTTTCAGCTAATAGAAAAAAGAAATGAGATGGTTTATTGCCCAAAGACTTAAAAATGAAATCATAAGTATCAAATTCATCTTTTAGGTTTTTGTCAAATTGTTTATTCAGTTCTTTAAAGTCAAGTCTGAATAAATTACCCAAAGCTTTTTTGTAAAATCTAAATGAGCTTAAACCTTTGTATTTGTATGCAAAATCAATATCAAAAGTATTTAACTCAGCATAATTAGTAAGTGTATAATTGATATGACTATACTGTTTATGAATAATTTTGCCCAACTCTATTGCCCAAAAATCAACCAATGGAATTTGTAGAAAACCATTTTTAAAAGCCAAACTTTCTTCAGCCTTAAATCTATTGTGTAAATCGAAATGAGGGAGAATATATTCTTCGTATCTACCTAATAAATAAAAACTGGCACTAAATATATCGAACGGTAAATGCTGCTTTGGTGGTTCAATAAATTTATCAGTATCAAATTTTAAGTTAAAAAAGGTATGAATAAACTGCTCACTTTTTTCAACTACTACAGGAATTTTCTTTAAATTTTCTTCAAATAAAAGGGTGTGAGCCGGAATATTAATGCAGTGCTCCATAATGGTGTTGGAGTAGTTTATTTTAGGCATTTTTGAACGCATAAAATAATCAAAGCTATCGGTTAATGTATAAGTTATTTGAAGGCGTTTAAGCAAAACCTCATTTAAAATATAGAGTAACCTTGGCGATTTTTCGTCAGCTGCAAAAATCAAAAGCATACTGCAATATACAATTTAGGGTTGAATTATAAGCTATTGTTTTTCAAGCAGTTTTATTTCATCTACAAACCATTGTCCAATAGGTCTTTTTGTCCAAATACTTTTAATACCCATTGTTTCAGCTGCTTTGAAGTGCATTCGGGTATCGTCTATAAATATAGTTTCTTCAGGCTTTAAGTTGTTTTCGTCTAAAATAATTTGCCAAGCTTCTAGGTGTGGTTTGCGCAAATGTATTTGATGTGAGTAATAAATTTTATCAAAAAGATTTTCCCAAATTTCATCTGGATGGTCTTTTTCAAATATTTTTTTAAATTCTTGAATGTGTAATTCGTTGGTATTACTTAGAATAAAAATTTTATATTCTTTTCTTAGCTGTTTTAAAATTTCAATTCTATCAATTGGAACATTTAAAATCATGTTGTTCCAAGCATTAGAAATTTCTACATCACTGGCATTTCCTTTAAGTTCAGCCTTAATGGTTTGTACAAATGTTTCAGTATTTACTTTACCCAATTCATATTCTTTAAAAATGGGCAATTTTTCATTTACTTCGTCTAAATCAATATTGAGTCGTTTAAAACTTCTAATAGTTCTATCTTGATCAAGATTTACAATTACACCGCCTAAATCAAAAATTATAGCTTTATATTTTAACATTTTATAAAAATTATTTGCAATAATAATACAAATTACATACTTTCGCACTCCCTAAAAAATCAAAGAATAATCATTTGATTTGGGCCTATAGCTCATTCGGTTAGAGCAACTGACTCATAATCAGTAGGTGCCTGGTTCGATTCCAGGTGGGCCCACCATAAAAAAGGAGTTACAATTTGTAACTCCTTTTTTGTTTCTAAATAGGTGATTATATTTTTCCAGTACTTCCATAACCACCAGCGCCACGGCCTGTTTCGCTTAACTCAGTGGTAATTTCCCATACAGCCGTTTCGTGCTTGGCTATAACTAATTGGGCTATGCGCTCCCCATTTTTTATTTCAAACGGCTCGGTTCCATGATTAATTAAAAGTACTTTAACTTCGCCTCTATAATCAGCATCAATGGTGCCTGGACTGTTTAAAACAGTAATTCCGTGTTTAAAAGCTAAACCACTTCTGGGTCTAACTTGGGCTTCATAACCTACTGGAATTTCCATAAATAAACCTGTAGGTATAAGTGCTTTTGAATTTGGATTTAAAATTATTGACTCACTTACAAAAGAGCGTAAATCCATACCTGCGGCATGAGCTGTTTCATAAGCAGGTAATTCGTTGTTAGAAGTATTAATTATTTTTATTTTCATAAAACTAGTGATTAAATATTGTTTTAAAACGCTTTTCTACTATAAAAGCAATGGTTATAAAAAGGATAAGTAAAAGAATATTGATACTATATAAAATAATTGCATCAGTAAAAATACCAGATAGCAATTTGCCTATAAAAAATATAGCAATTGCAGTTAAAGTGTAACCGAAAAATTTACCAATATTATATTCGATGGGATAATACTTTTTACCCATTAGGTAGCAAACTACCATCATGCTAAAATAGCAAATAAATGTAGCCCAAGCCGAACCGGTATAACCATAAACAGGAATCCAAATGAAGTTTAATAACAAGGTAATGCCAGCCCCCATAAGCGATATGTTTGCTCCTTTTTTATTATTATCACTTAGTTTATACCAAATAGATAAATTATAATAAATACCGAGGAACATATTGGCTAATAATAAAATTGGTACTACATGTAAACCCTCATAAAATTTTGCATCTATGAAGTGTTTAAAGAAATCAATAAATAAAGTAACTACTAAAAACAAGAAAAGACAAATGATAATAAAATAGTCCATTACTACTGCATAAATGGTGCGTTTGTCTGAACTTTTTGAGTGACTAAAAAAGAAGGGTTCAGCAGCAAACTTAAAAGCCTGTATAAACAAAGTCATTAAAATGGAAAGTTTATAATTAGCCGCATAAACGCCATTCATTTCATTCGCTAAATGGGCATCTGGATATAAGTATTTTATTAATACACGGTCTAAGGTTTCGTTAATCATACCAGCAAAACCTACAATAATTAAAGGTGCTCCATAAATTATCATTTGCTTCCAAATCATTTTATCAAAACCTAATTTAATGTTCTTAAATTCTACTAACAGAAGTGGAATGGTAATTATGCTGGCAATTAAGTTACTGATAAATACATACTTTATACCAACTTGTCCATTGAATAAAGGCATTTCAATACCTTTGTTTTGAAGATAAGGACATAACATTAAGAAGTATAAATTGAAAAGAATATTGCTAAAAATATTGATGTTTTTTACTAATGCAAACTTTAAAGGTTTGTTTTGTTGACGTAATAACGCAAATGGCAAAAATGTAAGGGCATCAAGACCTATTATTAAAGCAAAATAGATAATATATTCTGCATGTTCCGGATATCTTATGAGGTTGGCTATGGGATGTGCAAATAACACCGTTCCTACCATAAAAATTATGGAGGTAACTAATATTGAAATTAATGCCGTAGAAAAAATTCGAGGATTATTTTTATTGCTATTAGAAAACCTAAAATATGCT
Organism: Bacteroidota bacterium; assembly: GCA_947464275.1. GTDB lineage: Bacteria > Bacteroidota > Bacteroidia > UKL13-3 > UKL13-3 > JAAFJM01. Next base: position 86,935 of record CANHVU010000002.1, read on the forward strand.
GTTTCCATTCCATACATGAGCACCACATTTAAAAAAGAAACATAGCCATACATTTCAGCTATAGTGCCAAAGTCGGCCTTTGAAAATAATGCTGTGTGTAATGGTACCAATAAATAGTTTAAAAATCTACCCAAAATAGTACTTAAACCATAAACGGCTGTTTGCCCTGCAAGCTTTCTAATAGTACTCATTATTTTTTACTTGGTATTGAATTTTCAATGCTTTGTTTGATATATGCATTAACAAAATCGTAAATTAATTGATACGATTCATTGTATTTACTTAATGTTACAGCAGATGCCTTATCATCAATATCATGATAAAAACTATAATTTCCCATTAAATAAAAAAAGAATGATTTAACGCCTGCCTCAGTAAAATAATAGTGGTCACTGTTAGCAGCTTTTCCTCTTGAATTGATATTAGGTAAATAGTTTCCTTGTTCATTGATGTAACGCAATAACTTAAATTCATCAGGAAATTCGGTAGCGTTAACTGCAGTCATTCCTTTATCGCCCGTTGCCATCAAATCTAAATTCAGTAATAGTGCCATTTTATTTAATGCAACAGTAGGATTTTGTGTGTAATAATAAGAACCTAATAGGCCTGCTTCTTCACCTGCAAATGCAATAAATAGTACGGAATAATCTAGAGGAGTTTTGGAAATATTGCCTACCAAATCAAGCATCATTGCTATTCCGCTTGCATTATCATTTGCGCCAGGAAATATAGCCTCACCAAATTTTCCAAGATGGTCGTAATGTGCCGTTATTACTATAAATGAATCAGGGTAAAGTTTACCTTTAACTATTCCAAGTATATTTTGCGTTTGATGGTTTATTAAAATGGATTCTATATTAATATATAATTCTACCATATGGTGTTTTATGGCATTTTTTTGGATATAAATAATTGGGAATTTTTCTTTTTGTAATGCTACACTCCAAGTAAACTTATCTTGGTTATTGAATATTAAGCCTTTTGCTCCAATTGAGTTCGATAAAATACTTTCGGCCCTTTCAGGGTGCAAAAATGTTTTGCCTTTGATATCGGTAACTACAATAAAAAATTTTCGCAATGATTTTTTGGTGAAAGTTTCAAAAGCAAAACTATTATCAATGGTAGCAGAATCGATATAAATTACGTTGAATTTTCCCTTTATTGATGGACATCCCGCATTGACAATAAATTCTCTACCAGCTTCTAATCCAACACCATCAACATTTAAAAACGTTTCACCTGGAAAAGTAACAACAGGAAAGCCGAAAGTTTGATAGTAATCAACGGTAGGGGAGCCGAGTCTATTTTTTCTAAAAATTTCGGCTATTAAGCGAGATGCTTTTTTATCTCCTTCATTTACATAACCCCTGCCAGCAAAATCATCTGAACATAATTTTTCAATCAACTGTTTTGCATATTCTTTGTTTTGAGCTTTTGTTGCTAAAGGACATAGAATGTAAGCAATAGGCAATAAGCAATAAACACTAGGCAAATGACAACTAGTAAAAAACGAATTGCAGTTGTGCTTTAGCCATCGGAAAAAGAGGAAAAGAAAAGTAAGTTTAGGGCAAAAAAAATCCTTTGAAATAGTTTTAATACGCTTTCTCAGGATTGTCATTTTTCAAATAAAATTAAATTGCTACTACAGTGTATTCGTAGCTTTCCATAATAAGGTTAGCTAATAATTTAGTGCAGGCAGTTTCCACCATTTGTTTAGCTTCGGTTTCATTAGCTGCTTCTAACTCCAATGTTATATGTTTTCCAATTCTTACATTCGATACTGTATGTAAACCAATATTTGGCATAGAACCTGTAACTGCTTTTCCTTGTGGGTCTAATAAAGCCTTATGAGGCATAATGTTTATGTGGGCTGCGTATTTCATTTTTTAGTTTGAAAATTATTATAAATTGAAAAAAGTATGTATAAAATAATGCTGATGTTTATTCCTAAATATCCAAATGCAAATAAACTAATCAAACAGCATATTAAAAAGATATATCGTAGTTGATTTGCTTGCCAAGCAAAACTTTTGAATTTTAAAGCAAACAGAGGTAACTCAGCTACAAGTAGATAAGCGCTTACAATTGGAAAAAAAACCAGGAACCAAATATTTTGAAAAATAGAACCCAAACCAAAACTATTGGCACTAATTACAAATGGAATAGCTGCTATAAAAAGAGAATTAGCCGGAGTAGGAACTCCAATAAATGAATCAGTTTGACGGGTATCAATATTAAATTTAGCCAATCTAATTGCTGAAAAAATAGGAATTAAAAACGAAATATAGGAATGAATATCAAAGTGGTTAAAATCGATTGGAATATTTGTAATTTTATAAAAAATAAATCCTGGAGCAACTCCAAAACTAACACAATCAGCCAATGAATCCAATTGTTTACCCATTTCGGAACCAACCTTTAAGGCACGAGCAACAAAGCCATCAAAAAAGTCTAAAATAGCTGCAGCACCAATAAAATAAGCGGCTTTCTCTAGGTCATTTTCCACCAAACTTGAAATAATGGATAAACAACCAAACAATAAATTGAATGAGGTAAGTGCATTAGGAATGTGTTTTTTCATTTGTATTTTGGTTCAAAACTTTTCGCAAAGTATTAGTTATTTAATAATTTGACAAAGTACGGATAAAATAAAATTGCTTTTACGGCTTAACCTTATAATTTTGAAATTTATAAAAAATGTTTAAAATGTTCAGAAATACATTACTTATAGTATTCTCATTAGTTGGCTTACATTTAAGTGCCCAAAACAAAATAAGTACAGTTTTTAATAAAAAAACTAGTAATCTACCATGCACGCAAAATGCAACTTATGAAAATATTAATGGTAAAATAAATGTTAGCATAATGACCAATGATGGTCAGTTATTGGAACTGAATAACATAGATGAAAGTCAATTTAAGTGTGGTAAAAAAATGAATTCTTTGAAGCCCAAAATTGTTTTGATAAATGAAAAAAAGAATCAAACTTGGGTTTCAAATTCAAGCATTAATATTTCTATTAAATGTAAAGGTGTTCCAAATGAATACCACGTATTTTTTAGTGGGTTAATAAAAAATAATAAACAAAAAATGTTTTTAAGTTGCAATTTACAAGTTAAAAGTAAACCTAAAAAGCACCTGATTATTAATTAGAAAATAATAAAGTTAAACCAATGTATAAAAAATTACTAAGTATTTCTATGGCTATATTCCTTTTAGGTGAGGTAAATGGTCAACAACAAGTTAAAGTACCACATAAAAGTTTATTGGAGGCTAAAAATAGTTTAGAGCTACAAGCCATTTATGAACAAAATATTAAAGCTGAACTTACCTATGCAAAGGAAGTTTTGGGATTAAATATTGACCCTCAAATATTACTGGATGGAACGGTAATTCAATTAGTAGGTGTTTCTGAAAATGGAATACCTAAGTATATTAAAACAGATAATGCAGGTGCTGCTAAAACTATTGGAACCGATAAAGTTCATCCAGGTGGTAGTTTAGGTTTTAATTTGTCTGGAAGCGGAATGACTAATCGAATAGGTATTTGGGACGGAGGTGCTGTTAGAGTTAGTCATCAAGAATTTCAAGGAAGAGCAGTACAAACTGACGGGACAACTACTTTAAGCGATCATGCTACACATGTGGCTGGAACAATGATTGCCGGTGGGGTGCAAGCAAATGCAAAAGGAATGTCGTTTCAAGCACCATTAAAATGCTATTTTTGGGATAACGATGTAAATGAAATGAATACTGCTGCTGGTTCAGGCATGTTGGTATCAAATCATAGTTATGGAAGTGTTTGTGGTTGGAATTATGATGACGCAAGTACACAGTGGAAATGGTATGGAGATGTTAGTTTGTCTTCTACAGAAGATTATAAATTTGGATTGTATAATGATGATGCTCAAGCTTGGGATCAAACAGTATATAATAATCCATATTATTTACCTTTTAAATCAGCTGGAAATGATAGGGGAGATGTTCCTAGCACAGCTGCCACAAGAGTTTATTTTAATTCAAACACTGGTAATTGGGTTCCTTTTAGCGGAGCTACTCCTCCAGCTGATGGTCAATATGATTGTATTTCTACAAATGGAGTGGCAAAAAATATTCTTACAATTGGTGCAGTAAATAAAATTACAAATGGATGGAATGGAGCTAGTTCTGTTGTAATGAGTTCATTTAGTGGTTGGGGGCCAACTGATGATGGAAGAATAAAGCCAGATATTTGTGCAGCTGGAGTTGATTTATACTCGAGTTATTCAGGCAATAATACAGCATATAGCACCATAAGTGGTACTTCTATGGCTTCTCCAAATGCTACTGGTTCGGCACTTTTAATACAACAACATTACAATAACTTAAAAGGTAAATTTTTGCGCGCTTCTTCGCTCAAAGGATTAATTATTCATACTGCTGATGAAGCTGGAAGTAACCCTGGTCCAGATTATTCTTTTGGATGGGGTTTAATGAATACAGCTAAAGCTGTTCAATCAATCTCAGACAGTGGTGCAAACCAAATAATAGAATCACAAATCCCAACAGATTTAACTCCATTTGTTAAAACGGTAGTTTCTAATGGCACAGTTCCTTTAAAAATAACTTTATGTTGGACAGATATTGCCGCTACTGCTTCAAGTTCAAACGTTTTTGATGATCAGGTAGCAAAATTGATAAATGATTTGGATGTTAGAGTTGTGAGAGTTAGCGATAATCAACAATTTTTACCATACATATTAAATCCTGCCACACCAAATGCTGCAGCCACAAATGGGGATAATTTTAGAGATAATGTAGAACAAATTTTTATTGCTGCGCCTTCTGCAGGGGCATACTCTATTAAAGTTTCAAGCAAACGAGGATTTCCAAATAATTTGAGTCAATCATTTTCTTTAATAATTGGTGGTATTTCGCCTAAACCAGCTGCTAATTTTTCGGCTTCAGCTCAAATGTCGTGTGTAGGTAGTCAAATTACTTTTACCAATAATTCTTCATCAAGTAATACCGCAATTTGGTATTTTCCAGGCGGTTCACCTTCTACATCAACATCGGCCAACCCTGTTGTGACATACAGTGCTGCTGGAAATTACCCTGTGGCACTAAAAGTAACTGGTGTTTCAGGTGAAGATTCACTTTACAAATTAGATTACATTAAAATTGGCGGGTTAACACTCCCAGTTATTGAAACCTTTGAAAGTAATTCTCAAACTGCAAATTTATGGAGAGTTGGAAACATTTATAATGATACTTTTAGTTTTAGAAAATGGACAAATGCACTTGGAACAACACCAGGAAATACTGTTATGGGTGTAAATTTTTACGATAATCCAATCACAACTAGGCGCTATCAATTATACTCCCCAATTTTAGATTTAAGAGGTATGCAAAATGCCAATTTAAGTTTTCAACATGCATATAGTAGGTATGACGGAACAAGTAAAGATTCACTAATTGTAAGTATAAGTTCAAATTGTGGTTCAACTTGGACTCGATTAGTTGGAATGACAGAAAATAGGCCGAGTAATGGTTCAAAAATGGCTACATATACTGGCGTTGGAGATCCAGCACAAACTTCACAGTATGCTTTTGTTCCGTCTTTGCCAGCAGACTGGTGTAGTACAAACATTAACAGTACCCCATGTAATTCTATTGGATTAAATTCTTTTGTTGGGCTTAACAATGTAATTATTAGATTTGAAGTTTATTATGGAGGAGGAAATAACTTATTTTTAGATAATATAAATATTACTGGAACACCTTTTAGTCCTAAAGCAGGATTTAAAGTTCCTAGTTTGGTATGTGCAAATCAAAATACTGTATTAACCGATACTTCATTAAATAACCCGAGCACATGGAATTGGGTAGTATCAGGACCACAAAACTTTACATCTACAAGTAAAAACCCATCATTTAATTTTTCAAGTACAGGTTTATACACAGTTAAATTAAAAGTAAGCAATGTTTCTGGAAGTGATAGCGTTACCGTTACCAATTCGTTTGAGGTAAAAGCTAGTCCAGCTAAACCTATTGTAAGCTTATCAGGTTCACTTATACTTTGTAATAATGATTCATCATTGTTAACAACAACTTCAAGTAACTTGCAATGGTACCGTGATAGTGTTGCAATTGTTGGTGAAATAAATTCGAATTATTATAATAAAAATGCGGGTAAAATTGCTGTTAGAACTATGGGTTCAAATGGATGTTCTGCACAAAGTGATTTGTATACATTTAGCACAGGCACTAACCCTCCAGTTCCTACCATTACAAAATCATTGGCAGGAAATCAATTCTGTGAAGGCGGTTCATTTACACTTACTTCGAGTGCAACTTCGGCAAATACTTGGATGAGAAATGGGGTTAATATGCCTGGTCAAACAGCCACAACTTTAAGTTTTAATGATTCAGGCACATTTAATGTAAAGGTTTCAAATGGCGTTTGTAGCTCCATTTCAGTTCCGTTAACAATTAGCAAATTGCCAAGACCAAATACTTCTGATATAACAGCATCTAAATTTGCTTACAAAAATGATACAGCGTCTTATTGGGTGAATGGATTACCAACCTCTAGTTATAATTGGACGGTATCAGGAGGAATAATTCAAAGTGGACAAAACACGAATAACATTGTTGTAAAATGGAGTACAGGCACCAATGGTGTGGTTCAGGTGACTGAAAAAGGAACCAACGGATGCAATGGAGTGTTAAAAACTTATCCTGTAGGTATTTGGAACACAGCAGTTAGTAATGTTTCTAATAACAACGATTTTATTTTGTTCCCTAATCCTACAAACCAATTCATTAATATTAATTATTTAGGAAGTACAATTAATAACTTAAACATTACTGTTTTTGATATGCTTGGTAAAAAGGTTTTGAGCCAAGACATAAACTTGGATAATAATAACCAACAGGTTTTGGATTTAGCAAATCTAGCTAAAGGTGTTTATATCATTAAATTGGTTTCAGATAATTTTTCGGGTAGTAAAATTATTACCAAAGAATAGTTTTTATAAATTAATATAAACGTTAAAAGAACACGCTTGAGGGCGTGTTCTTTTTTTATTTTAGACAAACTTGAACGAAAAGTATAAATTATTTAGTGCTTTAAACGCTACTCAATTAAAAAAAAAGCAAGAATTTTGCAATGTTTTGGTTAGGTTTATTCCTAGGGAAGCTGTTGAGTATTGTGCAGAACTAATTCTATTTCATGATTTGCATTTACATGTAGAAAATGAGCGAAAGAGTAAGTATGGAGATTATAGTCCGCACAATGGAAAAGGAAACAGAATTAGCATCAATTTTAATTTGAGTAAGTTTGATTTTTTGATAACATTTATTCACGAACTCTCGCATCATACTGCATTTGTTAAGTATGGAAATCACCATGAGCCACATGGTGAAGAATGGAAAGTTGAGTTTCAGAAAAATATGATTCCTTTTTTTGAACATGAAACATTATTTCCTTACGATTTAAAAGCAGCAATTGCAAAACATATGCGTAATCCTAAATATACGCATTCGGCTGATATTAAATTACTGCAAGTGCTTAAGAAATATGATGAAAAAAAAGCGAGTACATTAGTTTTAGCTGATTTACCTAATGGAACACTCTTTAAAATGAAAGGTTATCCTGATACATTACGTAAAATTGAAAAACTCAGAACGTACATTTTATGCGAATCATTAAACAATAAAAAATACCGGGTTCATGCAATGGTGGAAGTTACCATTATTGAAAGTTAGTAAAATGACAGAGTTGTTGCTAAAACAAATTGAAAAAAGTATTGTACTATATATTTTAAGATTTACTTTTGCACAAGTATTTATTTAATAAAATACCAAAACCATGATTACAGTTAGCGAAAAAGCAAAAAAACGTATTGCAGAATTAAAAATTGAACAAAACTACAGCTCTGCGCACTTTTTAAGAGTAGGTGTGGAAAGTGGTGGCTGTTCTGGACTATCCTATAAATTAGATTTTGATACCGAATTAAAACCTGGTGATGAAAAATTTGGAGATAATGGTGTTGAAATAGTTACAGATAAGCGCAGTGTTTTGTATTTATTTGGAACAGAACTTGATTTTACTGACGGATTAAATGGAAAAGGATTTAGTTTTAATAATCCAAATGCCTCACGTACATGTAGTTGCGGAGAAAGTTTCTCAGTATAAACATTTTTTTTGTGGAGTGTTTGATTTTTAAATCAAAACGGTATATTTGCAACCCCTTTATTAGTTATATACATAGCTGATAAGTTTTAAAGAGATAAATTAAATACAAAGATGGCTAATCATAAATCAGCAATAAAACGTAACAGAAGTAACGCAACTAAGCGTTTACGTAACCGTTATCAAGCAAAAACAACTCGTAGCGCTATTAAAGAACTACGCCTATCTGAAGATAAAGCTGCAGCTTCAGAATTATTTAAAAAAGTAGCTAGTATGTTAGACAAGTTGGCTAAACGTAGCATTATTCACAAAAATAAAGCTGCAAACCAAAAATCTAAATTAGCTAAAGTAGTTAGCAAAATTGGAACAGCTCCTAAAAAAGTAGCTAAATCAACTAAGAAAAAAACTGCTTAAGCAGCATTTGTCTTAAATAAAGTATTATTATTTAAAGCTTACTCATAAATTATGGGTAAGCTTTTTTTGTTTTTAAGCTTTTAATTTATTTTGCCGTTGCATTTAAATCAGAATGGAAAATATTTTAGATAAAATTTCGGGTATTAAAGCTTGGGCTGAAGATGACAGACCAAGAGAAAAATTTTTGCTAAAAGGTAAACAAAGTTTGAGCAATACTGAGCTTTTGGCTATACTAATTGCAACGGGTACCAAAAATGAATCGGCAGTAGATTTGGCAAGAAAAATATTGCAATTAACCAATGATAATTTAAATGAGCTAGGCAAACTTTCAATTAATGATTTAAAGAAAGTAAAAGGAATAGGAGAGGCCAAGGCAATAACCATAGCTGCTGCCCTTGAATTAGGTAGAAGGAGAAAAGACGAAGATGCTAAACAAATAGAAATTGTTAAAACATCTCGTGAGGTTTTCAATTATTTTGAGCCTTTACTAGCCGATTTGCCTCATGAAGAATTTTGGATTTTATTACTTGCCAGAAATAGAAAAGTAATAGCTCGGGTAAAAATTAGTGAGGGTGGTGTAGCTGGAACAGTAGTAGATACTAAAATAATATTTAAACACGCTATCGAAAATTTGGCTAGCTATATTGTACTTTGCCATAATCATCCTTCAGGAAATTTGCAGCCAAGTGCTGCAGATATTCAAATAACAAAAAATTTAAAAAATGCTGCAAAACTCCTCGATATAGACATCGTTGATCATATAATTATTGGAAACAATAAATATTACAGTTTTGCTGATAATGATAATTTTTAAACTATTTTTCAATTAATGCATCAAAACCGAATTATTAACTTAAACATTAGATTAATTGGAAAAGGAAATTACTGATAGTGAATTAATTGAAAAATTTAATAATGAGCAAACTAAACATGCTGCATTTGAACTCATTTTAAATAAATTTCAAAAACAAACCTATTGGCATATTCGCAGAATAGTAATTAGCCACGATGATGCAGATGATATACTGCAAAATACTTTTATTAAAGTTTGGGAAAATTTGGCAAAATTTAGAGGAGATAGCAAGCTATATACTTGGATATATCGCATTGCTACTAACGAGTCATTACTATTTATTCAAAAGAAAAAACAAAATTTCAATATTTCAATTGATGATGAAAATTCCGAATTTCTAAGCCATAACTTAACAGCTGATAATTATTTTGATGGCAACCAAATAGAACTAAAATTGCAACAAGCTATTTTAACTTTACCTAATAAACAAAGATTGGTTTTTAACATGAAATATTATGAAAACATGAAATATGAAGAAATGAGTGAAGTACTTGATACCAGTGTGGGCGCATTAAAAGCATCCTATTTTCATGCTGTCAAAAAAATAGAAGATCACCTAAAAAAGGAAATAAATTTTAAATAAGATGATACAATTTTTCAAGCAGTTTAAATCGTTACAACAAGCCGAAATTGGAAGTTATAGCCCTGGATTAAATGCCATAAAAGGATTGTTAGTAATAATCGTAATATTTGGTCATGCCATTAATATTACATCCAAATTCCAAACAGTTTATTTTTTTCATATGCCACTTTTTTTATCAATTAGCGGATTTTTGGTTAAAAAGTCGGCATTTGATGTTGGAATTTTTGCTTACTTCAAAAAGTTTTTTAATAGAGCTATTATTCCATGGTTAATTGCATTTGTTGTTTTTATTCCAATTGCATTCTATAATAAATCATTTGCTACTTTTTCTGTTAAAGATATACTTTACCCTTACTATCATTTGTGGTATATACCTGCCTATGTTCTTGGTGTTTGTGTGTGTTTCTTAGCTGTAAAATACAAAATTCCATATTGGTTAATGCTTATTGTTTTAGTCATTATTTCTTGCTGTTGGTTTATAATTTACCGCGATTCTTCTCCCGATAATTTGCCTTTATTTTACCTAGGTGAAAAAAGAATTTATGGCTATTTAACTTTTTTCTTTTTAGGATTTGCTATTAGAAATAAGGAAATAAAATGGAGACCTAATCCCTATTTACTTATGGTAATTATTTCATTAACAGGTTTGGTTATATTGGCTTTTATTGCCAAGCACATGCAGTCAAATGGCTTATTATTGGTTACTCCTTATTTAATTTGTAATATCGGTTTAGGTTTTTTTACCCTTATTTATTTATCATCTCAAAATTGGACTAATAATAAATTTATTCATTTTGTAAATAACCAATCGTTAGGAATTTATTTGTATCACCCGTTGTTTATTTTTTTAGCTTACCAAGCCTTAAACGACCCTCAAATGAATAAATTAAATGATTTATATGGCAGTATTATTTTTATTCTATCTACTCTTTTAAGTACAGCATTAATATGGTTGTTAACCCAATTTGATATAACCAATAGATATGTATTAGGTAATACTAAGAAAATCATAAATAAATAGTTCAGTTGTAATTAAACCATTTAGTTGAAATAATATCTACCAAATACTTTCAATGGAAAACGAGACAGAAAATAGTGAAAATGTATTTTTAAATAACTTACCTAAAACAAATGGTTTTAGTGTGCCGACTGGTTATTTTGAAAACAGAAGTACCTTGATTTTAAGCAAAATAGAATCAAATAAAACTTTGGATATAACTGATAATGAAGGGGGCTTTACTGTTCCTGTGAATTATTTTGAAACGAGTAAATCTCAAATATTAAGTAAAGTAGGTGCTCCACAAGTTAAAAAAGTAAATCTGTTGTCTGCTACCAATTGGCAATTTGTAAGTGGAATAGCAGCCATTTTCATAGCCATTATTTCGCTTATTATTTTTGTAAAAAATAATAAATCAGATAATTTAAGTGCAAACTTAAATAAGGTAAGCGAAGCAGAAATTATAGATTATTTGGCCAATAATGATGTAAAAATTGAATGGATTAATGAGTTAAATCCGGCAATAAAAGCAGATTCAAAGAAAGAAGAAAGTAACAAAGAAATTGAACAATATTTATTAGAGCATGCTGACGAGCAAGCCTTATTAGATGAACTTTAAGAAAAAAATACCATGAAAAAATATATTTATTTAGTAGCAATTATTGCAACCATTTCATTTAATGCAATGGCCCAAAAAGGGGAGAGATTAGAAGCCATGAAAATTGGTTTTATTACTGAACGATTGAATTTAAGTAGCGATGAAGCAAAAATATTTTGGCCTGTTTACAATAAATTTACCGAAGATTTGAAAAAATTGCGCCAAAGCACCAAAGGGAAAATTGCAGATGAAATGGCCGAAATGCCAGCAATGACAGACGCTGAAGCTGAAAAAGTTTTAAACGATATGGTGAGTTTTAAAATAAATGAAGCAGAATTACTTAAAAAATATGCTACTGAATTTAAGAAGGTTTTACCTGTAAAGAAGGTGGTTTTATTGTTCAAAGCCGAAAACGATTTCAAACGCGAATTACTTAAAAAATTAGCTCAACGAAATAGGGATTAACAAAGTAGCATTGTTAAGTTAGATTGTCATTGCGAACGAAGTGAAGCAATCTCAAGCCTAACGATTGGTTTTTATATTAAAACTATAAGCAAAAACCCTTATTTCCTCAACGTAATTTCTACACTTTCGCCTTCTTTTAAAGTAAGTGTATTGCTACGCAACCAAGGATTTAATAATTTTACCGTTTTATAATTGGTTTTAAACTGAATAGCCCAAGCAGCCAAATCTGGTATGGAATAATTAACCGATAAGTTGATGGTTGGAATTGGATCGTATAAATGATTTTTAGCTATGTAAAAACCATATTGCTGTGGCTTTTCGGCTATTTCCTTCATGGCTAAAATTCTAAACACGTAACGCGATGTTTCGGTATTTAAAAATAAATCGTAATAACTGCTACCTGATTGGTTTTTTAACTGGCGCCTTAAACCTTCAATTCCCATATTATAACTTGCAGCCACCAAACCCCAATCGTTAAAAACTGAATACGATTCTTTAAAGTACTTGCAAGCTGCATAAGTAGCTTTTTCAAGGTGATAGCGCTCATCTACTTCGGTATTGATAGTTAGGCCATACTGTTTGCCTGTTTTATCCATAAACTGCCAAAAACCCGATGCACCCACGGGAGAATTTACATTTAACAAGCCACTTTCAATTAATGCCACGTATTTTAAATCATCGGGCATACCTTCTTCCTTTAAAATGCGCTCAATGGTTGGAAAAAATCGGTTTGCACGTTTCAATAACAAAATGGTTTGCGATTGCCAATAAGCGTTTGTAAGCAATTCTCTATCAAATCTTTCGCGCACATCAAACTCCTTTAAGCTGATTTTTTGCCCTGCAAATGTTACACTTTCGGGAATTGGCAATGAATAACTTCTGATATTTTGCTCAATTAACTGTTGCTGTTTATCATCATAACGCAAACTGCCTTTAATAAACAATCCGCTACCAAAACAAATGATACCAACTAACAGTATAATAACCGTATTTTTATTCCAAAACTTCATATTTATTCCTCCTCCATTGGTTTAAAATGAGCGTAATTTTTCCATTTATCTAATACTTTCACAAAATCGTCAGGCAATGGACTTTCAAAAAACATACGCTCGTTGGTTACAGGATGTGTAAACCCAAGTGAACGTGCGTGCAAAGCCTGGCGAGGCAATATTTCAAAACAATTATCTACAAATTGCTTGTATTTGGTAAATGTAGTTCCTTTTAATATTCTATCGCCACCATAAGTAGTATCGCCAAATAATGGATGCCCAATACTTTTGGCATGAACCCTAATTTGATGCGTTCTGCCTGTTTCCAACTTTAATTCAATTAAACTTACATAGGTTAAGTTTTCTAACACTTTGTAATGTGTAACACTCCATTTTCCTTTTTCTTCTTCATTATAAAGTTGGAAAATTTTTCTATCGTGATTACTACGTCCAATATATCCCGTTATGGTTCCTTCTGGTTCTGGCATTTCGCCCCAAGCTATGGCATTATAACTTCTATCAATGCTGTGTTCGTAAAACTGTTTGGCCAAGTGAGTCATGGCATGTTCGGTTTTAGCCACCACCAATAAACCGGTGGTGTTTTTATCAATTCTATGCACCAAACCTGGCCTTACATTGTTTTCCTTAGCAAAAGGCAAATCTTGAAAATGCCAAGCCAAAGCATTTACCAAAGTACCAGTAGTGTTATTATAACCAGGATGAACCACCATGTTAGTAGGTTTGTTTACTATTAATAACGAATCATCTTCGTAAATAATATTTAATGGAATATTTTCTGCAACAATTTCGGTATTAGCCGGAGGATTAGGTAAAACTATGCTAATGATATCAAGCGGTTTTACTTTATAATTCGATTTTACTGGTTTTTCATTTACCAAAACACAACCTAACTCGCAGGCTTGCTGCAATTTGGAACGTGTAGCGTTGGCTATACGAATCATTAAATATTTATCAATTCGAAGCATGGCTTGACCCTTTTCTACTTCTACTCTGTGATGTTCGTATAGTTCTTGTTCTTCGTTATTGTCGTCTTCTAAAAGCGGCTTTAAATACATTCGGCAAAGGTAAGGCTTTTAGTTGATAGTTGTCGGTTGTTCGATATTCGTTGTTCGATATTCGATATTCGTTGACCTATGATAGTTGTTCGTTGCTGGACGTTGAGCGGAGTCCGATAGCTATCGGACGAAACGTAACTTCGGTTTTTTCAACCACACTTTTACTAAATATATTGTTAGAATTAGGTTTTAACAAAATCAATAGCCTTGTAAAGGCGACCTTAAAGGGTTTGTAAGGCTTTTCATTATTGATTTCTACCAAAAGTTTATCCCTACGGGATAATGATGTATACACTTTTAAATAAATTTATACCCTCAATAACCAAAAAACGTGCGGGAAAACTTTGTCAAAGTTTGGAACTTTAACAAAGTTGAAAACAGCAACAACATCGCTTCGTCCGATAGCTATCGGACTCCGCTCAGTGACCACTTTTCGCTCAGCATCCACTTCTATGGTCTATCGTCCATCAACTATTGTCTAACCAATACCGCAGCACACCAATTATTAGTAACTACTTTTTGTTGTAAATGTAAGCCAAAAGCTTGGCAGCTATCCAATAAATCAGCTAAATCAGATTCATAGAAACCACTTATTAAAACTATTCCTTTTGCTTTAACGTGTTTGCTTAATTGCTCAAAACTTTTCAGTAAAATATTTTTATTGATATTGGCTAAAATAATATCGTATTCAGTATTTGGAACTATGCTTAAATCGCCTTTTTGGTAATCAATATTGGTTATGCTATTCATAGCAGCATTTTCACCTACATTTTCAAAAGCCCAATCGTCAATATCGTTGGCAAAAATGCTGGTAGCACCTAATTGCGAAGCTAAAATAGCCAAAACGCCAGTACCACAGCCATAATCAAAAACGGTTTTGTTTTTAAAATTCATTTTAAGCATCAAATCCATAATGCTTTGCGTGGTTTCGTGGTGGCCAGTTCCAAATGAAGTTTTAGGTTGAATAATTATTTCGTAAGGATATTTTTGTTCAATTTGATGGAAAGGTGCTTTAATGATTAATTGATTACTTACAATTACAGGCTCAAAGCTACTTTCCCATTGGGCATTCCAATTTTGCTGAGGAATGGTGTTTTCGACTATTTGATTTTGAGCTAAACCATAATTACTTATTATTTCTTTGAATAAATTTTCATTGTATTCACTTTCTAATAAATAAGCTTCAAAACCAGTTTCATTTTCCAAAAATCCTTCAAAGCCAATTTCGGCTAATTCAGCTATTAAAATATCAGTTAAATCGGCACCGCAGTTAATCTGGAAAACTTTATAGTTAGTCATAATAAAAAATTGAGTTAAAAAAATATAGAAAAAGAAATGAATTGATGGGATATTTATTTGTAAAAAGTTACCTAATTACATAGTAGCCAATAGTTCATTAATTTCAGTTGCTAAGTTTGCAATTTTTACTTTAACCTCATTAATCATATCTGGAATTGCATCAGTACTAACGCCATTCTTACCAATTTTTTCAATTTCTTTTAGTTTATCAAAAAGTTCACTTGCACCAATCATTTGTATGGGAGCTTTCATTTTATGAGCTAATTGGCCAATTGCTATATAATCTCCAACTGCTAGGTGGTGGTCAAATTCATTCACTTCAATGGCTGTAGTGTTTATAAATAAATCTAACATTTCTCTAATAAACGAATCGTCTCCGCCAGAAATCTCTTTTAAATAGGTAAGGTCAATATTGTTCATTTTTTTTAATAGCTTTGACGCAAATAAACAATAAATTTTAAGTTTTTAAAAAAAATGTTTGGTATTAGTTTAATTCCGATTATCCCACTTAGAAGTGAGCCAAGTAGCAAGAGTGAAATGGTAAGCCAAGTGCTATTTGGACAAAAGTATATCGTGTTGCACTCACAACCTAATTGGTTGAAAATTGAAACCATTGATGATAAATATATAGGATGGATAAACGATACGCAAGCTGAGATAATTGATGAATCAGAATGGCTTGGTTTGCAAAATCCTACAGTAGTTTTAAATTATCCATTTTTAAAAATTTTAGTAAATGAAACTCCAATGTTTATCAGCACCGGAAGTATCATTTATTCGTCAACTCAATTTAAAGTGGGTGGATATAATATTATTACCAATTTGGACGAAACAAATAAGCAGTTAGGTTTGGAACCTACAGCCTTGCAATATTTAAATACTCCTTATTTGTGGGGCGGAAAAACTCCTTGGGGAATTGACTGTAGTGGCTTTACTCAAACTGTTTTTGCTCAAAATGGAATATTCTTGAAAAGAGATGCTTACCAACAAGCTGAACAAGGCGAAACTGTGGCTTTTTTAGAGGAATCGAAAATAGGTGATTTAGCATTTTTTGATAATGATGAAGGTAAAATTATTCATGTAGGCATATTGCTAGCAAATGGGCAAATAATTCATGCAAATGGTAAGGTAAGAATTGATAAAATAGATAATTATGGTATCATGAATTCTGAAACTCGAAAGTATAGCCATAAGTTGCGAATTGTTAAGCGGATTATCTAAAAATTTGAAATTTCTTAATGCTTCTTATTCTTTAGCGCATTGTCTTAAAACCAGAATCAAATCGTACTCGTTAAAATTACGAATTTTCAGAAGTTCATTTTTAGCACAATAATCCTTAATCCATTCGGCTTTTTTTGCATTAACACCTGTAACTTTTATGATGTAATCAATGCTTAACTTGTCGTCAATTTTTACTGATTGGTTATACAATTCCACCAATTTTAAAAGCTTTTCGTTGCTTTTGCCTTTATCAGAAAAATTATACCAAACCTTATTTATTAAACCTGTTACCGCAATTCCTCCTCCCGAGGTAAAAGTAATATCCCTTATTTTAGACATTTGTCTTAGGTTTTTAGCTCTATCATTATTGTTCAATAAAGTATCGTGTTTCATTAAATTGGCATATGCCTTGGCTAATGAATCGTTTTTATGTCGTGCATTTACATTTACATCTCTTAACTTAATTTCTTTTCGTTTTAAAATAATATCAAATGGTTTTATTTCATAAAAAATGGCTTTGGTTATAATAAAAGTATCCGATTGATAAGAAATTCTCGAAATTAACAAACTATCACCTAAGCTAGCTTCCATTGCAAAAGCTCCATATTGATTGGCCGAATAAGTTTGTTTGGTAGTTGTGTTATATATAATTGAAAATGATAACGTTTGTCCAATATCGTTTTTAACAAAACCTTTTAACTCTTTGCTTTGCTGCGCCATTAGTTGGCCAGCCAAAAGCAATAATATACAAGTAAAAAAGTGTTTCATATAAATTTTGGTTTATAAAACCATAAACGAATTAAGCCAAATATAGTTACACGCCCTAGTTTTTAAAATTAAGCAATGGTTTAAGTTTTAAATAGTTGAACTAAAAATCATTTTATAGTTACAAATAAGCAATGTACTTTCGCCCCAAATTATAGCGCTTTGTACAAATTACTTCTCAAATTCCTTTTCATAATGCCGGCAGAAACTGCCCATTATTTTTCGTTAAATACCTACCAAATACTTTGTAAAATTCCGTTTGTTCGCCAAATTGTTTCTAGCATATTCAAGGTAAAAAATCCAGTACAGTTTTTAGGCTTAAACTTTTATAACCCCATTGGTTTAGCAGCGGGTTTCGATAAAAATGCCAAGTATTTAAAAGAGTTAAGCTCGTTGGGTTTTGGGTTTGTGGAAATTGGTACGGTAACTCCATTGCCGCAAAGTGGTAACGATAAACCTCGTTTGTTCCGTTTGCCAAAAGACGAATGTATTATTAACCGAATGGGTTTTAACAACGATGGTTTAGAAGTTATAAAACAGCGTTTGGTTAACCGCCCTGCCGATTTAATTGTGGGCGGAAATATTGGTAAAAATAAAGTTACTCCAAACGAAAATGCCAAAGACGATTACCTGAAATGTTTTGTAGGTTTATACCAATTGGTTGATTATTTTGTGGTAAATGTAAGTTCGCCTAACACACCAAACTTGCGTGAGTTGCAGGATAAAAAGCCACTTTCTGAAATACTTTTGGCTTTAATGGAAGAACGTAAAAATTTTATTGCCAAAGGCAATATTCAAAAGCCCATTTTGTTAAAAATAGCACCCGATTTAACCCAATCGCAGTTAGATGATGTAATAGAAATTGTGCAGTCAACTGGCATTGATGGTTTGGTAGCAACCAATACTACCATTAGCCGAGATAATTTAGTAACCGCAAAAACCGAAGTGGAACAAATGGGTGCTGGCGGATTAAGTGGAAAAATTTTAAGTGAAAAATCAACCGAAATTTTGGCTTACATCAAGCAAAAATCAAATAACCAAATTCCGGTAATTGGCGTTGGTGGTATTCATTCAGCCCAAACCGGGCAAGAAAAAATAAATGCAGGTGCTAGTTTAATTCAAATTTACACAGGCTTTATATATGGAGGTCCAAGTTTGATAAAACAATTAGCCAAGCTAAAAATTAGTAATTAAAAAGTTATTTCATTGTAAAAACTAAAGCATACAAAATTTGAATATCATACATTTAACACCAGCGGCCATTCAAGCCATTAACGAGTATAAAGTTAACTTACAAATTCCAGCTACTCATTATTTGCGTATTGGAATCAAACAAAAAAACTCAACTGATAAAGGTTTAATTATTGGTTTTGATGAACTAGCCGATAAAGATAAAACAGTTGAAATTGAAGGCATACAAGTAGTTTATCATCCAGGTCAAGCATTGTTTTTTGCTGGTATGCAAATTGATTTTTTAGAACGCGATGGTAAAAAAGGTTTTGAGTTAATGGAGAAAAAGTAATATTTATCCATAAGGTATCTGTTAGCTTTATTATTATTTATTGGTTTGTTGTCAAAGGCAATGGTGCAACAAGCAGCTACCGATTTTATCATTATTTACAAGGTAAACAAGGCGAAAACTTTTATAGACTTTCTCTAAAATTTAACTGTTCGGTTCAACAAATTAAGGATTGGAACAAATTAAATAACGAAGATTATTAGCAAGCAGGGCAAGTGTTAAAAATTAATGTTTTACCTGTACCAACTGTGCCTTCGGTAAATTTATCAAATACGAATACTGCTGTTGCAAAGCAAAAAACGATTCAGTTGAATTAAAAATAAAGTATCATATCATAACCAGCAGAATGAATTTATAACAACTCTTAGTATTTGGTTTTAGTCCACTAGCCCTATTTTCCCTCCGTTTGTTCCAGTTTCCAACTGAATAAAATAGAAAGTTCTTTAGCCTTATCAATGGCTTTGGTTGCAATGGTACCTTGGAAACTTTGGTTTACAGTTTCACAAAATAGGTTAAGCCAAATATCGAAATGAGGCGATTTGATGTTTCTATTACTGTGTGAATCATATATATTACCTTTAAAACCGGGTTTATCCAATAGAATAAAGTACCAAAATTCTTTCATTCTTGGTAAGTGATGTTCCCAATTAGTATTACTAAAAAAAGCGTTTAAGGTAGTGTCCTTTTTTACTTTTGTATAAAAATTTTCAACTAATAAATCAATGTCTTGTGTGGTTGTAATGTCTCTCATAATGATAGTTGATTTATAAGCTAAAAAATAAAGTTATTAGTAATTATAATTTAGGAATTGGTGCAAGTTGTTGAATATTGATAGCAAAAGTAGCATTGAATGTGCTAAATTGTTCGTTGGCAAACGAATGATTATATTCAGTACCAATTGCCACTGGACCTAACTTAAACCTAAAGCCCAAAGTACCTTTGTAGGCTTGTGCTGCTTTAGTTGAAAATGAAATAGGGTCAGTAACATTTTCAGTATATTCTTCTATATTACCATTGTTATTTCGTAATGATTTTATCGGAAATATTCCTTTCATAGCAACATCTGAAGTACCACTATGGTAAGTAACTCCAAGATATGGAGTGAAAAAAAGTAGTTTTTTAGAAACGATCAATCCAGCTTGGTAACCAGAAGTTGTAATAGTCATTTTTTGAGAATTTTTGTAATCAGCGCTAGGAAGCGAGCCTGGCAACGAGGCATTGGCATTTAAAAAGTTTTCTCCAAAAGCAAGTTCCAAATTATTGGTATTATAGGTAGCAATTGCAGCAATATCAATTGGCAGTTTTTCAACTCCCCAAATCCATTGTGATAAAGAGTGTTTTACACCAAATCCAAAACCACTAGAACTAAAATCGCCACTTTGAATTGGCATAAGTCTTACCATAATTTCTGTTGATTTGATGATGCCTAAACTTACCTGAACAAAAGGTGTTGTTCCAACCGATGCAAAACTTCCCGTACCAGAAAAAGAACCAATAGTATCAATGTATAAACGTTGTGTGTTGTCTAAAGGATTTAAAGTTGAAATAGCAAATCTAGTGCTATTCCCATCGCCCATTACAGTGGGTTGTTTGGTATTAACATCTCCATTTATAGGAGTAAGCAAAAAATTACTTTTCGCATCAGTGTTTGCACCAACACTGTTAAGTGTAAATGTTTTCGAATCATTATTTACTAACGATCCTCCAAAACCAACTTTAATATCAAAGCCAAATAATCCTAATGGTTTTGCAGTACTGTACCAAGCATCGTTAATGCCACTTGAAAGCCCGCGGCTAATTGGTTGTAAATATCCATTTACTAGTTTATTTGCTTCTTCTTTTCCAGCTTTTAAAAAAACAGCTACATCATTTTGAGCAAATAGATTGTTTGTTATTACCGTAATACCAATTGTAATTAAGGTTTTATTGAATAAATGCTTCATAATTTTAAAATTAAACAAATCGTTTTTATTAGTTAATCAATTCTTGAATAGTATATTTTTGTATGCCATAATTAGATTATAAAAATGAAAACTTAATTTCATTTATTCTAATACCAAGACATAATAGTGTTGATGTTTTTGTTATTATTTTAGAAAAAGTTTATCTTAAAATAACACGTTTAAAATCTCTGTCTATTTTAAACTTAACTGTACCTACTGCTAAGTTCTTCTCAGTTACTTTATGGCTTTTTCCATCTACTACAAACTCTGTACAAGTAAATGGTAATCCATGAACTACCACTTTAAATGTTTTATTGCTTTCAAAAGCACCTTCTAAAATATGAGAAAGGATTAAGTTTTTGCTATTTCCTTTTACATAAAATTTATGCAAATTATACAATCCCATTCGGTAGCCATAATTGTCGCCCGCATCTTCGTAAAGGTAACTAATTACCTCTTTTTCTTTGTTAAAATATACATGTAAAATTGTTTCCAGAACTTCTAACTCGCCTACATATTGTTGTTTTGGCCATTGTGGAATAACTGCACCTGCCTTAATAAATACAGGCATTCTATCGAGCGGGCAACCAACCATGTGTTCCTTGCCTCCATTATATTCATGATCGTTCCAAATATTGAACCAACGTCCTCTTGGCAAATAAACAGTTCGTTCGGTTATTCCAGGGCGCATTACAGGGCAAACCAAAATATGATCGCCAACTGCAAATTCATCGTTACGGAAAAGGGTTTCAGTGTCGGTTTGATCAATAAATGCCAACGGACGTAAAATGGGTGTTCCAAACGTACTGTTTTGCCAAAATGCGGTGTACATATAAGGCAATAATTGGTAACGTAAGTGAATGAATTTTTTTACAATGTATTCGTATTTGGTTCCAAAACTCCAAGGTTCTTGGTCAAATTTGGTTTCGTTTCCTGCACTGTGTGTTCTAAAAAACGGATGGAAAGCTGCTAATTGCACCCAACGTGTATACAATTCACCATCAGGTTCGCCTATAAATCCGCCTACATCGCTTCCGCAGAACGATACTCCCGAAATATTTAATCGTAAACATTGTTGACTAGCAATCCATAAATGTTCCCAAGTAGCTATATTATCTCCTGTCCATACACTTGAATAACGCTGTAAACCGCTGTATCCTGAGCGTGTAATTACAAACGGACGCAATGGTTGTAAATAGCGTTTAATACCTTTTTGGGTAGCTCTTGCCATTTGCATTCCATAAACATTATGCGCTTTTCTGTGGCTACATGGGTTTCCATCATAATCATGTCGGACATCTTCAGGGAAAGTGCCAATTTCAAAAACAGCAGGTTCGTTCATATCGTTCCAAACACCGCGCACTCCTGCTTCAATTAAACCTTTGAATAAACCACTCCACCATTCACGCACTTCAGGATTGGTAAAATCGGGGAAATGACATTTACCCGGCCAAACATCGCCTTCCATTAAAGTGCCATCTGCTCTTTTACAGAAATAATCTTTGGCAATAGCCTCTTGCCAAACCCAATAATCTTTATCTATTTTTATTCCTGGGTCAATAATTACAACGGTTTTAAAACCATCAGCCGAAAGCTCACTAATCATTTTTTTAGGGTCTGGAAAATACTCTTTGCTCCAAGTAAAACAACGAAAACCTTCCATGTAATCAATGTCTAAATAAATGGCATCACACGGAATTTTTCGTTTTCTAAATTCAGATGTAATTTCGCGCACTTTACTTTCGGGGTAATAACTCCACTTACATTGATGGTAACCTAAGCTCCATAAAGGAGGTAATTCTGGCGTACCTGTAAGGCTTGCATATTGTTCTACTACTTTTAACAAATCGGGTCCGTAAATGAAATAGTAATTCATTTCGCCACCACGTGCATAAAAACTTAAAGTATCAGCATTACTTTTGCCAAAATCAAAAATGGTACGGAACGAATTATCGTAAAATATACCATACCCAATTTCACCTTTGCTATGCACACCCATAAAAAACGGAATGTTTTTATACAATGGATCTTGATCTTTTTGAAAACCATAAGTATCCATACCATAGTTTTCAAAATATTTACCACGTAAGTTCATTTCGGTGGGCTTATCGCCCATTCCATAAAAGTACTCATCGGGTTGAATTTTTTTGCTGCAATAATTTATTTTACCACCTTTTACCAAGTAATGTTGCCAATGAAAACCTGCTTCATCTTCACTAATGATATTATTTTGCCTATCAAGCATGGTAATTTTCATGTTTTCCTTGCTTATTTTGGCAGTAATGGATTGTGTTTGGATATAATAAAAACCATC
This sequence comes from Bacteroidota bacterium, assembly GCA_947464275.1. Lineage (GTDB taxonomy): Bacteria > Bacteroidota > Bacteroidia > UKL13-3 > UKL13-3 > JAAFJM01. The sequence goes on from CANHVU010000002.1 coordinate 110,147, forward strand.
ATCTTCATAAAAATGAAGTTCTACCAATTTTTCATCAAAATATTTACTAACAGCATAACTAAAATCTTTTTGAAAAAAACCATCAGCTGCATACCTAAAACGAATAATTTTATCTGTCATTACCCTAACTTCTAAAATGGTTTCGCTAGTAATAAAAATAAAGAAATTGCCTTCTTTTTTCACCTCTGTAACTGCATCGGGGTAAAATTTACTGGAGTATTTAGTTTGTGTAAGCATGGTTGTAAATATCTTAATTCAAAATCCAACACAATAAAACATTTATATAAAAAAATAACTAATTAAGTTATCAAGAATTATAAGTTAGTTGTTTCATTTTATAATATTTATACCTACTTTCATTTTATAAAGTATTATTTACCATACTATTAAAACCAATTTTAAATTTAAACTACTAATAAATAGTACATTGTGTTTTTAAAGTAAAATACCACAAATGCAGTATTGCTATTGGTATTAAAATAACCAATGTTTGTTTTAATAAGAAACGCCTGTTTTTAGGTAATGCTTAAAGGTGTCATTTATCCATTATTTGAAAAAACTATAAACCAATGAAAACACTAAACTATAACATAATTATAAAACTAAAAGCACTAAGTATAATAACTATAATTATGCTATGCCAAAGCTGCAAGAAGGACAACAATTGTGGCGACACCAGTGATGTAGTAAACAATTACTTTATATCAGCAGATGATAAAGCAAAAATACCTTTTAAAGGAAATGATACACTAGTATATATTAGTGACGCAGGCGATACAGCAACCTTGATAGGGGAAGGTAAGAACACTAGGACTGAACAAAAAATAACCAATATAAGTGGTGGTGATTGTGCAAAAAACCAAATTGATAAAAAAGAAACAATTAGTATTGAATACAATGGAAATAATAATGAACTAAATAAAATTTTGTATAAAATTTCTGGAAATAATGAGAGAACTTTAATAGAATACATGGTTAATACTGTCTACAGTAATGATTATCCATATTATTTTAATTCAGACAAATTTTATAAAGATTCTACATTAATAAAAAGTATTTTTTATTCAGGGGTGATATTAGATAACATAAATTATAAGGCATTATATAATTTTAATTATGGATTTTTAAAAATAGAGTTTAAAGGAGGAAAAATATGGTTTTTAAAAATATAAAAACTATGAGAATTTTATTTGCCTGCGGTTGGTGTTTTCACCAACCTTTTTTGATATAAAAAAATATCTCCTTGCATTAAACTAAAAATTATAAATACTTTTAAGTTGCTAATTATTTATCTCAGACAAGCATTAAACTGTTACTTGGTTGGTGAGAACACCAACCATAGGCAAAAACAATTTTAAAAAACAACATATGAAAACAGCCAAACTATTTCAAACCCAAAGTTTAATAATTATACTTTTGTTATTTTCAGCATGCAGCAAGCAAAACCCCTGCAATGGCAGTAATTACACCCCAAAAAATTTTAATTATTTAATAGATGATAACACTAAGGCACAAATACCATACACAGGCAACGAAACCTTAACATTTATTAGCAATCAAGGTGATACAGCTATTCTAAAAGGACAAGGTAAAAATAACTTTATGAAAAAAACCACTAAAAATAGCGTAACTAGTATTGACTGCCCTGAGTATGATAATTATAATTTTGAATATGTGGATGTTGAGTACAAAGGAACTAATTCCAATCTTTCTAATTTGTTTTATAGAGTATTTGCTAATGAATATTGGCAATTAGAGGCCTCTGCTTATTTGAACAAATCACATTATGATTATAATGCATATTTGAGTTATTATAACAATAATAGCTTATATACTTACCCTGTAGTTTGTGGTAATAAAACACTATTTGGTCGGAAAATATTGGGTGAAAAGGATACAGATCCTTTTTTTATTTATAACAAATCATATGGCATAATTCAAATTCAAATAGATAGCAATCTTATTTACACTTTAACTTTATAAATTTCTATGCGATTTGTGTTTTCACCAACCTTATAGATATAAAAATAACTCCTTGGATTAAACTAAAAATTATAAATACTCTTAAGTTTCTAATTATTCATCTCAGAACAGGCATTTAACTGTTTTGGATGGTGAGAACACCCACCATAGGCAACTTTAAGGATTGCATCTGGGAAAAACCAAACATAGGCAAATAGCTAGTTGTTTTATTTTATAATATTTTTAAAACATTTTGTAGTTTGAAACAGAAATAAATATATTGCTTGAAGTAATTTAATAAAATTGAATTAAAATATCTACATGCAAAAACGACCTAAAGTATTAATGTTTGGATGGGAATTTCCGCCAGTAATTAGTGGTGGATTGGGTGTAGCTTGTTTGGGATTATGCAAAGCTCTTTCCCCTTTGGCTGATGTAAAAATGATCATTCCCAAAAGTGTTCCCAATTTCAAAATACCCAATATTGAACTAATAGGGTTAAATGCTTTTAGTAGGGAGCAATTGCGTGATATTTTTAGTAAACCAAGTAAACATGGTGATCATGGACTAAATTCACACCAAATCAATGCTGGTGTTAATCCTTATGCCAAAATTCAAAATCATGAATCAGTTAACCAAAAGTTTTACGAGGTTTATAGCAATAATATTGAACCTTTTGAAATAGATGCCTTGTATGCTGGCGATGTAATAAAAAAAGCCATCGAATTTTCGCGTATTTCGGTGCAATATGCGCTTACGCAAGAGTTTGATGTAATACATGCACACGATTGGATGACTTTTTTACCTGCCATTGAATTAAAAATGCTTACAGGTAAACCAATGGTTTTGCATGTACATTCAACCGAATACGACCGCTCGGGAGCCGATAGCAGAAATTGGGTATATGATTTAGAAAAACGTGCTATGCAGTTAGCCGATAGGGTAATCCCGGTAAGTCATTATACGGGTAGTATTTGTCATCATCATTATGGTATTCCTGATTATAAAATTACGCCTATTCACAATGGTGTAGAAACAGTAAAACATACGGTTAAGGATAGTCCGCATAAAGATAAACTAGTTATTTTTTTTGGAAGGATAACCATGCAAAAAGGACCTGAATTTTTTGTGGAAGCCGCACGGATTGTTTTGCAACACCATAAAAATGTAAAATTTGTGATGGCAGGCAGTGGCGATTTACACAAACCACTGATTGAAAAAATTGCTTCGTTTGGTTTAGGTGATAAATTCTTTTTTACTGGCTTTTTAAATAAGCAAAAATTAAATGAACTGTTAGCCATTAGCGATGTGTATTGTATGCCAAGTATGAGCGAACCTTTTGGCTTAAGTGCGGTAGAAGCTGTGCAATATGGATTACCTGTTATTATGAGTAAAACCAGTGGAGCAGGGGAGGTGTTGAGTAGTTCATTAAAAATTGATTTTTGGGATACACATAAACTCGCTCAATACATAATTGCATCGCTTGATTATAAAGGATTAAGCACCGAAATGGTAGATAAAGCAAACGAAGACCTAAAACACATTACTTGGGAAAATACAGCCTTAAAAGTTATGGAAGTTTACGAGTCGATTATTCCTTAATGAGGTTTATTAAGTTAATGGAGTTGATAAGTTAAAGGAGTTAATTAAGTTTATAAGTAAATAAAGTTAATGGAGTTGATTTGTTAATATGACAATACAGCTAAACAATTAAACGAATAAACAATTAAGCAATTCAACACTATAACAGTTCAACAATAAAACGAATAAACAATTCAACAGTATAACAATTAAACAGTTAAGCAATTAAACGAATAAACAATTAAGCAATTCAACAGTATAACACTTCAAAAATAAAACGAATAAACAATTCAACAGTATAACAATTAAACAGTTAAGCAATTAAACGATTAAACAATTAATCGAATAAACAATTAAGCAATTCAACAGTATAACAATCCAACAATTTCACAAATCATAATTCACAAATCAAAAATATACTCCTATGCCATCAATTTGTTTTTATTTTCAAGTGCATCAACCATATCGTTTAAAGGAATACACTTTTTTTGATATTGGCAATAACCATCATTATTACGATGATGAAAAAAACAGACAAGTATTAGATAAAGTTAGTGAGCGCTGCTATTTGCCAACTAATAAATTAATGCTTGATTTAATAAAAAAACATAATGGCGAATTTAAAATAAGTTATGCCATTAGTGGTGTAGCATTGGAGCAATTTGAAACTTGGCGCCCCGATGTATTGCAAAGTTTTAAAGACCTTGCAGCAACTGGCTGTGTGGAGTTTATTAGCGAAACTTATTACCATTCGTTGGCCTATATTTTTAGTAAAGAAGAGTTTGTAAAACAAGTTGAAAAACACAAAGCATTGTTAAAAAAACATTTTAACTATACGCCTAAAGTTTTTAGAAATACTGAGTTGCAATACAATAACGAATTGGCTAAATTTATTGAAGATTTAGGTTACGAAGGCATTATTTGTGAAGGTGTTGATAGACTTTTAAAAGGTAGAACGCCCAATTATTTATACAAAGCGCCAAATGTTACCAAAATAAAATCGTTGCTTAAAAACTATCAGTTAAGCGATGATATAGCATTTAGATTTAGTAACCGTGGTTGGGAAAGTTGGCCATTGACAGCAGATAAGTTTGCAAGTTGGTGTCACTCCATTGCAGGCCAGGGCGAGACCATTAACTTGTTTATGGATTACGAAACTTTTGGCGAACACCAATGGGCCGAAACTGGCATTTTTGATTTTATGTGGCACATGCCTGAGTATATTTTAAAACATAAAGATTTTTCTTTTAAAACACCCTCAGAAACAGTGAAGGCATATGAAACCAGAGATATATACGATGCACACGAATTAACAAGTTGGGCCGATATGGAGCGAGATTTATCAGCTTGGTTAGGAAACCCAATGCAAGATGAAAGTATTGCTAAAATTTACTCAATAGAAAAAAGAGTTTATGCCACAGCCGATAAAGCGATTATTGATACTTGGCAAAAAATGCTAACTAGCGATCATTTTTACTACATGTGTACCAAGTTTTGGAGCGATGGCGATGTTCATAAATATTTCAGTCCATACGAGAGTCCTTATGATGCTTATATTTATTTTATGAATTCATTTAGCGATTTTTTAATGGAGCTTGATAAGTTTGAAGCCCAAAAAGTATAGACACAAAAAAACCTGCATTTAATTTAAATGCAGGTTTTTTTATAATTTATATGGTCGAATTAAGCGCTTAATGCAGCAGCTCCACCCACAATTTCCGAAATTTCGGTAGTAATTGCAGCTTGACGAACTCTATTGTATTCCACTTTCAATGATTTCAATAATTCACCAGCATTATCAGTAGCTTTATCCATAGCAATCATACGAGCACCATGTTCTGAAGCTAAAGAATCTAGCATACATCTGAATAATTGTGTTTTCAAAATTCGAGGAATTAATTCTAATAAAATCTCTTCCTTATTTGGTTCAAAAATATAATCGTTTTTCTTAACACTGTCAGTAGCTAAACTTGCGGTATTAATAGGTAAAAATTGTTCTGCACTTAAAATTTGAGTAGCAGCATTTTTAAATTGATTATAAACTATTTCAACAGCATCAAATTTACCTGAATTGTATTGATTCAAAATAAACTCACCTATAGCAAATCCTGTTTCAGAATTAGGTGTTAATAATGAGTCCTTAAAGGTATCAATATAATTAACTGCCTGTTTTGAAAAATATTCATGTCCTTTTTTGCCAATTCCGATAACGCTTAAATTACCATTAGCTTTTTGTTCTGCATATTTTTCATTGATAGTTTTGTTGGCCATTTTAATAACATTTGCGTTAAATGAACCACATAAACCTCTATCACTAGTAATAACAATTATTAATACATTTTTTACAGGACGAGTATCGAAATAAACTTTTAAAGAATCTACATCAATACTATCAGACAAATTACTTAAAATGCCATTTAACTTTACTGCATAAGGGCGCATTAAAGTAATTGCATTTTGTGCCCTACGCAATTTTGTAGCCGAAACCAATTTCATGGCTTTGGTTATTTGTTGTGTAGAGGTAACTGATGCTATTCTTATTCTAACTTCTTTTAAATTTGCCATTTTTTATTAGTTGGTTGGTTAACAAGTTGATTAGTTAATCAAGTAAGTACTCATTTAACTAATCAACCTATTAACTTTTTACTATATTTAACCTACGTATTTTGCTGATAATTCTTTACAAACTTTTTCAATAGTTGCAGCAGCATCATCCGATAATCCTTTTTTCAAATCATCTAATGTGTTTTTATGTTTATTTTCCATATAACTTAAAAACTCAGCTTCGAATTCACGCACTTTATTAACTGGAACATTGCTTAATAAACCTTTAGTTCCTAAGTAAATAATTGCTACTTGTTGATCAACAGGTAAAGGTGAGAATTGACCTTGTTTCAAAATCTCTACGTTACGAGCACCTTTAGCTAATACTGCTTTAGTTGCTGCATCTAAGTCTGAACCAAATTTAGAGAAAGCTTCTAACTCGCGGTATTGAGCTTGATCTAATTTTAAAGTACCAGCCACTTTTTTCATAGATTTAATTTGCGCATTACCACCCACACGCGATACAGAGATACCTACGTTGATAGCTGGACGAATACCTGAGTTAAATAAATTCGACTCTAAGAAAATTTGTCCATCGGTAATTGAAATTACGTTAGTTGGAATGTATGCAGATACGTCACCAGCTTGTGTTTCAATAATTGGTAAAGCAGTTAATGATCCACCACCTTTAACCAAATGTTTGATTGAATCTGGGATATCATTCATTGCTTGCGCAATAGAATCGGTAGCGTTAATTTTAGCAGCACGCTCTAATAAACGGCTATGTAGGTAAAATACGTCACCTGGGTATGCCTCACGTCCTGGAGGTCTACGTAACAATAATGAAACTTCACGGTAAGCTACTGCTTGTTTTGATAAATCATCATAAACAACCAAAGCAGGATTTCCTAAATCGCGGAAAAACTCACCTATTGCAGCACCAGCCATTGGAGCGTAAAACTGCATTGGAGCTGGATCAGATGAAGTAGCTGTAACAACTGTAGTGTATTTCATTGCTCCATTAGCTTCTAAAGTACTTACAATTTGTGCAACTGTAGATGCTTTTTGTCCAATAGCTACGTATATACAATAAACTGGTTTTCCAGCTTCATAAAATTCTTTTTGGTTGATAATGGCATCAATACAAACTGCTGTTTTACCAGTTTGACGGTCACCAATAACTAACTCACGTTGTCCACGACCAATAGGAATCATGGCATCAATAGCCTTAATACCTGTTTGTAATGGTTCTTTAACTGGCTCACGGTAAATAACACCAGGAGCTTTACGCTCTAAAGGCATATCATATAAATCACCAGCAATTGGTCCTTTACCATCAATTGGTAAACCTAATGTATTAACTACACGACCAACCATGCCATTACCTACTTTAATAGATGCAATTTTACCAGTTCTTTTAACTGTATCACCTTCTATAATTGAATCGCTTGAGCCTAATAATACAGCTCCAACGTTATCTTCTTCCAAATTTAATACAATTGCTTGTACACCATTTGCAAATTCGATTAACTCTCCAGATTGAACTTTAGTTAATCCATAAATACGGGCAATACCATCGCCCACTTGAAGTACCGTTCCTACTTCTTGTAATTCAGCATCCGATTTAAAGTTGCTTAATTGCTCTCTGATAATTGCTGATACTTCGTCAGGTCTAATCTCTACCATAATTAATTTTTGTTTATTTTGAGATATATGTGTTTAATAACTGTTGTTTGGCTTTACGTAAGCTACCCGAAATACTTGCATCATACAAACGGTCTTCCATTTGAATCATAACTCCACCTATTAAAGATGGATCTACATGCATTTTAAGTTCTACGTTTTTACCGCTTTGTTGTTGTAAAAAGTTTTTTATTTCAGCCTTAATTTCAGCTGAAGCTTCTACTGCGGTTTTCACCGAAGCAGTAGCAATTTTGTTTATTTCGTTGTACTGTGCAATAACCGCATCGCAAATTGAAAGGAATATCATTTCGCGTTGTTTACGTACAATAATTGATATAAACGAGAAAGTTAATTTATTAAATGAACTAGCAAAAATTTGAGTAATAACTGCTAATTTTTTGTCACCTTTAATAACTGGGCTTTTAAGCAAGTTTTCAAGTGATTGATTTTGTTCAATAGTTTGTTTAAATAATTTCATATCTGCACAAACTACCTCTAGCAGGTTTTGTTCAATAGCTAAATCAACTAATGACTTTGCATAACGACTGGCTACTCTAAAATCCGACATACTAGTTCAGTGTTATATTTTTTAAACTTTCATTTACAAAAACCTCTTGTTGGCTTCTGTCTTCCATTTTGTTACGCAATATTTTTTCAGCTAAATCAACTGAAAGGTTAGCAACTTGAGTTTTCAATTGGTTCATGGCATTTACTTTCTCCATTTCAATTGCCTCTTTAGCTGCAGTTATCATTTTGTCACCTTCGCTTTTTGCATCACTTTTAGCTTTTGCTAAAATTTGATCCTTAATTTCGTTTGCTTCTTTTAATAACATATCGCGTTCAGCACGAGCTTCGTTTAATAAACGTTGGTTATCAGTTTTTAAACTTTCCAACTGTAAACGTGCAGTTTCGGCCGATTTCAAAGCCTCATCAATGCTATCTTCTCTTTCTTTAAGGGTTTTGGTAATTGGTTTCCAAGCAAATTTTGTTAATACAAAAAATAGTATAAAAAATGCTATCGAACTCCAAAAAATCAAACCAATACTTGGGGTTACTAAATCCATTGTATATATAATTTTATAAAAGTTTTTTCAAATAAAATAAAGCCCGATTTAAAACAACCGGGCTTTTTGGGGTACTAATTAATTAGTTAGCTCCGTTTCCTAACAAAGCAACAACCACCGCGAATAAAGCAACCGCTTCAACGAAAGCGGCAGCAATTAACATTGCAGTTTGAATTTTGTTAGCAGCTTCTGGTTGTCTTGCCATACCTTCCATAGCAGATCCACCAATTCTTCCAATACCTAGTCCAGCTCCGATTGCGGCTAGTCCAGCTCCGATTGCAGCGATACTTCCTGTCATTTTAGTTTTTATTTAGTTTAGTTTGAAATTTTAAAATTTATTTTTTATTGATTAGTGGTGTGCTTCCTCGCCATGTTCAGGTTCTTGAACGGCCATTCCAATAAACAAGGCCGACAAAATAGTGAATATAAATGCTTGGATAAAAGCAACCAATAATTCAATAGCGCTAATAAATACGATAAGAGGAGTTGCTACTGCACCTACTGCATACGATTTAAAGATGAATGCTAAACAAACTAAGCTTAGCACTAAAATATGTCCTGCTGTAATGTTTGCAAATAAACGAATCATTAAAGCGAAAGGTTTTGTAAAGATACCAATAATTTCTACTGGAATCATTAATGGGTATAACCAAAGTGGCACGTGAGGCGTAAAAATGTGTCCCCAATAGTTTTTGTTACCGTTAAAGTTAGTTATTAAGAAAGTAATTACCGCTAACACTAAAGTTACTGCAATATTACCTGTTACGTTAGCTCCTCCTGGGAAAAACGGAATTAAACCAATTACGTTAATGAACCAAATAAAGAAGAAAACAGTTAATAAATAAGGCATAAACTTTTGGTATTTATCACCTAAGTTTGGTTTAGCAATATCGTCACGAACAAAAATAATGATTGGCTCAATCCAGCTTTGTAAGCCTTTAGGGGCACCAATTCCTCTTTTGCTATAACCTTTAGCTACAGTTAAGAATATTAATAATAAACCAATTACAGCTATAAATAAAGTTGCAACATTTTTAGTAATAGAAAAATCTAATACTTTTTTGCTAGCTTCTTCATCTATTTCACCTGCTTCGTTTACAACTTTAATTTTTTCGTGAACTAATTTATAAGTGTAATTACCTTTAAATGCATCATGACCATGGTTAAATTTACCACTTGAAAAAGTTTCTAAACCTTTATCTGTATAAATAATAACTGGTAAGTGAATGCTGGTATGTCCAAATAAATGCCAATCGTGTGCATCGGCTATATGTTCCATAATGGTTTTGTTGGCATCAAATTTTTCTTCACCATGATTTTCCTCATGTGTACCTTCTGCGTGAGCAGCAGTTGCATGTTCATTTTCTGCTGAAGCAACTGTAGAATCAGTGTGTTCACTAACCAGAGGTTGATTTGCGAAAGAAATGACTGAAACGACAGAAAACACTATCGTTAAAAGGGCAGTTTTAATGGTGTAGTTTATTGATTTCAAATTGTTTAAATAGGTCATTTGGTTCTTCTTTTCGTCCTTAATGGTGGCGCAATTTAGTTGTAAGGATATAAATTTCAAACACAATAAATAAAATAAAAAGCAACATAAAGTAAAAAATGAAAGATAATTGATAAGTTTTATGGGTTTGAGCATAGTACAAAACATAGAACAAACTGCTTATAAATCTGATTGCTAGGGCTGCATAGGAATACATTACAAAATTTTGTGGACCTTTTTTCAAACCCAAATAACTGATATAAAACACTAAACACGTTACAATGCAGTAAAATGTTAAACAAATAATAGCATCATTAATATTTAAATTGATTTTCAGTGAATTAATACTCCAAAAAGTAGCTGCACCTATCAAGATGCTTATTCCTATGCTCAGTAAAAAAAATTGTATAATTGTTTTCATTGTATCAGTTACTTTTCTCTCATAAAGTTTTTTATCAAATTATAAAAACCAATTGCCATTCCAATAAACACACCTATGATGGTTAAATATGGAATTTTATGGGCAAAATGTTTATCAACCCAATTACCCAAAAAAGTAAATATAAGCATGAAAATAATGAGCTGAACTAATAACCCAAATATTTTACTATACTTGGCGTAGCTGCTTGTTAATTCTTCTTTATCTTGTTTAGGGTCAGTCATTTTTTGTGGCAGCAAAAGTAATTTATTATGGCAAAACAATTATTTTTTTAATTTGCAGGCATGAAAACTACTAAAATCATTGCTTTTATATTGATAGGCATTTCGCTTTTAACCGCAGTAAGTGCTTGCGGAAGTAAAAAAGGAATTGCAAGAAACAAAAAATGTAATTGCCCTAAATTTTAGTAGATCAAAACATGCAAAATCCTTTAGTAAGTTTAATTACAGTTACTTATAATGCTGAATCCCTTCTTTACGACACTTGGCAGTCGGCCATTAATCAGTCGTTTAAAGATTTTGAACTCATTTTAGTAGATGGTGGCTCAACAGATAATACCGTAAAAATAGCTCAACAATTTAACATTAATGTAGGAACCATTATTTCGGAACCCGATAAAGGGATTTACGATGCCATGAATAAAGGCATAAAAGCATCAAAAGGACAATGGGTTTATTTTTTAAATGCTGGCGATTCGTTTCATGATAATGATGTGCTTGCCGATATTTTTAAAAACAATACTTTTAATAACTGCGAACTTATTTACGCCAAAGTGCAAACTGTAAATGAACCAACTGGAGTTAATTATATTAATGGCAAACCTGTAAAATACAGCGATTTCTTTTCCCACTATCCTATTTGTCATCAAGCTACGTTTACCCACAAAAGTGTTTTTGAAAAAATAGGTTATTACAACACTGCCTATAAATTAGTAGCTGACAATACTTGGTTTGCCTCATTTTTTAAAATTCAGCCTGAAAAAGCTTTTTACATAGATAGGGTTATAGCTTTTTACGATATTCAAGGTGCCACTTACCACAAGCGTATGCTTGGATACAAGGAGTACATTCATTATGGATGGAGTAATTTCCCGCTAACAATTGCTATCAAAAATTGGTTGATGTACCCTGTAATTTGGCTAAAAGTAAAACTGATAAGAACTTTAACCAATACGGCTATTTTTAAATTTTATAGAAAGTTAAAGTTTGGGATAAAATTGGCTCAGTAAATTCGAAACAATAAATTCGAAATTCGAAGGCTTGCAAGTTTAAATGTTTGTTATTTAGAAACATGTAAAATATTAAGTTTGCCAAAACTTATAAATAAAAGTGAGTTTTGGAGAACTTTGTTAAAAAAAACAATTTAATTAACGACTCTTTTGTTTTTCTGCTTCTTTAAAAATTCCTTTTAAAACATCAAGTGATTTGTTGAAATCTCTGATAAAAAACCAAGACAACAAGTAAAAAGTAATAGTTAATGAGACTATAAAAATTGGAAACTTTGCGATAACTCCATATTCAAATAATATATTATTTGAAGGAAAAAATGCAACTATTAAGAAGTATGGAAATAAAGCTCCTCCTAATAAACCTAATAATAAATGTGGATATGGATAACAACTTATTTCAATTTCAGTAAATCCATTTTCTAACTCTTTTATTTCACCATGAAGAAATATTTGATTTGCTTTATTTAAGGATTCCTCATTTGTTAAATTCACATCAAACTGTTTTCCTGTTGTTGTTCCTTCTAATTTTTTGCTATTAAAAATTGTATTTAAAAATGAAGTTTCATTATTGATATTATCATGAATAGCCTGCATAATTTGAGGAGGAGTTAAATTAACTTCAAAAACAACAATTCGTGGGAATAGATTGAAAAACATAATTCAAAAATAAACTTTAAGGCATAAAAAAACCGAAGCTTTTTGAACTTCGGTTTTTTATTATATAGTAATTTTTATTTCAACTTCAATTTTAAAAATGCCAATGCTTTAGCATGTGCATCGGCCGAAAATTCTTTGTTAAACTTAGGATTACTAGGATTAGCAAATGCATGATCAGCATCGTAATTATAAACAGTTAGTTTCTTTTTAGCTTTTTTCATATTGGCTTCAAATGATTTTACTAAGTCAGCATTAATAAACTGATCTTGTTTAGCAAAAATTCCCAATACATCGCAATTCAAAGTTTTTAAACGTTCAAAGCTTTTTTCTGGCATTCCATAATACATAACGCATGCTTTGGCTTGTTTACTTTCTAATAAAGTACTTTGCAAACTCCAAGCACCACCCATACACCAACCAATAGTAGCTATTGATTTATCCGCACCAACTTTAGCTATAATTCCGTTTACTATAGCAGTAGCACGTTCTTGTTTTAAACCCGACATTAATTTTTGTGCGGTTGGAACATCGGTTGCAACTTCGCCATCATACAAATCAATTGCATACACATCTACATCTCCCATTTCCATGGCAAAAGTTTCTGCTTCTTGTTTTATGTAGTCGTTTAATCCCCACCATTCGTGAAATACAAATAATACTTTTTTGGTTGGTTTCGCAGATTTAATATAATAAGCATTTCCGTTTGAACCCTCTTTGGTGGCAAATGAAATAACCTCACCTTTGGGTTGTTCTAACTTGAAAGGTACTGGCACATCGTGTTTAGATGCAAATTTGTCGTTCATGGCTAAGGCTGCATTTTGACTGCTAACGGTAATGGCGCAGCAGCTGGTTTGTGATTTTGCAATAGTAGCTAAAACAACTAATGCCATTGCTAATAAAATTTTTTTCATGTTCGGTTTTGGTTTATATGAAATCAAACTTGCTAAATCCTAAATTGTTTCATTATTCTTTTCTGATTTTATATTTTAACTCTTGTAGTTTTTGCTCAAAATAACTTGGCTGCCTTAATTTAAACCAACTTGGTTTTGAGTAATACTTTGGATTTAAAAATACATTTACATAAACAGCTCCATTTTCATAACTATTTCCATACCAATTATTATATAAAAAATCACGCTGTGGCATTGTAAATTCAGCATTTACATTTGATTGAAGCAAAGCAGGAATGGTATCTAAATTCAAGTCATTTAACGAACTAATTTTTAAACCTTTGTCCAAATCCAAATAACGAATATCCGCGCCTGAGCTAATGGGAGCGTAAGAATAAAATGTAATCGAATCGAAATTACTTTTTACTTGTTGTTCTAACTTAAAAAAATTGCGGTATTGCAAATTGGTATCTGCTATTACTTTACCCGGGTAATAAATTACATTTCCAATTCCTAAACTTAACAAAACTAAACTTGCAATCCATTTAAGTTGTTTTTTATTACTAACTTCAATTAATAAAATTATTAATAAGAATTGGCTAATCATAAAGTACCTATGTCCAATGGTATTATACAAGAACACTGCCATACAAAGGCTATTTACCAATAAAATAATAGCACTAAAAATAAACAGTTCCTTATTTAACTTTTGTTTAAAAAACAAATAAATAAGCAAAACATAAACAGTTAACATGCCATTATCAACCAAACGCCAAATAATTAAAAATACACTTTGAACAAACTGTTTAATTCCTTTTATGTCATTATGCTCAGTATAATTGGGTGATAAAAAAGCCCAACCAAAATGCTGTTGATGTATGTATAACCAAATACCTAAAACCGTTACAGCAGGTAAAAAAAGCAATAATCCATTTTTAAAAAATTGTGCAATGGTTTCTTTATTTTTAAAAACTTGGTAACAATAAATAATTCCAAAGGCTAATAAGAAAAAATTGGCTTGTAAATGGGTTAATTCCATTAATACAGTGCTCATTACAAAACCTAGTTTTTCTTCCTTTATTAAATAATAAAATGCCAATAAAACAAACAAGTAAAACAATGGTGTATTAAGTAATAAAGCTTCTTGAGCAACAAATATAGAATAACATCCTGCTAACAATGTGGCTATATTGGCTTTGGTTTCGTGGCAATAATGCAAAGCAATTTTTCTAGTCACAAAAAGAATAAAAAAGGAAATAAGGATTATTATAAAATGACTTACCACTAACGACTTTCCGAAAATCATCCAACTGCAGGCTAATAAGAATGGAAACAATGTGGGGTGACCGGGATCAAAATTGGCAGGATACCAAATAGTTTGCAAATTATTGTTGTAAATATTAAGTGCTGCTCTAGCTGTAGATGTAACAGCATCGCCATGAAAAGGATCGTCTTTAATTACCAAAAACAACACCAATTGCAAAACTGCTATGATTGCTAAAATATACTTGTTAAACGGCTTTTGCATTAAATAAAAATTGTAATATTTAAATGTAAAATAATAATATTGCTTGGTAATAATACCACTACAACAATATTGATTTTAAGGCAGATTTTATGCTTGTGTCAATTTAATATTTGTTTATGATAGAAATAAATTCACCAATTGAACCTTTAAATTTTGAGCTTTTTGAACAAAAACAAATTTCGGTTTATATTAAACGTGATGACAAAATCCATCCATTTATAAGTGGCAATAAGTGGCGCAAACTTAAGTATACTCTTTCCGATGCTAAACAAAAAAATAAAAACCATTTGGTTAGTTTTGGTGGTGCTTACAGCAATCATTTAAATGCTTTGGCTTGTGCCGGTGCTATGTTTGGTTTTAAAACTACTGCCTTTGTTAGGGGTGATGAAGGAGTGAGCAACCAAATGTTGGCTTTGAATAAGCTTTGGGGAATGGAGTTTATTTATACAGATAGAACTAGCTACAGAGATAAAGAAAGTTTATTTGAAAAATATTTTGGACAAAATGAAAATGCCTATTTTGTAAATGAAGGAGGAGCAGGAGTTTTAGGTGCTAAAGGTTGCCAAGAAATTGTAACTGAATTAACCGAAAATTACCAACATATATTTTGCGCAGTAGGCACTGCTACTACTTTACAAGGAATTGCGCAAGCTATAAAAAACCAACAATTAGCGACTAAAGCCGAAGGAATTTGTGTTTTGAAAGGAGCTGAAAATATTGATGAAGAATTGCAAAAAAATCAATTGCAAGATTATTATAAAATCCATCATCAATTTCATGAAGGAGGTTATGCCAAAAGCAATCCCCAAATAATGGACTTTATAACCCTATTTGCTAGTAAAACAGGTATTTTATTAGATCAAGTTTATACAGCGAAAATGATGATGGCCGTTTTTAATTTAGCTGAACAAGATTATTTTGAACCAAACTCCAAAATTCTTTGCGTTCATACCGGGGGAATTTTGGGATTGTTAGGGGTTTTGAAATAATAACATCAATATAAAATATTTATTTGCCTAAATTATAAATGAAAAGTTTCGTAAGTATTTTGCTAATAATTACTTGTCTAATATCGTGTAACGAGAACAATGGTCAAATGATAAATAATCAAATCTTTATAATCGAAACCAAATTATTTGATTCCATTTATTATCATCAACTTAACAAAGCATATAAAGATAATGATACTTCCATGATGAGGAAATTTTTCGAAATTTGGCATGACTCATCAGTTAATAAATCAAATATTGTAAATCAAACCTCTATCGAATTACAAAAAATATTCAATGAAGTTTATAATCCTTTTGAATTACAAAAATATGGTTGGTCACCTAGGCAACATTTTTCAAAATATAATTATGTAGTTTTACCGAGTGAAATTAAATTCAAGATTGTAAAAAATTTAGGTTCATATAAAAGTTTGAACAATTTGGATTTTCAGAAATTGGATCTGAATACTTTAAAACCATTTTTTGCAATACCTGGTTTAGGAAAAGCAAAAATTATTTATGACATTGAACCTTTTAAAACTTCAATGCAATTGTTTTTGAATGAATATGGCTTTCAAAAAATATTTTATTTTGATACCACTAATTTTTTAATGAATCCAATTTCATTTGATGGAAAAAGTTATTTAACACCTCCTAAAATTTTAGGCGTTTTATTAAATGAACAGATGGATAGTTCAATTGTTGACCAAAGGTTGATGAGTACCGGAATTAGAATAACTTTGAGAAAAGAAAGAGGTAATTGGAAGATGAAAGAAGTGAAAGAATTATGGATTGAATAATCAAAAATCGCACTATATAACTTGAAATTGCTATCAATATTATTCGAATAAAGTATTTAAAAAATTTATGGCTAGGAATAACATAAATTACTTGAAAGTAAAAAAGTTAGAAGCCATTGGGAGCTAAAAAAGAAACATGGTTTTTTTCTGTGATTGATGTAATTGAAATTTTAACTGGAAGTAGCATTCCCAAAAGATATTGGAGTGATTAAAAAACAAACTAACCAAAGAGGGAAGTCAGTTGTACGAAAAAATCGTACGGCTGAAAATGCAAGCAGAATATGACAAAATTAGAGAAACAGAAATAAATAATTAATATAAAATGAGCAATCAAAACGTAATTTTATTTGAAAACAGACAAGTACGTAGGTATTATGATACAGAAAAAGAAACATGGTATTTTTCTATTGTAGATATTGTAGAAGCTCTTACTGAGTCAGTTAATCCAACTGATTATTTAAAAAAACTTAGGAAAAGAGATTTTGAACTTGGAGCCTACTTAGGGACAAATTGTCCCCAGATAGAAATGCTTTCAAATGGAAAAAAGCGTAAAATATTGGCAGGAAATGCACAAGATATTTTCCGACTCATCCAATCCATTCCATCACCAAAGGCAGAACCATTTAAACAATGGTTGGCAAAAGTTGGATATGAACGCATGCAAGAAATAGCAGACCCAAGTCAGAGTATAGATAGGGCAAGGGAAAATTGGCAAAAACTAGGTCGTTCTGAAAAGTGGATTCAGCAAAGAATGACTGGGCAAGAAACTCGGAATAAACTTACTGATTACTGGAAAGAAAGTGGTGTAGAAAAATCAGATGAATTTGCATTGCTCACCAATATTATTCATGAGGAATGGACAGGCTTAACAGTTAAAAATCACAAAGATTTAAAAGGATTAAAGACTCAAAACCTACGTGATCACATGAGCGAAGCTGAGTTGATTTTTACTGCTTTGGCTGAATTATCTACACGCCAAATAGCCGAAACCGATGATGCAAAAGGTTTACACGAAAATGCAAAAGCGAGCAAAAAAGGTGGCAAAATTGCTAAAAATGCGCGATTGCAATTAGAAGAACAAACAGGTAAAAAGGTAGTTACAGGTGAGAATTTTTTACCTCCAAAAGCCAACAAAAAGAAATTGAAATAATAAAGATATTTACCAATGGCTTTACTCAATTGAAGGCCATTGGTTAGTTTTTTACTCAATCACCAAACGCTTTACCAATTGTTTGCCAGTTTCAGTTTGGATTTTTACAAAATATACACCCGCATTTAGATTTATCAAATCAATAGTTGCAGATTGAGTTGCGCGAGCCATTGGTTGATTAATAACTGTTGCACCTAAAATATTGATGATACTTACTTGCGCTTTTTCATTCAATAAATCGGTTTCAATAGTTAATTTATTTTTGGCTGGATTAGGATAAATTTTGGCTTCAAATGTTTGTTCTGTTAAATCATTGGTAGTTGATAAACTTATTTTCCCTAAAATAGTACTTTTATAAAATTTAAATCCACCACGTTGGTTTCCAATTAACACCTCAGGGCTAGCATCAGCATCAATATTTGCAATGGTAACACTGGTATAAACCCCTTGAGAAATACTATCAGCAGCCATGATTGCATCATCTTTAAATATATTAGCAATTCTACGTGCTTTTATTGCAGGATTAGCACTGATATCAGTAAATAAAACTACACTTTTGCTATAACTTCCAATTAAAGCTTCGTAAATACCATCATTATCCAAATCAAATACAAATGGATATGCATTTCCATAACTTTCGTTTCTTGATCGAACACTTAATTTCCCTAATGAATCTATAGTGGGGGTAGAATTAAATGCAGGTTCTGAAATTGTTCCAGTGTTTTGATAATAAGCCATGGTTCCGTTGTATTTTCCAATAACTAAATCAAGTTTTCCATCAGCATTTAAGTCAATTAACTGCGGAGCTGTTTGTGTGCCAGCATTTATATTAAAGTAATTGCTATCTCTTTTTGCAAAGGTAATATTAGCAGTAGTTGAAGTATTTTCATAATAGTTTAAATAACCATTATACCAACCCAAAATCATATCTTTTTTGCCATCATTATTTAAGTCGCCAAAGGTTGGAATTACATTGGTTAGTGGTAAACGTACATCCGCTTGAATATTGGCAAAATTGGTGTCTAACAAACTAAATACAGGATTGGTTTTAGTTCCAATATTTTTGTATAAATACAATTGGTCAAAATTATTTTTGGTACTTGAATAATTCCCCTGCGTTGCAACAATTAAATCTTGGTCATTATCATTGTCAATATCAACAAAAACAGGCTTGGAGTTTCCTCCTAAATCAATCATTTCATCTATTAAAAAATTCTCTTTCACAAATTGAAATTTGGCAGCAGTATTATTACTAGTTGCAGTGTTTTTATATAAATTTACATGGTTAGTATTTTTAACAGCCGCAGGTTCATTAGTTGTGATGATTAGGTCAGTGATTCCATCATTATCATAATCTTGAAAATAGGGGGTAGGCCACGATAAATCTAATGGACGATAAGTGTTTCTTGGGAAAATGGTGTCTTCGGTTACGAAGGAGTCTCTTAACAAAGAATTTGTCTCTCTACCGTTTTTAGCAAAAATCAAAGTATTGAAAAATCCATCACCATAAATAAGGTCTTTATCGCCATCCGCGTCAGTGTCAAAAACAGCAAAGGAATTGCTTACATGCTTTCCACCCTTGCCTAAATAATAGGCATCTAATCCAAAGTTAAATCCATGAGTGTTTACTTTATAACCTACATGTCCCCAAAAATTAACACCAAATCCGAAATTAATTGAATCGCAATTATTTTTTGGTCTTCTATTTCTATACAAATCAAAATAATTTGATCCTGAAGGCATATACACTACATCGGGGTCGCCATCATTATCCATGTCCTCTATTGCTCCTATATCAGTTGGGGTGAATTCCAAGCAATCTTCAAAATCGGCACTGTTTAAGTAGGTTAAACAATTACTTCTTTGTTTAAATTTCAGATTATTGGTTGTTGAAATATTTTGCAGATATCTTATTGAGTTTGATTTTACAAATTCTCCAGGATTTAATACATATGCTGGTCCAGATGCTGTTAGTAAATCGTCCTTTCCATCGCAATTGAAATCAGTTATTTTTAACCATTGCGAAATATTAGGTAAGAATTTTTCGTAAGAAGGTTCATAAACCCAACTATTATTTTTCCAAAGGTAGGTAAATACTTTGTCGCCAATACCGTCAAACACTACTAAATCTTTTTGTCCATCATTATCTAAATCTATCTTATTGAATTGTGGTTTTTGAAAACCACCAACAAAAGGGTATTTCAAAGTATCTGTGCTGTTTCTTTTTAAAAACTTTGCGGTATTAGCTAAAGTAAAATATACATTTTGAGCATTCATTATTGAGTTTATAAACAATATTGAAATAATAGCAAGTATGAATTTACGCATAAATTATGGTTATTTGTTGATTCAAATTTATTAATTAAAGTTTGAAGTAGTTTCATAATTTTTTATTAAAATGGATATAGCCAGTTTACAACAATTATTTTTAAAACATCCTATTGTTTGCACCGACACGCGTAAGATTGCAGCTAATAGTTTGTTTTTTGCATTAAAGGGAGAAAAATTTAATGCAAATCAATTTGCTAGCAAAGCATTAAGCCAAGGAGCAGCTTATGCCATAATTGATGAAGCACAATATAAAATTAGTGAGCAATTTATTTTAGTAGATGATGTATTAACCACCTTACAACAGCTTGCTGCTTTTCATAGGCATACTTTGAAGATTCCAGTTATAGCCATTGTAGGAAGCAATGGAAAAACAACTACCAAAGAATTAATCACATCGGTTTTAAAACAAAAATTTACAGTTTTGGCCACACCAGGTAATTTTAATAACCATATTGGCTTGCCTTTAACCATTTTACAAATAACAAGCGGTCATGAAATAGCAGTTATAGAAATGGGTGCTAATCATATTGGTGAAAATGAGTTTTTATGCAAAATAGCCAAACCAAGCCATGGAATTGTTACCAATAATGGTAAAGACCATCTTGAGGGTTTTGGCGATATGGAAGGTGTTGCAAAATCAAACTCTGAGCTTTATTATTATTTACTAAAAAATAATGGAATTGCATTTGTAAACATGCACGATGAATGGTTGATGCGCATGGCAAGGCAATTAGAAAATAAAGTTACTTTTGCTGCTAATTTTGAAGGTAGGATTAAGGAAGCATCTCACACTTGTTACGCTAGTCATTTACAGCCAACTATTAATTTTAAAATTGATAATTCACCAATTGAAATAAATAGCAATTTAAGTGGTGATTACAATTTTGATAATATTACAGCAGCAGTGTCCATGGGATTGTATTTTGGATTAAGTATTTCTCAAATTGCTAAAGGAATTGAGAGCTACAAACCGAGCAATAATCGTTCGGAAGTAATAAAAAAAGAGTCAAACACCATTTATTTAGATGCATACAATGCCAATCCAAGTAGCATGGAAGTATCAATTAATAATTTTGCAGCAATGCCATTTGGCAATAAAGTACTCATACTTGGCGATATGTTTGAATTAGGAAAATATGCTGAAGAAGAACATCAAAACCTAGTTCATTTTTGCGAAGCACTTGGATTAACAAATGTATTTTTATGTGGTGATTTATTTAAAAATACCAAAAACAATTATGTGTGTTTTGCAACTACTGAGGAATGTAAAGAGTATTTATCAGAAAATAAATTAATGGATTCAAATGTGTTTATGAAGGGCTCCAGAGGAATGAAATTGGAGACATTGATGGAGGTTATTGTTTAATATATTACAAGCCTAGCTTACTTTTTATGTAAAAATACAAATCATCAAAAGGAAAGTTAACTCCTTTAATTACATCAATAGCATACCTGCGTTTAACTTCAAACATAACAATATGCACCAAAATAAAGGCTATTGCAGCCTTAGTCATAAATCGTTTGTTGTATAATAAATACTTGTATGCTAAAATTTTTTGTAACACACATTTTATAACTTTTTAAATAAAAAAATGTTTTATCAAACAAAAAAGGCTGCTTTATAAAAGCAGCCTTTTTATATTTAGTAAATTCGTTTTAACTTAAACTCTTTTAAAGGAGTTATAACCAATGGTACTTTTTCAATCAATACCGAACTGGTATCTAATCCAAAAGCTTTTGCTTCCGATAAACTCAACCTATCGAGTGTAAAGTACACATCCATAATCCATTGTTCGTAAGCCGATAGTTCATTTTCGTTTGAAAGATGGCGTTGTAAAACCACAAATTTAAAATCACCTGTAATATTTTGTCCGCGTAACGAAGCATAACGACTGGTAACATCTACCTCGCCATTTAAAACTAACTCTTCTACAACTTTTCTAAAGTAATAATTAATTTTTTGCTCTACCCTAAAGCCTAACTTAAACTCTACTTTTATAATATCGTTAGGAACTATGTGGTCAACTTTATACTGCATGGTATATGGTTGATCGTCTACATGAATATGTACAAACCAATAAATATCGGCACGTTTAGGCTGTTTTTGTAAAATAGAATACATAATTTTTGATTCTATTTCGTTTTGTAAGTCAGCACTGGTTAGATAAACCAAATGTGTGGCAAACTTAGAAACCGATTCGTCTTTACTTAATTGCTCTAAAATAGGAATATATGATTTTAATTGAACAAACTCAGTCAATCTGTTTTTGATTTTGCGGCCTTTATACCAAATCCACATCACAAAAATAAACACACTACTAATTACTAAACTTACCCAACCTCCGTGTGTAAATTTCAATAAATTAGCAGCTAAAAACGACCCTTCAATGGCTACATAAATTAATAACAATAATGCAATTAGCCATTTATTTACCTTTATATGGCTAAGGTAATTAACCAGTAATAAAGTGGTCATTAACATAGCAATGGTAATAGCCAAACCATAAGCGGCTTCCATAGCTCCTGCTTCTTTAAAATACAATACTATTCCAATACAGCCAGCCCATAAAATTAAATTTGCACTAGGCACATAAAGCTGACCTTTCATTTCGCTTGGATACTTTAAAGCAACTTTTGGCCAAACATTCAACCTAATTGCTTCTGAAATTAAAGTAAACGAACCACTGATTAAAGCCTGACTGGCAATAATAGTAGCCATAGTAGCAATGGCAATACCGTATGGTAAAAACTCGGTCGACATAATGCTATAAAAAGGATTAATAGCAGCTTGAGCTAATGTTTCGCCCTCGTGGCTTAATAAATTTGCACCTTGTCCAAAATAGTTTAATAATAAGGCTGACTTTACAAAAATCCAACTTACACGAATATTGTTTTTTCCGCAATGGCCTAAGTCAGAATATAAAGCTTCAGCTCCTGTAGTACAAAGAAAAACTGCACCTAAAATCCAGAAACCCTCATGGTAATTAACCAACAAATTATAAGCATAATATGGGTTTAAGCAGTTTAATACATCTAAATGAGAGCCAATTTTAGCAACACCTAAAACAGCTAACATACCAAACCATAAAAACATAATTGGACCAAAAGCTTTACCAACTATAGATGTACCAACACGTTGAATTAAAAACAATAAACTAATAATAGCAATTACTATAGGTACAGTTGGAATTTCAGAAAAATTAATGGTATCTGATTTTAACAATCGCAAACCTTCAATGGCTGATGAAACCGAAATAGGTGGAGTAATTACCCCATCGGCTAATAAAGCACAACCACCAATAATGGCAGGGAAAATTAAGTATGGCCTGCGCCTGCGAACCAATGCATATAATGAAAAAATTCCACCCTCACCGTTATTATCAGCATTTAGTGTAATCAATACATATTTGATGGTAGTTTGTAAGGTTAATGTCCAAACAATACAAGAAAGGCCGCCATAAATTAATTCTTTCGAAATGATTTTATCGCCTACTATGGCATTTAATACATAAAGTGGTGATGTTCCAATATCGCCAAAAATAATTCCAAGTGTAACTAAAAGTCCAGCTACTGATAGCTTATTATGATTACTGTGATGCTCTCCCACGTTTCTGTTTTTTTGAAATAAGGTTGCAAATGTATAGGTTCATTTATATTCCGCAAATTTTTTATTTAACTATTATTTAGGTGGGTATTAAATAATTAAAAAGAATACTTAGTGGTTTTTGCAAGTAATTATTATTTTGCCAACTTTAATACACCAAAAACTATTTTGATTCAAACTATTTTAAAAGGGTATGGAACTGGGCTAATACTTTCGCTATCATTTGGCGCAGGTTTTTTTTCATTACTACATACTAGTATTGATAGAGGTTATAAAAAAGGATTATTAATTGCCTTGGGTATGGTTATTAGCGATTTGCTGTTTATTGCACTCTGCGTATTTGCTGCAAGTTTCGTGGAAAATCAATTACGCCAGCTCGATTCTGAAATACGTTTGGTAGGTTTTGTGGCATTACTTATATTAGGCATAAGTACTTACCTTAAAAAACCAAACGATCCAAATGAAATACAACCACCCGCAAGCGGTAATTTTATTTATATAATGAAAGGCATAATGTTGAATAGCATAAATCCATTAACACTTTTGTTTTGGTTGGGTTTAGCAGCATTTATAAAAAGTAGCCTACCTACCTTATTAGAAGTAGTGGTTTTTTTTAGTGTAACCTTAGGAGCCATGTTTTTCCATCAATTTATTATTTGCTATTCGGCTAATAAAGTGAAACACTTATTATCTATAAAAAAACAACAATTACTGAACCATATTATTGGGATTGTATTTGTAGTAGTGGCTTTTGTTTTGGTATGGCCAGTGGTGCAAAAAATCATTTAAGTTATTAGGTTTGAAAATATACTTTCGTAAAAATATTATTTAGAAAAACTATGCAAAGAGATACCGTTATATTTGATTTAATTAATCAAGAAAAAAGCCGCCAAGAACATGGCATTGAGTTAATTGCCTCAGAAAATTTTACTAGCCCGCAAGTAATGGAAGCTATGGGAAGCGTATTGACCAATAAATATGCTGAAGGCTTACCAGGTAAACGTTATTATGGTGGTTGCGAAGTGGTAGACGTAGTTGAAAATTTAGCAATTGATAGATTAAAACAAATGTTTGGTGCTACTTGGGCCAATGTTCAGCCTCATTCAGGAGCGCAAGCCAATGCAGCAGTGATGTTAGGTTGCTTAAACCCAGGAGATAAAATTTTAGGTTTCGATCTTTCGCACGGTGGACATTTAACGCATGGTTCGCCTGTTAATTTTTCGGGTAAATTATATGTTCCTTCGTTTTATGGTGTGGAGCAAGAAACTGGTTTAATTGATTGGAATAAAGTAGAAGCAAAAGCACATGCTGAAAAACCTAAAATGATCATTTGTGGTGCTTCGGCTTATAGCCGCGATTGGGATTATGCCCGTTTACGCGCTATTGCTGATAGTGTTGGTGCTATTTTATTAGCCGATATTTCTCACCCAGCAGGTTTAATTGTTGGAAAATTATTGAACGATCCAATTCAACATTGCCATATTGTTACTTCTACTACTCATAAAACTTTACGTGGACCTCGCGGTGGTATTGTGATGATGGGTAACGATTTTGAGAATCCATTTGGACAAAAAACTTTGAAAGGTGAATTGAAAATGATGAGTGCTGTTTTGGATGGTGCTGTTTTCCCTGGAACTCAAGGTGGACCTTTAGAGCATGTTATTGCTGCTAAGGCTGTAGCCTTTGGAGAATGCTTAACCGATGACTACAAAACTTATGTAAAACAAGTGGCAGTTAATGCGCAAGCTATGGCCAATGCATTTGTAAGCCGTGGTTATAAAATTATTTCTGGTGGAACCGATAACCACTTAATGTTAATTGATTTGCGTAGCAAAAATTTAACAGGAAAATTAGCTGAGGCTGTTTTAGGAAAAGCTGATATTACAATTAACAAAAACATGGTTCCTTTCGATGATAAATCGCCATTTGTAACAAGCGGAATGCGCGTAGGAACTGCTGCCATTACTACTCGAGGTATGATGGAAGTGGATATGGAACAAATAGTTGATTATATTGACACCGCGTTAATGAACAACGATAATGAAAGCACCCTTGCCGATATTAGAAAAAATATCAATACTTGGATGGCTAAGTTTCCATTGTACAAATAAGTTGAATTGTTAAATTGATAGATTGTTGAATTGTTAAATTGATAGATTGTTGAATTGTTATTATATCAACTAAAAATAAAAAATCCCTTTCAAGTAATGTTGAAAGGGGTTTTTTTTATTGAATTGATCAAGTTAATATTGTGTTGAAACAATAATCAAATGAAAAAATTAATATTCTTAGGGTTTATAACAGTAATTTCAATATTTTTTTATGGCTGTTGTGGCGGTTTTGGAGCAAGTGGTATTGACTGCACAAATTATAATGCAAGTACTACGATTTTTATTAAAATGAATATGGATTCTTCTAACTTGGGATTTAAAATTATGGAATTGGACTCAACTTATTTAATAAAGTACAAATCAAGCAAAACTAACCTTTTTGATAAAGTAATTGATACAACATATTTTTTTTATAAGAAAAATATCAGATTTATTGATTCTAATTATTTAAAAAACAGTGAGATTGGTATACAAATTTACGATGAGTCACAAGAAGGAAAAAGTTTATCAGATTATAGTTATAAGGTGATAAACTCAAATTCTCAAATTATAAATGACATTACATTGATACAAATTGAAACTTTAAACCATGAAAATAAATGCTGTACAGATAAATATAGAACCTCACCTAACATAACTGGATACAAGCTAAATGGCGTTCAAAAAACAGACAAAATAATTGTGATTAATAAAAAATAATTGGTGTTCCTAAACTATTTAAAATCCCTTTCAAGTAATATTGAAAGGGATTTTTTTATGTAAGAAATATTATAAATATGGAGGCTGCTTGAACAAAACAAATTCTTTCATTTTTTTACCAATTAATAAGGCAACTCTTAATTCATTTTTAGATTGTAACGACTTCTTTAAGTCACAAAGTTCAGCATAACTTAATTTTCCTATTTCGTTACTATCAATTTTTAAAACCTGCTGCCCAATTTTAAAACCTGCTTTTTTAGTTTCTTTATTTTCCCAAACAAAATTTATTACCAATTGATTGGAGTCGTTTAGGCCAAATCCAATATCAAAAATACTGTTTAATGTAGTATCATAGTTTACGGGAGTTAGTATCATTTTCTTTTCCAAAAAATTATATACAAATACATTTCTTTTTAACAACGCAGAACCAACAGTTGGTTTACAACTACAAATGGTAGCAGGAATATTTGTAATAAACCCTGATTGCATTTTGAAAGAATCTATTTTCAAATTTGATACGAATGAGTTTTGGATAGAAAATGCTGCAAGTGCATACTGTCCAAATCCTTCCTTTCTTTTAAGTTTTTTGTACTTTTTCGATTTCCATAAAACATCGTCATTCGATTGAAAATATCCAGAAAAGCCTGAATCAATCAATGCATAAAAAGCTATTTGATCATAACTTAATTGAACCAAAGGAAGGCGAGAATCCGTAAATTCAATATTAAACTCTGTGCTATTTATTTCCTTTTTAAATGCCGTTTTCGAAAATGAAATCATTTGATTAGTTGGGTTCAATTTCCAATTACATAATTTAATCAAACTTGTTCCAATAATTCCATCAATTTTTACACAACCTAAATTTGCCAATCTTTCAGTATTTACCACTAAGCAAACTATATTGTTAAATGAACTTTTACCAATACTAATATTTTTAAAAACCACGTTTGCATTATTTTCTTTTCCACCGGCATCTTCAATTGGTAAACTACTTTCAATATTGGCCTTACCTGCAATTTCACTAGAAATAAAACATCCTGAGGCACCTGTATCAAATAAGAAAAGATATTTCTTACCATCAATAACCACTTCAACAAAAGGAACATTGTCTCGTTGGTAAATAATTGGAACTGATTCTACACTATCATTTCCCATTGCTAAAACGCCTGAATTTAATAGCTGCTCCGTATTTTTATTTGCTGTTTGAGCAAATAGATTTAAACTAAACAATGGTAAAAAAAATAATACGCTGCATACTTTCATAAATAATATATTTAATTGGTTGATGCCTTGCTCGTGTAAAATGTTCCTTTGAATGATGTATTTATTTTTCATTTAGCTAAATTGGTTTTAAAATATTTCTATAAAATACCCAATTTGCAAAAAATCTCTTCCAGTTTCATCATTAATTTTATAGTCGAATTGGTGTAAATAACCAACCTGCAAAGTGGTTGATTTTGAAGGCTTATAATTAAATGCAAATTGCATTCTGTTTCTTTCAAAATAGGGCTCATTATCGGTAAAGAAAATTTCGTTGCTTGTACTAACTTGATAAGGTTTATAATTATTTTTTTCTTTACCAAATGGGTAAGACAAACCTAATCTATACCTAAACCTATTTCTATAACCATTGGAAGTAAACCTTAATTCTGTGCGATATCGTTGCTCAATTTTTAATTTTCCTAACGATTGAAATAAAACAATTTGCGGCCAAATTCTGAATTCATTGTTATTTTTTGGAGTTACAAAATCTCCACCTTCTCCATAGGTTTGATAACTTCCTGCACCTAAGGTAAATGTGGCATTATTATGAATCTTATAATTAAACCCTGCTTTGTACTCGTAATAGTGGAAATTATTATAGAATTTTAAGGAACGCAATTGCGATTCTCCAAATAAACTCCATTTGTTATTTACATTCAATTTTAAATTTACAATATTCCAACTACCTAAATCAAAGTTTTGAGCTATGATTATTGGAGTGGACAAAATGAGTATTAAGGTTACTAGTGAAACTCGTTTCATATTTAATTTATAAAATAGTTTACTTCTTTTCAATCATTGAAATTGATTTTTGAAATATATGTGAATTTGGAATAGTAATTAGTTCGCCACTAGTTGTTTTTAAATGAACAAAGAAATAAGTTAAGTCAATTACTTCGCCCTCAAAAGGGCAGTCTTTATCTAGTACTTTAATGGTATCGCCTATTTTTACTGGGTGATTAAAAAACAACAATAAGCTAGAAGTAATATTAGATAACAATGACCATTGTGCAAAAAAAGCAATACCTAAGGCCGTTAAAAGTGTTCCTACAAAAACAGCAATTTCGCTTTGTTTTAGCCCCCAAATAGCCGAAAGCAAAATGGTAGCAGTTAAGAAACTTAAAATATGAACCGACTTAATTATCATTTTTCTTCTACCCCTCTGTAAGTGGGTATTCTTAAGTGAATTATTAACAAATGTTGTTGTAATATAATACACCAAAAAGTAGCTGATTATAACTAAACTGCTCTCAATAAGTTGAATTTTGAATGGCTCCATTATTTTATTTAAAATGAAATATTTATAAAAAACAAATTTAATTATTTCCAACCTCCACCCAAAGCTTTGTAAATATTAACACCTGCTAGTTTTAAATTCTTATTATTTATAATTAACTCCAATTCGGCTTGCAATGAACCTTGTTGAGCAATTAACACCTCTAAATAAGTGGCCTTTCCAACCATAAATAATTGATTGGATACTTCAACTGATTGATTCAAAATTTGCGATTTTTGTTTTTTCAAATTATTCATTTCTTTCAAATTTTGAATATTTGAAAGCTCGTTTGTTACTTCTACAAATCCATTTAGAATTGTTTTTTGATATTCGAATATGGCATTAAGTTGTGATGCTTTTGCTGTATTAAAATGTGCCTTTAAAGCATTTCTATTTACAACAGGAGCAACTAAATTTCCAAGTGTATTGTAGGCCAAAGATGCAGGTGCTTGAAATAAATACTGTGGGTCGAATGCTTGAAAACCAAAGCCTGCCGTAATATTTAAATTTGGATAAAAAGCGGCTTTAGCCGATTTTAAATCAAAATTACTAGCCTGAACCATTAACTCCGATTTACGAATATCAGGCCTGTTTTTCAATAATTGCGAAGGAATACCTGCATTAAAATCTTGCGCAATTTCAGTTGAAAGTAGTTCTTTATTTCTATTAATGGTTTGAGGAAATCTACCAATTAAAAAATTTATTTTATTTTCAAATAATACAATTTGTTGTAACGTTTCTTTTTCTAAAATTTTTGATTGCAACAAATTAGCTGAAAACTGCTGCAATGCCAGTTCATTTGCTAATCCAGCTTCCTTTTGGGCATTCACAGTTTGCAGCGCATCTTGCTGTTTTAAAATGGTTTTTTGCACCAAATCCAATTCATTATCTAATGCAAGAAGTTCGTAATATGCAGTAGCAACCTCTGCTATTAAATTTGAAATAATAAAATTGGTTCCTTCAATGGTTGCTAAATAATTGGAAACGGCCGATTTACGTTGGTTTCTTAATTTACCCCAAATATCTAGCTCCCATGAAGCTTGCAAACCAATATTCATATCGGGTAAATCGATTGGAACAATTTGACCTGGAGTAATTTGGGTAGAGATATTTCCAGCTCCATCCATGGTGTATAAACCAAATTTACGCACTCCACCACCAATATTTAAACCAACTTGTGGCAACAAAGCGCCTTTAGCTAATTTAACACCCGCACGCGAAATTTCAATTTTTTGAAGTGCCATTTGCAAGTCCAAATTATTGATTAAAGCCGAGTCAATAAGTTGTTCTAATGTAGGGTCTGAAAAATATTTTTTCCAATTAATATTAGAAATATTTAAACTATCGGTTGAAGTATTATAACTTTTGGGTAAAACCTTTTCTTTAACAGTGGCAGCCTTGTATTTGGGGGCACAACCTGCAAAAAAAATTACCACCAAATAAAAGGCCAACCTCAATTTATTGAATAATAAATATTGCACTCTTTTCTCTATCATCTTTATGATTGTTTTTTTTATTAATAATTGTATTTATGGGCAACATTTTTTTTATTCAATTTATCTTGAATGGTGGCAAATACCACATACAAACCAGGAATGATGATAATTCCAAAAATGGTTCCAAATAGCATACCTCCTGCCGATGCAGAACCAATGGTTTTATTTCCAATAGCCCCAGCTCCACTAGCTAGCATTAATGGAATTAGTCCTGCCACAAATGCAAACGAGGTCATTAAAATAGGTCTTAACCTTAAGGTAGCTCCTTCAATTGCAGCTTGCAAAGGAGTGTATCCTTCGCTGTGTTTTTGTGAAGCAAATTCCACAATCAAAATAGCATTTTTTGCCAATAACCCAATCAACATAATCATGGCAATTTGGGCGTAAATATTATTTTCTAAACCCATCATGAATAAAAACAAAAAGGCTCCAAAAATTCCGGTTGGCAGCGATATAAGCACAGGTAAAGGCAAGATAAAACTTTCATATTGAGCCGATAACAATAGGTAAACGAATAACAAGCAAACTGCAAAAATAATAATGGATTCATTCCCTGCATTGGCTTGATCTCTTGATGAACCTGCCCAATCAAAATCAAATCCTTTTGGCAACTTTTCTTTAGCTGTTCTTTTAATGGCTGCTATGGCATCACCGCTACTAAAACCTTTGGCAGGCTCGCCTGTTAACATGGCGGAAGTATACATGTTGTAACGAGTAACTTGTTCTGGCCCGTAGGTTTTGGTTATGCTTACAAATTCGGAAATAGGAACCATTTCACCTTCCTTATTTTTTACAAACATTTTTAAAATATCTTCTGGCATAGCTCTATACTCAGGAGATGATTGAACCATAACCCTATACAACTGTCCAAATCGAATAAAATTTGTGGCATACTCACTACCTAAATAAGTTTGTAAAGTACTTAATACATCCTCAATTACAACCTTTTTCTGTGCTGCTTTTAAGTAATCAATATTCACCATTAATTGAGGAAAACTAGCATTAAATGTAGTAAATGCATTCACAATTTCAGGCTGTTTATTCAATTCTTGTACAAATTCATTGGTTACCTTTTCAAGTGCCTTTAAATCGCCTTTACCCGATTTATCAAGTAACCTTAATTCAAATCCACTTGAATTACCATAACCAGGAACTGGTGGAGGTGTAAAAAATTCAATTTTTGCATCTTTTATATAATTTGTTTTTTCATTTAACTGTTGTATGATTTCTTTGTCTGACAATTTGCGTTCTTTCCAAGTTTTTAAACCAATTAAATTCATACCATAAGTGGCTCCAACACCCTCCGAAAGCACACTAAATCCGGCTAGTGTAGAAACAGAAGCTACTCCTTCAATACTTGCAGCTACTTTTTGAATTTCATCTGCAATTTTTTCTGTACGTTCAAGTGTTGCACCTTCGGGTGTTAAAATATTTGCATAAATGGTTCCTTGGTCTTCGTTTGGAATAAAACCAGTAGCCATAATTTTTCCGAGTATTCCAGTGCCTAAAATAAACACAAGTAAAATACCAAAAGTTACCACACGCCTATTAGCCACTAATGAAACAAGCCTTTGGTATTTACCCTCTAAGGCCGAATATTTCTTATTGAAACCATCAAAAAATTTGGTTAACCAATTTTTACTTTTTTCATCATTATGATGATGGTTATTTTTTAGCATAATGGCACACAAAGCTGGCGTTAATGTTAATGCTATTACTCCAGAAAGTACAATAGATACAGCCATGGTTAATGAAAACTCACGATAAAAAACACCCGTTGGGCCAGATATAAATGAAACAGGAATAAACACAGCCGACATTACCAAGGTAATGGCAATAATGGCTGCACTTATTTCTTGCATAGCAAGTTCAGTTGCTTTTTTTGCTCCAATTCCTTGATTTACCATTTTATAATGAACTGCTTCTACCACTACAATGGCGTTGTCAACTACAATTCCAATGGCCAATACTAAAGCAAAAAGGGTAATAAGGTTCAAAGAAAAACCCATTAATTGCATAAAAAAGAAAGTTCCTACCAATGAAACAGGAACCGTTAATATTGGTATGAGGGTTGAACGCCAATCTTGCAGAAAAATAAACACCACAAGAGAAACCAAAATAAAAGCTTCAATTAAAGTTTTAATTACTTCATGAATGGAGGCATCTAAAAATGAAGAAACATCGTAACTAACAGTATAATCCATGCCTGCGGGGAAGTTTACTTTTAGTTCATCCATACGCTTTTTAATATTTTGAATTACTTCAGTTGCATTGCTACCTGGTCTTTGTTTTATTAGAATAGCAGCCGATGGTTTTCCATTTTCTTTCGAAATTACATCATACTCCTGTGAACCAAATTCTACAGTAGCTATATCTTTTAGTTTTAAAACTTCACCATGTTCATTGCTTTTTATAATAATGTTTTCGTACTCTTGAGGGGTGTTAAATTTACCTGTATATTTTAGTACATATTGAAGCTGTTGGGCTTGTCTGCCTGAACTTTCACCTACTTTGCCCGGTGCGGCTTCAATGTTTTGTTGTTTTAAACATTTAATAACCTCATCGGTAGAAATGGAATAAGTGGTTAACTTAGCAGGATTTAACCAAATACGCATGGCATAATCTCGCGAACCCATAATATCGGCAAAACCAACACCATCAATTCTTTTTAACTCAGCTAGTAAATTGATATCAGTATAATTGTACAAAAATTTTTCATCCATTTGTTCATTATTACTTAAGATATTTAAGTATAACAACATACTATTTTGAACTTTTTCTACAATAACACCCGCTTTTATGGCTTCTTCGGGCAACTCATCTAAAGTTGAAGCTACCCTATTTTGAACATTTACTGCAGCAATTTCAGGGTCGGTTCCTGATTTAAAAATAATTTGAATAACACTGGTACCGTCATTTCCAGAAACTGACGACATATAAGCCATTCCCGGCACACCATTAATAGCACGTTCCAACTGTGTTACCACAGCTTTAACACATGCTTCAGCATTGGCACCAGTATATTTGGTTGTTACATTTACCTCGGGTGGCGCAATATCAGGAAATTGGGTCATGGGTAATTGAGTTAATCCCAAACCTCCTAACAACAAAATAAATAATGAAATAACAATTGATAAAACAGGACGATGTATGAACTTTGAAACCATTTAAGTTGTTTTTTATTTAATAATTAATTGATGCTTTTAATAGCTTGTCTTGAAGGAATTAGTTGTGTTAGGATTTTTTCACCTTCTTTTACTAACTGAATTCCTTCTAATAATATTTTTTCGTTTGGATTTAAGCCTGATTCCACAACGTAAACATTCTTCATGCGTAGTTTTGGTATAATTCTTTTCATGTGAACTATATTGTCGCTATCAACCACAAAAACATAAATATTATCTTGAATTTCGAAGGTAGATTTTTGAGGTATTAGCATGGCTTTTTTCAGTGCTTGTTTAATAATAATTTTACCACTTGAACCTTGCTTCAATATTCCGTTAGGGTTATAAAATCTAGCTCTAAAAGCTACATTACCTGTTTCTTTATCAATTTCACTTTCTACTGTTTCTATTTTTCCTTTGCCCGGAAAAAGTTGGTTATTTGCCATCACCAATTCCACTTCATTGCTGTGTGAATTTTTGTTGGTAGCTGTCATGTTTAGGTATTCGCTTTCCGATACATGGAAATAGGCAAAAATTTCTTTGTTGTTCGAAAATTCAGTTAGCAAAGTACCTTCGTCAATCAAACTTCCAATTTTATTTGGAATACGATTAATAACCCCATCAAAAGGTGCAGTAATTTTAGTAAGTGATAAGTTTAATTGAGCGGTAGCCATATTGGCTTTTGCTTCATCAATCCTGGCTTTAGCAGCTTCTAATTTTATTTCCGCTACTTGCAATTCGGTTTTAGAAATAATTTTTTTTGCTAACAAAGTTTGCATGTTTTTAACTTCAAGTTCAGCTCCTTTGGCTTCGGCTTGGGCGTTTTTAAGCATAGCATTCGATTTACTCAACTCTTCTTTGTAATGATTATTGCTCATAGCAAATAATAGCTGACCAGCTTTTACTGGCTTTCCTTCATCTACATAAATATTTTCAATAAAACCTTTTACACGAGCGCGTATATCAACATTATGCATGGCGTGTATATCGGCCACATATTCTTTGCTAAATGAGGTATCAACCACCAATGGTTGAGCAATAGGAAATTTTTCTTCTTTTTCTTTGGTTTCTGTAGTAGAGCAGGCTGCTATAAATAATAACGCAGCCGAACTCAATTGCAATGCAATTTTATTCATTTATTGGATGAGATTGTAAGTTAGTTTGTGATAAAGGATAAAGACTAAGCCAAAAGTATATTGGCTTCTTTTTGTTAATTTAATGAGTGTAATCTTTCAATTACAACTTTGTTTTCACATCATTTCATAATAGAAAATTAATACAAACAAATCCCATTAGTGAAGCATTATTTATTTATATAATCCAATGTAAAATGATTATTAAATCATTTATTAAATTGGTAATTACGCTATAAAACTATGAAAGTGGGATGAATCTAAAAACCTATCTATTGTTTAAAAATACTAATAACCAATTTTGATTTAAATCAAAATGGAAACCATATTCAATAACGAATTTTGAAAGTGGTGATTGTAATTTGTAAAAATTAACAAAAAGACTCGAAGGAGTTTATTTTAGGTGGGGGAACAGTTAATTCAGGATGGAAATGTTCTATAAACTTTTCTTCGTTAATTACTTTATTTAAATGATTTGGTAATACCACAAAACAGAATACTTCGGGATAAAATTGGGCAGTAAAAAGGTCGTCCTCTTCTTCTAAATTGACACTTGGAATTTCTGTTTTTTCACTTGTGTCATCAATAGGAATATTTTGATGATGATCATGTTGAATATTAAAACAATAAGTATTATTTTTACTCTTAATGGACTTAAATGCGTTTGCTTTGCTATCGAAATTAATTAAGTTTAAGCCAATACAAAATAATATAACATACACCTGTAAAGGCAAAAATAAATTAATTATAAAATTATTATTTGTATGTTTCATTATGGCCGCAAAAGTAGCCCCTTTAAAGCTATATTATTGTCAAAGAATAGTAAAAATGTGATGTAATAATTTAGTATTTATTGATAAAACAAAATCATTTTTTTTTAATCAACAACTTTTTAGTCCTTTTATAAGAGAGAATTGCCATGTATGGAGTTTTATTTTGAAGGTAGAAAAAGAGACAATAAAATTGTATTCAATAATTTAAAAAAAATGAAAACACCTTTTAACAAGTTTCTTTACATTGGTTTTATTATCATGGGATTATACCAAACTTTTTTTACCAAAGATTATATGCAAGCTGCCGCATCTATGGGAATTGGCTTAGCCTTTGACCCATTTGATACTGAACAAAAATGGAACGATAGACCTACTTGGCAAAAAGCAGTATTAATTATTCATTTGGCAGCAGTAGCAGCTTTGTTTGGTTATGGAGTTGGTTTGAATGATAAATAAAACCAAACACTAATTACCCGAAGGTTCCCAAAGTTCAATTTTATTGCCTTCA
The DNA here is from genome assembly GCA_947464275.1 of Bacteroidota bacterium. GTDB lineage: Bacteria > Bacteroidota > Bacteroidia > UKL13-3 > UKL13-3 > JAAFJM01. The sequence goes on from CANHVU010000002.1 coordinate 146,509, forward strand.
TTGTCCATAATATGAACAAACTTTCCGTAATCAAAAGTTTCAATCGAATCTAAAACATTTACACCATTTGCTTTTAATTGAGCCACCAAGCCTTCTATATTTTGCACACGGTAATTAATCATAAACTCCTTTTTTGAAGGCGCAAAATATTCGCTTCCTTTTTTAAATGGGCTCCATTGCAAAGTGTTTATTTCATCAGGTTTATCTAGGCATCTCGATTCAAAGCTAGCGCCATAATCGTTGGCATTAATGCCTAAGTTTTTTTTGTACCATTCTCTTATTTCCTTTGGGTTTTCAGAGAAAAAGAAAATACCACCCACACCAGTTACTTTTGGTGTGGTATCGTTAGTTTGGGCTGTGGTGGGTTTTTGTTCCATGTTTTGTTTTACTTTATATTCAAAGTTGCAACTTACAAAAGTTCCATTCAATACAAATAAAACTGTTATTAATATGACTGAGTTTTTCATTGGTTTATTGGATTTAACAAAAAACAATGATAATAAAATTGAAAATTGATTTCTAATTAAATCCAACTCCACATTTACCGCTTTTAAATCACAAATAATGAAACATCAAAAATAATTATTTGATTGTACAGAAAGCTGTGGCTGAAAGAACAATAATGGCAGTAATACTAAGAAGTATTTTATAAAATTTGTTCAAGATTTTTTGAATTAATTACCTTCATACTTTTTTATTGTATCAAAAACATAAAAATCTATTAAAGTATTTGGTGTATTTCGTTTATTATTTTGAGGCTATTGCAATTTTGGTAGGAGCAACTGTGCCTGAATATGTTTTAGCATAAATAAAGGTAAACTCTGCACCAAAAAACATAATTATAGAGGAATAAGAAACCCATAACAACATTAATATAACTGAACCAGCAGCGCCATACACCGAGGCTGGATTTGCTTTTCCAAAGTAATAAGCAAGCGCTGTTTTACCTATAGTAAATAATATTCCGGTTATTAATGAGCCTAACCAAACTTGCTTCCATTTTATTTCTGCATCGGGTAAAACTTTAAACATCAATGCAAACAAAAACGAAATGACTGCAAGCGACAATAAAAAGTTAATGATGCTAAAAACTGAAATCATAAAAGGCGAAGTATCCACTTTTATCCAATTACTCATGGCAGCTATAGCGGTAGAAATAACCAACGAAATAGTTAACAAAAAAGCAATAGCCAATATCAATCCAAACGAAAACAACCTTGCTTTTAAAATAGGCAAAATACCTTTTTGAGCCACTGTTTTAACTTGCCAAATTACATTGAGTGTTTTTTGTAATTCAACAAAAACACCTGTGGCGCCAATTAATAGAATAATTACACCCACTATGGAGCCCCAAAGTGTAGCCTTTGATTCGTTGGCTTTTTCTAATATCTGGCTAATTTGAGCCGCAGTGCTTGCTCCCATGCTTTTCGATATTTCATGAATGAGGTCATTATTTACAGTTTCATTCCCGAAAAAATAGCCCATAATAGTAACTATTAAAAGTAATAAACCTGGAATGCTAAAAATGGCGTAGTAGGCTATAATTGCGCTTTCTCTAAATGGATCTATATTAATCCAAGCTTCAAAACTATCTTTAAAAAGTTTACCCAAATGTTTAATTTTAAATGCCATTATTTAACCTTGGTGTTCTTTTTATTTAACTGAATACCTGCTTTGGTAATTTTTTGGGGTGAACCTGCTACTTGATTTGGATCATTTGCATTGGGTTTTTCTCCGTTAAAATCTTGGTATGTTTTTTTCTCTAACAAGTTAATTGTTTCAATGGCGTTAATGGTTTTCGAGGTGTTCTTTTTCATTTTGATAGGTTGTTAAATTTATGCCCCATTAATTTAGTTAGATTTACTTACTATTTTTGAACCTATAACATACCGAGCTATTAAGGAGGCTGCTACTAAAATGAGCAACAAATGAATGACAGCACCTGCGCCAAATAAAAAGAAACCCAAACCCCAAATAACCAATAAAACTTTTGCTGAAATATGTAAAAATTGCGTTGCCATGCTGTTTATGTTTGTTACAAAAGTGGCTTAAAGAAGCATATAACTTATTACATAATTATTTAAAGTGTTGCATAAATCACACCTTAAAAGGGTATCATTTTAGGAATTTAGGAGTAAAAAACTTTGCTAGTGAGTATTAAAAAAACCCTATGACTTAAATAAAAAACCAAAATAGCTTTAGCTAAAACCGAAAGAGGTTTCTCCACTTAAAACCTATCCCACATTTCCCGCTTTTAAAATCCTTTACAAACAATATATTTGAATGCATAAAATATATTATTGGTAATGAACAAATTTTTTATACTCTTATTTTCTCTTTATTGCTTTCAACTAACGGCTCAAACCAACGATACTGCTGTTATTAAACAAATTACTGACGAAGTTTTGCTTAACGGAAAAGCTTATTCTGACCTTCGCGATTTATGTAAAAAAGTAGGTAACCGAATCAGTGGTAGTCCGCAGGCCGAAAAAGCCGTAGAGTTAATGTATAACAAAATGAAAGGTTATGGTTTTGATAGTGTATGGCTTCAACCTGTTATGGTTCCGCGTTGGGTAAGAGGCAGCAAACAAACCGAAATTGGAAAAATTATCAATGAAAATAAACCTTACAAAGTAAATATTTTAGCTTTAGGTGGTTCAGTATCTACTCCTAAAAATGGCATAACAGCCAATGTAATTGAAGTAAAAAACTTTGAAGAATTAAAAAGTTTAGGTAAAGAAAAAATTGCTGGTAAAATTGTGTTTTTTAATCGCCCAATGGACCCAACTCATATTAGTACTGGAAGTGCTTATGGAGGTGCTGTGAACCAACGTGGGCGCGGAGCTACCGAAGCTGCCAAATATGGTGCCATTGGTGTGGTGGTGCGCAGTATGACTTTAGCTCACGATGAATTTGCACATACAGGCGCTATGTATTACAACGATTCGTTTCCAAAAATTCCTGCGTGTGCCATTAGCAGTAACCATGCCGATGCATTGAGTAGATCAATCAAACAAAATAATCAAACTCAATTTTACTTTAATTTAAATTGCCAAAACACCATAGATAGTGTATTGAGCTATAACGTAATTGGGCAAATAAACGGAACAACCAAAGCCAAGGAAATTATATTGGTTGGCGGCCATTTAGATAGTTGGGATGTGGGCGAAGGTGCTCACGATGATGGTGCAGGTTGTGTGCAAAGTATAGAAGTATTGCGTTTGTTTAAAACCTTAAATTTAAAACCTCAACGTACATTGCGCGCAGTACTTTTTATGAACGAAGAAAATGGTTTGCGTGGTGGCATAAAATATGCTGAGTTAGCAGCTTTGAATAAAGAAAATCATTATGCAGCTATTGAAACAGATGCTGGAGGTTTTGTTCCGCGTGGTTTTGGCATTAGCGATTCTACCGTTTATAAAAACATGGCCGCCAAAGCATATTTGTTTAGAAACTATGGTTGGGATAAAATAGACCTTGGTGGCGGTGGTGCCGATATTGGCCCTTTAAAAAACAATTGCAAAGCATTGATTGGTTATGTACCTGATTCGCAACGTTATTTTGATTACCACCATACTGAAAATGATGTATTTGAAGCGGTAAATGAACGCGAGTTACATTTAGGTGCTGCCGCAATTGGCAGTTTGGTTTGGCTGCTTTGTAACGATTAATTTACAATAGCTAAATACAAAACATAAACTAAAATATACATTTGCAAACCTAGAAAAAGAAAAACTATTAATTAATTAAATAAGATGAGTGCAGAGAACAAAGAATTAATTTTTAAAAAAATTGGAATAGCCATTGCTTTTTCGCCAAGGCTTGAAGCTATTATAGCCGAAGCTTCTAAAATGCAAAAAGGATTTGTATCCAACTTGTTTTTTATACATGTTGGAAAACAAAGTGCTGATGATGAAAAGACTTTAAAAGACCTTTTTGATAAATACAATTTAAGCAACTCTCAGTTAATTTGGCGCGAAGGCGAACCTGTTGAAACTATTTTACAAATATGCGAAGATGAGCAGTTTGATTTATTGGTGGCAGGTGCTTTAGAAAAAGAAAGTTTAATAAAATATTTTATGGGCAGTGTGGCTCGTAAATTAAGTCGTAGGGTAAAATGCAGCATGCTTATGCTTACCGAACCTATGATAGAATCGAACCCTTTAAAACGCATAGTAGTTGAAGGTTCTGATAATCCAAAAACAGTTAACACCATTGCCAAAGCCATTGAAATAGCCAAAGCTTTTGATGTGAAATATGTAGATGTTATTCAAGAAACTGATTTAAGCAAAGCCGCCTTAATACGTAGCGATGAGTTTAAAGAAAACGAAATGGCCCATCACAAAGAGCAGTTAATTAGCGAGGAAAATAAAAAGTTAGAATACATTTTAAGTTGTAACGATTGTGGTGGTTTAAAAGTAAATGTAGAACGTATAGAAGGCAAGCCGGGTTATGTAATTACTAAATATGCCCGCGAAAATGAATCGGATTTATTGGTACTAAACTCACCCGACAGAAAACTAAATTTGATTGACCGTGTTTTTCCAACTGATATTGAATTTGCCTTAGCTGATTTGCCTTGTAATTTATTATTGGTAAATGAAGATGGGGTTTAGTTGGCAGTTGATAGACCATAGGCCATGGTTAATAAACAATTAGCAATAAGCAATAGATAATGAGCAATTGGCAATAGGCAATTAGCAATAGACAATAGGCAATAGAAAATGGGCAATAAGCAATAGACGGTAGTTAATAGACAATTTAACAAATAACAATTTAACAATACAACAATCAAACAATTCCTTAAATCTCCAAATCAATAAATCAATAAGTCAAAAATCAATAAATCCTCCCAATGAAAACCTTAAATCACCACGAAACAATAAGTTTAATATTAAGCTTAGGCATTCTGCTTATTGTGGCAAGGCTTGTGGGTGAGTTTTTTAGGAAATTTAAAATGCCATTGGTAGTTGGAGAGTTGGTGGCGGGTATTTGTTTAGGACCAAGTTTGTTAGGTCAATATTTTCCGCAGGTAAGTAATTTGGTTTTGAATAAAGAAAGTAATTCGGCCATTGCATTTAATGGTATTACTTCTATATCTGTTATTATGTTATTGTTTGTTGCAGGTATGGAAGTTGATTTATCCATCATTCGTCAGCAAGGCAAAACTGCTTTAAAAACAAGTTTTTTAGGATTAGTCATTCCACTAGGATTAGGATTTTTAGTAGCTTATTACCAATTTCCATTATTTGGCGAAAACTACAATTCGCACACTCAATTAATTTTATTCAGCTTATTTTTTGGAACAGCCATGGCTGTTTCTGCATTACCAATTATAGCGCGTACTTTAATGGACTTAGGTTTATTTAGAACCAAAGTAGGCATGATAATTATAGCAGCTGCCATGTTTGATGATATCATCGGGTGGTTATTGTTTTCGGTAATTTTAGGTATGATGAAACCTGATACAGGCGCTCATGGTTTTATTTACACTTTGGGTTTAACCATATTGTATTCCGTTGCCATGCTGACAGTTGGCCGTATAATTATTAATAAATCATTGCCATGGGCACAAAAAAACTTTAGCTGGCCAGGAGGATTTTTAAGTATTTCGTTAGGTTTGGCATTTTTAGGTGCTGCCTTTACCGAGTTTATTGGCATTCATGCTATTTTTGGTGCTTTTATAGTAGGTATTGCTTTTGGCGATAGCGTACATTTAACCGAAAAAACCCGCGAAATAGTGAATCAGTTTGTAACCAATATTTTCGCACCATTGTTTTTTGTGTCTATTGGTTTTAAAGTAAACTTTTTTGCCAACTTCGATTTCCAAGTGACTGCTTTGGTATTAATTATTGCGGTAATTTGTAAACTATTAGGAGCAGGATTAGGTGCTTTATGGGGTGGTTTAACCAAAAAAGAAAGTTTAGCAGTAGGTTTTGGAATGAATGCCCGTGGTGCTATGGAAATTATATTAGCTTTATTGGCTTTGCAAGCAGGATTAATCAATCAAAAACTGTTTGTGGCTATAGTTATTATGGCGGTAGTAACTTCGGTTATGGCTGGCCCTGCTTTGCAACTTTTGGTAAAACGTCAATTAGATCAAGACAAAGAAGATTTAGACAAAGAACAAGAAGAGATGTTTGTGTAGGTTTTGGATTTGGAGTCACGCAAGGCGTGATTGATTTGGAGATTTAATTGTTGGATGGTTGGATTGTTAAATTGTTGGTTTTTGAATTGTAAGCAATACGCCTTACAAATCGCCTATTACAAATTTTTTTCTCCCATCTCAGTGCTCATTTCTCTTCTCTCAAATCTCTCATCTCATTTCTCCCATCTCAACTCTCAAAACTCAGTGCTCAAATTCACTTCTTTAACAAATAAACAATAAATAGTTAGAGTTTTAAAACAAAACCTTATTTTCGCCCCCATTAAAAATTATAACAATAAATGAAGCAATTGATAGATGCCATTAAAGCAACTTTGGCAAAAGAAGGATTTGAAGGCGAAAAATTAGTGAATCAGTTAAAGGAATTACGCCAACATTTTATTGAAAACTTAAACCAACCTGGCTATGTACGCATGATTAGATTGGCATACGAAAACATTCAAGAAAATGGCGATTACACCTTTGAATATACCGAAGATGACGGAAAAGCTAACCTTGATTATTTGTTAGATTTATTGAGCGATTATAGCAACAAATACAACAAAGAAGAGTTGGTAGAATACCGCAAAATGATGGAAGGCGAAGAGTGGACCAGTCCTGACCAAGAGTGGGAAGGCGAAGAGGATGACGAGTAAGAAGTAGCTTAGTTAAAAACAATCGGGGGGATTTTAGTTTTCTCACTTAAAAATTGTACAATTGAATACACCAAAAGGAAAACTTATATCTATTGGAGGTGCCGAGGATAAAGGCACTGAACCAGAAAATGGATATGGGCACTCAGTAAAAAGTTTAAACTTTTTTAGCTTAGCTATTTTAAAAAGATTTGTTGAAGAAGTTGGCGGATCGGATAAAAAAATTGAAGTAATTACTACTGCTTCTTCTATTCCGCAAGAAGTAGGGCAAAATTATATAGATGCATTTGGCAAAATAGGTTGCAAAAAAGCAGGCGTTATGAATATTCGTAACCGCGAAGACGTGCAAAACCCTGAATACATTCAACGCGTAAAAGATTGCGATGGTATTTTGTTTTCGGGTGGAGATCAATTGCGCCTAACCAGTATTTTTGGTGGAACCGAAATTTACCAAGTATTGCACGATAGGTATTATGCAGAAAAAAGTTTTGTAATAGCAGGTACTAGTGCAGGTGCCATGGCTATGAGTAATACCATGATTTACAGTGGAAAAAGCGAATTAGCGCATTTAAAAGGTGAAGTTAAAATTACTACTGGTTTAGCTTTTATTCCAAATGTTATTATTGATTCACATTTTGATAAACGTGGACGTTTTAACCGATTGGCACAAGCTGTAGCAAGCAATCCGCAATGCACAGGAATTGGACTTGGTGAAGATACTGGAGTAATTGTTATAGATAATAATTATTTAGAAGTAATAGGAAGCGGTGCTGTTGTTATTGTAGATGGACGAGATATTAAATTCTCCAACATTACCGATGTAAGCGAAAGTTCACCAATTTGCATTGAAAATATTAAAGTAAATATTTTGGTAAAAGGAAATGGCTATCTGCTTAAAGAACGTAAGTTTTTACCTAATGCAAATGAGGCACATGCCCAAGCATAATATTAAAAATCAAATAATTAAAAGTCTTCTAAACTTAAATTTAGAAGGCTTTTTTGTTTTTATCCAAACTTGAAATATTATAAATAACATCATCTTTAATGTTGGGAAATAGAAAGTTTTTTTAACATTAATATGAAGGAACAAACTCCGCCTCCTGTAGATAGGAGTATTTGACATTTAGATTTAATCATTTAATAAAAGGGAGTAATACCAATAAACGTTTGTATGTTGATTTTTTTCTAAAAGGTTAGAAAGTAATAGTGTGGTGGCCCAGCAAAAATGCGGGCCCAAATAATGGACCTTCGAGGAGTATCAACGGTCACTGAGCCTGTCGAAGTGTTGTCTAGCTTTTTTGCATACTTTTTTAGCAATGAAAAAAGTATGAAGTAAATAAGTAGAATGCTTAAGTAAAGTGAGATTTGTTTTTCTGAAAATTATTGATGTAATTTTTAAGAAAATTCTATTTTTTAGGTAAACTCAACAAATTAGCAAATAACCTATAAGCTCCTGGAACACCTGCCGGTAATTCTCTAAAGAAAGCTAAACCTGTGTAAACATAATTTCCTTTGCCATATTTGGCAATAATTAAACTGCCTTTGTTTGGTTTTTCTCCTGGGTCGTTCATATTTAACGGACATTCAAAACTGCTATCCATATCAGTTGCAAAGTAAATTCCACGCTCTTGAATCCAACCATCAAAATCTGTATTGGTAATTTTATTCGGAAAGTTTAAAACTGGGTGTTCTGGCAATAAGAACGTAACAGGGGCTTCTTCAATGGTAACTCTATCGCGGCTTAGTTTAAATGGAACAGGAGATATTTGATCTTTCAATGGTCCAAAAAAACTATTGGTATTGTACTGAACAATTAAGTTTCCGCCATCTTTTACATAATCAAACACACGTTGTTTGTATTGTTGTAATTTTTCGTTGGTGTTAAATGCACGCACTCCAAGAACAATGGCAGGGAATTCATTCAAGTTTCCATTTTGTAATTGTTCATCGGTAATCATTATTACTTTATAACCCATTTGCTCCAAGCTTGCTGGCACTTCATCGCCCGCACCTTGAATATAACCAACTGTGTTAAAAGTTTTCTTAACATCTACTTTTACCAATTTGGCTTCAGCCTCTGGAAACCAAGTTTGCACTGGAATATGGTCGTACTTAATTTCTTTGATTCCTTTGGTGTATGAAATGCCATCTATTTCGGCTGAGAAGTTGATGGTTGACCCTTCGACTACGCTCAGGGTGACAGGTGGTTTTATTGAAAAAGAGATAATCTGTTCATCACCTTTTTTAGGTAAATTTACATTTGCAAATGCTGGTTCTATAGTCCAACCTTGAGGTAAGTTTGCTGTTACTTTAGCTTTAATATTGTCCTTTCCGGCCTTTACTATTACCTTGATTTCTTTTGGTTTTTCATCGGTAAATACAAAACTTTTTTGTGTTAAGTTAAGCATTACTGGAGGCGTAATAACCAATGGACGGTACAATTCACCTTTTTCAGGATCCACCCATTTGTATTGTATTGGTTGAAAAATGAGTGAACCAAAATTATTAAATTTCAAACCCATAACAATTTTGAAAAATCCAGTTCTGTATGATTCACCAATTAGAGTTCTGTCAATATTGAAAATGTTTTTCTCAATAGGCTTTTCAACCCAAAATGTATTGTTAAAATAGATTCTCGAACTACGATAATTGTTTAAATTATAAAATTGTTTGTTTCTAAATAATTTGTTTTCAAAAAGTAGTTTTCTATTATTTGAATCATTTTCAAAATCTATTATTTGATTAATATTAATACTATTCTTTGATCTATTTATGACTGAATATTCAAAAAATAAAGAATCATCAAAACTAACGTAAGGTGAATTGCTATAAGCATCAATTTGAACTCCATTTATTACTGAAAAAATAGCATTTAAGTTGTTAAAAATTTCAAGATTTTCTGAATATTCTGGAGGGTAAATTTTACTCCATAAATTTGATAATTCTTTATATAAATTTACTAATTGAGTTGAAGAATTATTTGGTGAGTTATTATCAAAATCCTTCATAATTTTTGTAATCAGTTTCCCAATTTTCTCGCCACCTTTCACTCTTTTCCAACTAAAATCTATTCCTTCAAAAATATCTTTTAAGCCTGTGGTATCGCCTTTTAAAGGTTTAAAAAACTCTAAGCTTTCACCCCGTTGTTTTGCACTTCCAAAGCCTTGGCTTTTGTGCATGCTGCGGCTTTCGGCTGCTATTTCGCCATAACTTTTACCCAATAAAGGATTGTATCCGCCTACATCTAATTTAATATGCGGACTCATATCGGCATTTGGGTTGGCAAAACGAGTGCTAACATTCCAAAACATCCTGCGGGTTTTCCAAACCGAAACATATTGTAATTGCTCAGGAAAACGAGTTGGATCAGCTGCTGCATCAAAAGCTTCTTCAGCTAACATGGCCGATGCTGTATGATGTCCATGTCCGCCACTGCCATCAGTAGCAAAACGAGTAATGATAATATCTGGTCTAAAATTACGGATTACCCAAACCATATCACTTAAAATAGAATCGTGGCTCCATTTGGTAAAAGTTTCTTCCGGATTTTTGCTAAAACCAAAATCGTAAGCACGGGTAAAAAACTGCTCGCCACCATCAATTCTGCGTGCTGCCAATAACTCTTGCGTACGAATCATTCCTAACTCAATTCCTTGTTCAGAACCAATTAAATTTTGTCCACCATCGCCACGTGTTAAACTTAAATAGCCGGTGCGTAAACATTTTTCATTGGCCAAATAAGCTATCAAACGCGTGTTTTCATCATCAGGATGCGCAGCAATGTATAACACAGAGCCAACTGTATTTAACTTTTTTAATTGTAAAAGTATTTCCGATGAAGTGTATGATTTGGGTGCTTGCGCATTTGCCAAAACTGTTACACATATAGAAAGGATGAATAAGGATATTTTTTTCATTATATTTTTTAAGTTCCGTTGGCTAATCCCGAAAGCTTTCGGGAGAACGGCAATTGATGCTTTTGTTCTGTTGTGTTTTTCTGAGTAATCAGTGGAATCAGTGGCTATTTTTCTCACTGCCAGTTGCTAGCTGCCAGAAGCCAGCCGCTAATTTATCACACTATAACTCGTTCCTTCTTTGCCATCTTTTATTTCAAAACCAATGTCTTTTAGTTTGTTTCTTATGGCATCGCTTGTGGCAAAATCTTTGTTTAACTTAGCATGATTTCTTTGTTCAATTATCATGTTCATCAATCCATCCACTTTGCTATTATCAGTATTATTTTCTTCTTGTAATCCCAATACATCAAAAACTATTTCTGTCATTAGTTTTTTCAAACTAGTTTTATCAGTTTCGGTAATGGTTTCTTTGCCATCATTAATAGAATTAATCATTCGCACCGCTTCAAAAATACTTGCTATGGCGATTGGTGTATTGAAATCATCGTTTAAAGCATTGTAAATATCATCAGTTGTTTGTTGAAAGTTGACAGTTGATTGGCTTGAAACTTTCAAACCATCAATCAATTTAATGGCATTCATTAATCGAGCAAAACCTTTTTCAGCAGCTTGCAATGCTTCGTTGCTAAAATCTAAGGTGCTGCGGTAATGTGCTTGCAACATAAAAAAGCGCACTGTCATTGGGCTGTAACCTTTATCTAACAGCTTATGATTACCTGTAACTAATTCGTTTGGTAAAAAAGAATTGCCTAAACTTTTGCTCATTTTTTGGCCATTTACAGTCAACATATTGGTATGAATCCAATAACGAGCAGGTTGCGTTTTGTGGCAAGCCAAATTTTGCGCAATTTCGTTGGTATGATGGGTTGGAATTAAATCCATTCCACCGCCATGAATATCAAATTCATTTCCCAAATATTTACTGCTCATGGCTGAACACTCTAAGTGCCAGCCTGGAAAACCAACTCCCCAAGGACTTGGCCATTTCATAATATGTTCAGGTTTTGCTTTTATCCAAAGTGCAAAATCTAAACGTCCACGTTTATCATCTTGTCCATCCAAATCGCGGGTGTTGTTCAGTAAATCGTCTAAATTTCTGTTAGATAAAATGGTGTAATTATATTCTTTGGTAAATTTTTCTACATCAAAATAAATAGAACCATTTACCTCATAAGCATAACCATTGGCAATAATTTGTTTGGTCATTTCTATTTGCTCAATAATATGGCCAGTGGCAGTTGGTTCAATGCTTGGCGGCAAGGTATTGAACATGCGCATGGTTTCTCTAAAATCAATGGTGTAGCGTTGCACAATCTCCATTGGTTCTAGTTGTTCTAATTTTGCTTTTTTCGCAATTTTATCTTCACCTTCATCAGCATCACTTTCCAAATGACCAGCATCGGTAATATTGCGCACATAACGCACTTTAAAACCCAAATGTAAAAAGTAACGAAAAATTACATCAAACGAAATAAAGGTACGTGCATTGCCTAAATGCGCATTGCTATAAACTGTTGGTCCACAAACGTACATGCCTACATGGCCTTCGTGAATGGGTTTAAAATCTTCGGTAGTTCGGGTTAAAGTATTGTATATTTTTAAAGTAGAATCCATAATATAAAATGTGTGGCAAATATAGCTGTTTAAAGTTTGAATTTTGGTTTCCTACTATTGAATTTTAGGAAAGATTTTAGAGTATGATTGTACAATTAATTGGTTGTTATAGAAGTAAAATCAACCATTTTTAATTTTTATAAATCATGCAAAAAAGAGTTACACACTTCTTTAATAGTTTGTTCTACAGGTTTAAACTTAAAATTTAGCGATTTAATTATTTTATTATTGTCATAATAAAATTGTTTCTGCGATGCTCTTGCAGTTTCTTTTGTTAAGCTAAATTTTGATAATTTTAAAAAGCGAACTATGGCAAATATGCGCCACGCCACTTCACTTAGAAATGGAGTTATGGCTATTCTTGGCGGCTTTACATCCAAGTATTTGGCAATATTGAAAAATAAACTTTTAATACTTATGCTTTCACTTACCAAAATATAGCGTTCACCAAAAATATTTTGTTCCATTAATTGAAGACAAACTTTAGTAATATCTTGAACGTCAATATAGCCGTTTACACCATTGGTATAAAATGGCATTCCTTTGTATACAGAATTAAAAAGAACCACTGAACCTTTTGTAAAATCGCCATAGCCTAATATAACACCAGGATTAACAATACATACATTCAAACCTTCTTCTTTGGCTCTCCAAACTTCCATCTCGGCTTTGTACTTGCTAATGGCATAATTGCTATTTAATTTTCCATTTTCCCATTTGCAATTTTCGTTGATGGTTTTACCATTCAAACTACGACCAATAGCTGCTATAGAACTGATATAGCAAAACTTTTCAACCTTATTAATGAGAGCTAGGTTTACCATATTGGCTGTTCCTTCAATATTGGTTTTGTCCATTTTAGTTTTATCGGCTTGGGCAAAACTTACCATAGCTGCGCAATGATATACTTCAGTAACACCTAAAAATGCTTCTTGAAGTTGTGGCAAATTTAAAATATCGGCTTCTACCCAATTTAAAGATTGGAATAATGCATTTTTTGCATCAATACTAAAATGGTTGAAATAGTAATTAAATATTTTATTAAACTCTACCAAACTAGCTGTACTTCGCCTAATTAGCTTTATTTTTTTACCTTGTAAAATTAAATAACAAGCCATGTGGGCACCTAAAAAACCTGTTGAACCGGTAACTAAAATCACTGTTTGTGGATATGTTTATTTTATATGCCAACAAATTAATGAGTTTTGAAGCAAATAGCTACTATGAATTAAACGATTGTTTAAAATTAAAAGTAGAAAAAATAATAAACATGGAATTTTTAAAACCTATACCTAAAAGTACTATCGATTTTTTAGCGTCAAACTGTAGCCAAAAGAGTATTTTTTATAGCACCACATTTACCAATAATACAGAAAACATGGAAAATTTTGATATTGCTATTGTTGGAGTTTGCGATGATAGATTAAGACCCGAATTTAGTGGTTCGGCATTGGCTGCTAATGCTGTTAGAAAGGAATTTTATCAGTTAATTAAGCATAGAAATGATTTTCGCATAGTTGATTTAGGAAATATAGAGGCTGGTAACACTTTAAGCGACACTTATTTTGCACTTAAACAAACTGTTGGCACACTTTTGAAAAAGAATATTATGTGTTTAATAATAGGTGCCAGCGAAGATTTTGTTTATGCTCAATATGCTGCTTACGAGGAAACACATTTTAATATGAATGTATTGTTTGTAGATGCAAGAGTGGCCTTGAAATTTGATGACGATAATGCAGAAAACAACGGATACATCAGTAAAATAATTGCACATCCGAAAAATTATTTGTTCAATATTGCGCATATTGGGCATCAAAGTTATTTTGTAGAACCTGAAAACTACGATGCGTTTGAGCGAATGAACTTTGATATGCTTCGATTAGGAAATTTCCGAAATAAAATTCAAGATATTGAACCTTTTTGCAGAAATGCAGATATGATGGCATTTAATATGTCGGCAATAAAAGCAGCCGATGCGCATGGTCAAAATATGCCATCAGCCAATGGTTTTATGGGCGAAGAGGCTTGTCAGATTGCTCGTTATGCAGGAATGAGTAATGATTTGAAATCATTTGGTATTTATAATATAAATCCTACACATGATTTGAATAATTTAACTAGTCAATTAGCAGCTCAGATGCTTTGGTATTTTATAGATGGATTTGGTAATAGAAAAGTAGAATACCCAACCAAAGAAAGTAATGACTTTATGGTTTATTATACCAGTATTCAAGAAACTTATGAAATTACTTTTTATAAAAATATATTGAGTGAAAGATGGTGGATGGAAGTGCCGTATCCTAAGGATAGAAGCGATAATAAGGGTTCATTTATGGTGCCATGCAGTTATGCTGATTACCAAATTGCTCTTTCGAATGAAATACCTGACAGATGGATAAAAGCATTTCAAAAATTAATTTAATTGGATAAGTACACCTTTTTTGACAATGTATTTGATGTGGTAAGGCAAATTCCTTATGGAAGGGCAACTAGTTATGGCGCTATAGCTAAGTACTTAGGTAGTGCCAAAAGTAGCCGAATGGTTGGTTATGCTATGAACGCAAGCCATCAATTAATCCCATCAATTCCTGCTCATAGAGTAGTGAACAGAAATGGTTTGCTAACAGGAAAACATCATTTTGGTGGAAATACTATGCAAGAAATGTTAGAAACCGAAGGTTTTGTAATTGAAAATGACCAAATAAAAGATTTTGAAAAACACTTTTGGGATCCGAATGTGGAGTTGGTTTTGTAACTGCTAATTTATCGGATACAATATAAACTATAATTCTAGTTTATGGATTCTTTCAATTGGTATTACTAATCCTTGTTTTAAAATAACTCGTTCTTCTGTTAAGCCCCAAATAGTAGTATCAACCATGCGCTTTTTGATAGTATCTTCAAAATATATTTTTATTTTGAAATGTTCCAAATTCCCTAGCGAAAGCGCTTTGTTTAAATTGTCAGTTCTATCTTTAATTTTCTCAGCGTCTGTTAAAACCTCTTCATGAGGAAATTTTAATGTTTCGATTGCTTCTTTTTCAATAATTTCAAATGTAGTATCCATAATTGATTGCTTTTTTTTGTTTAGTTCAAATGTAGAATTTGTGTTGGTATTAACTAATTATATTTAAAATATATGCCTTAAAAATTTTATTGATAAATGAATCAAATATTTAAAATTTAAATAGCGTATTTTTCATAAAAACTTATTTGTTTGCGTAATGTTTTAAATTATACCTAAGTAAAGGTATTAATTAAGTAAAATTTTTGTCTTGAGTTTCCATAAAAACATATCGTTTCCACATGTAATGCATCTAATAAGTAGGGGCGAGGGTGAACAATTGGATTTTAAAAAAACCATTTCTTCGGCCAATAAAATTGCTAAAACCATGGCTGCTTTTGCTAACCACAAAGGAGGAACTTTACTAGTTGGAGTTAACGATAATAAAACCATTTCAGGCGTAAAAAGTGAAGACGAAAAATACATGCTTGATTTGGCCGCAAGTTTTTACTGCAAACCCGAAATAAAAATAACTTTGGTAGAGTGGGAGATAGGCGGTAAAACGGTTATTGAGTGCATTATTCCTGAAGGAAACGATAAACCTTATTATGCCAAAGATGAAGATGGTAAATGGTGGGCACATATTCGTGTAGCTGATAAAACTTTATTGGCTAGTAAAATTGTATTAGATGTATTAAAACGACAAGCCAATAATACCAATACTTTTATAGCTTACAGTAAGCACGAGCAAGGTTTATTGCAATATTTAAACACCAATAATAAAATTACTTTAAAAGAAGTATCAAAATTACTCAATATTGGCCGTTGGCGAGCACAAAAAATGCTGATTAATTTAGTAAGTGCAGGTATTTTACGCTCGCATACCACCGAAAAAACAGAATTTTTTACTTTAAGTTAATTTTTTAAATTAAATTCCTAAAGTCAATTCACTTTTAGATGCTTTCGTAATTGTAAAAAATAATAAGTATGTTAGCACCAAATTTTGAAATCGTAGGTGAAACAATTACTGTGTGTAATTTATATCGTTTTTGGTATTTGCTTTATTAATAAAATTAAGGCACAACCTACTGTGCTTGGCACCAATGCAAAAAGGTATAATTTTTACGATAGATTTAACCTAAATAATTTTGGAAAATTAAGACAATATAGATTTCAAGCCGATAACAATGCAAGTAGTGGAAGTGCTATTTGGGAGTTTCCAACTGGGGATTCTATCTCTCCTAACTACAATATTGTATGGCGGCCATATGCTACTAATCAAACTATCTTCTCTTTCGACTCCATCATTTCTCCAAACTCAACTCCTACGGTCGGAGCCATGTATAATAACACAGCAGGAGGCCTTGGTAATGGAAACTCAGGTAAACTACCTGCTGTTGTAGCAAATAGGTATTATACTTTTAATATTGGTGACTCAACGGGGAATAATTATATGGCCGTTTGGGAAACTAATTTTAACCCAACAGCCATTTCAGTTAGTTCTCAATCGCCAAATACAGTATGTACCAATGGTGATTCGGTAAGTATTTTATTAACGGCTAATCAGCTTTTAAATGGCACGGAAAATGTATATCTACGCTATTCTTCAAGTGCAAATTTTGCCTCTTCTAGTCTTGTTCAGGCTCAGTTTGTGGGGTTAAATGGCTATGCTAAAATTCCAACACCAAATGTTATTGGAACGGTATATTTTTATGTATTTACTTCAAAATATAATATCAATAAATTAGCGCCTAATGGTGTGGTCAATCAAACTTACTGCGATTTAAGTTCATTAAGCATAAATAATAATTTTAATAATAATTATAGTTATTCTGTAATCAGTGGTACTGTTCCAAATGTTGATTTTTCTACCGCAAATTTTTGTTTGGGCGGTTCTACTCTATTTACTAATAACACCACCATTTCGAGTGGAAGTATATCAAACTATAATTGGGCATTTGGAGATGGCATCACCAACACTAATTCAGCATCCTCATTTACCAAAATTTATAGTAGTGCAAATAATTATACCATTAGCTTAACAGCCACAAGTAATTTAGGTTGTACCAAAACTATTTATAAAACAAATACCATTAATCAACCCCCAATTACTAGTCAAATTATATCAGTTTATTAATTAAAAAAATATTTGAAAAAATACATTTACATATCATTATTATTTGTGTTAGCCTTTAATTATAAAGGCTATACGCAGTATTTTGATACAGTTTGTGTAAATGAAAATAATGTTCGTTACAAGGTAAATGAAACCATAGGGTCTTCATATAACTGGCAAGTTACAGGAGGTGCAATAATTGGAGGCCAGGGCACCAGTAATATCCTTGTCAATTGGGGTAGTTTAGCGGGTGTTTTTACCCTTTCTGTTACTGAAACAAACGGTGCAAGTTGTTTAGGTGAAATGGTAACAGATAGTATTCTAATTCAGAGTAAACCTCAAGTTGTAATTATTGGTCCAGATTTAGTTTGTGCCGATTCATTAATTGCAGTCCAGGCTTCTGGAAGTATTAATTATGTTTGGAGCAATGGAAGTACTGGAAATGCCATTGTTGAAAAAATTAAAAACACAAAAACCTATTATGTAATTGGCGAAAACAATGGCTGTAGTAGTGATACTGTTTTTAAAACAGTTACTGTTATAAGTAAGCCAAATGCTACTTTTACTGCTAACCAAATTAATGATTGGATAATTGGCGATGAAATTCAATTTACGGCCACCGATTTAACTATAAATAAATGGGTTTGGGATATCAATAATATTCCAATGAATCAAAATCAACCAACAATTAATTTCATTCTCAATTTAATTGGATTGAACACTATTAAACTAACTGCATATAATAGTTTTAATTGTAGCGATACGTTTTCAATTACCAATAATGTGGTGAATAAACTTGACCTCTATATTCCTACTGCTTTTTCACCAAACAATGATAATTTAAACGATATTTTTGAGCCTACTGGTTCTCATTATTCTGATTACTATATGCAGATTTTTGATGCCTTTGGTGGACTTATTTATGAAGGGACAAATAAAGGCTGGGATGGTACCTATAATGGACAATTAAGTGCATTGGGAAATTACACATACAAAATAACAGTTACCACTGCTAGCGGAAGAAAAAAAGCAGTTGATGGTAACGTGATTTTGGTAAGATAATTTTTAAATTAATCTACTACTTCAATCACTTTTTCAGGATTAGCCAAAGCAAATAATTCTATTTGTTTCAGAATAAAAAAATTCTCTTTATATTTCTTAATAAAATGAATGATTTCATCAAGATTGTCTCTTGGAACTTCAACCGGTATATAGCCCATGCCAATAAATTTACCCTTGCTCACATAAATAGCTGAAAACTCATTTTTAGTTCGTCCTTTGTCAATAATTAAGTAACTTTCTTTATTACTTAATTGAACTATTAAATCATTTACTTTTGCATTGTATTCAAATAGGGAGATGAGTTTTTTGCAATCGCAGTTTGGGTTTATACAAATTTGTTGAACACCACAAAATTGGGGGCATAATTCAAATACCTCTACCATTTGTTGAATGTGTTCAATAGCTTCTGTTTTAGAACTATATTCAATTAACGGTTTGGTATGTCTGTGTTTTCCAATAATTTCAATTCCCAACCTAATTATGCCACTTCTATCTGTGTAGTCGTACAAACCATATTTGGCATCATATTTTTTTTGTGCTTTATTAAAGGCTGGCCAATGAGCTTTAATTTCGTGCGATTCGAGTATAAGAGCCAAAAGCTCTGTGGAGGTTTCCTCAAATGAAAGACTGTGTATTTCTCTTAAAAAATCTTGCTTCTGTTTATTGGTTGAATTGTTAGAAAAGTGGCTGCTTACTCTACTTTTTATATTAATAGCCTTGCCTATATAAACCACTTTCCCTTCTTGATTATGAAAATAGTATATACCAGGTTTTGAAGGTAATTTTTCAAATTGCTGTTTAGGTAAATTTGGAGGTAATGATTGCTCCTTTGAACCTTTTTTAAGCATTTTTTCAATATCTCCATTGCTGTCTTGCTCAAGTAAAATTTCAAAAAGTTTTACTGTGGCCGCGGCATCACCTTTAGCTCTATGTCTATCAAACATTGGTATATTCAAATACCCACATAAATTACCAAGACTATAGCTAGCATAACCTGGAATAATTTTTCGGCTAAGCCTAACTGTACAAAGTTTGCTGGTATTAAGTTGAAAGCCACATAACCCAAGCGAATGTTTGATAAATGAGTAATCAAAATTAACATTATGTGCTACAAAAATATTGTCTTTTAGCAGGGTGTAAATTTGATGAGCCACTTCGTTAAAATAGGGAGCAGTGGCTACCATTTCGTTGCTAATACCTGTTAGCGATTCAATAAAACGGGGTATTTCCATTCCCGGATTTATTAAAGTTTGGTATTCGTTAATTACTTTTTCACCATCAAAAATAAAAATACAGATTTCGGTTATACCATTGGTTGAAGCGTGCCCGCCTGTAGTTTCAATATCAACTATTGCATACATATTAGGCTGTAATATTAATCAAATATATTTTAAATTAAATATCGCACTTAAAATTTATTACGGTTTTAAAATGCATGATTTTGTGAAAATGAAAATATTGCCATTTAATAAGTTACCTTGTGAAAATACCAACAAAATAGGGTATAGTGGCGTAATGGATGATGTGTTTGAAGCCTTAATTGGTAGTTATATTGAAAACAGGATTGGTATTGTATCAAATTTTTTAACCAATAACTTGGCTAATAAATTAAAAGACAGCCTTGTTTTACTTAACAAAAATAGTTTGTTAATAGCCGCTGGCACAGGTAACTCTCAAAATCCAAATCAAAATTCAGCTATAAGAGGTGATGCCATTTATTGGTTAGATAAAAATAATAATAACCAAGCTGAAGATGAGTTTTTTATACAAATAGAAAATTTTATTAAATACCTAAACATGAGTTGCTATGCAGGTATTACAGATTACGAATTTCATTATACACTTTATGTAAAAGGAAGTTTTTATATCAAACACATTGATCAGTTTAAAAACGATACAAGCAGAGCTTATTCTTTAATAAGCTATTTAAATTTAGATTGGCAACCACATGATGGCGGTGAACTTTTGGTTTACAACAATCAAAACAATAACGCACAAATCATTGAGCCCAAACAAGGAACAACTGTATTATTTAAAAGCAATGAAATGCCTCATGAAGTATTAGTTACTCAAAAACCACGCATGAGTATTACGGGTTGGTTAAAGAAATAATAGTTAGTCATCATTCATTTATACCTTTTATCTTTTTGCTACCTCGTTCCAACAATAATTTGGGCTGTTATTTTATTATTAAGCTATATTAGCTGCGCAATTAATCAATAAAAATTTATGAAGCAGTTTTTCAAATTTATGTTTGCCAGTATGTTAGGATTTATAATAAGTGGCGTGGTGTTGTTTTTTATCCTAATAGCAACTATAGCTGGCTTGGCATCAAGTGGCAATAAGGAAGAAGTTAAAGTACCCAATAATTCCATTTTAAAATTGGATCTTAACTATTTGATTCCAGAAAGAACAACTGAGAATATTTTAAAAAACTTTAATTTTCAAACTTTTGAAAGTAAAGAAGATGCTGGCTTAGATGATATTTTAGCTAATATTAAAAAGGCTGCTGCCGATGATAATATTAAAGGAATTTATTTGGTAATGGGCATTAACATGAACAGCTTTGCTACTTTAGAAGAAATAAGAAATGAACTGATTGAATTTAAAAAAACCAAAAAATTCATTTTAGCGTATGGCGAATTAGCCGACCAAAAATCATACTATTTAAGTTCAGTTGCCAATAAAGTATATTTGAATCCTGCAGGCGAGTTAATATTAAATGGTTTATCAAGCAGTGTAGTTTATTTAAAAACCATGTTCGAAAAAGTAGGAGTAAATCCTGAGTTGATTCGTCATGGTAAGTTTAAATCGGCAGGCGAGCCTTTAATTGCTGATAAAATGAGCGCTGCAAACAGAGAACAAATTAGCTCTTATTTGGGTAGCCTTTATTATACCATGGTAAATGGAATTGCCTCCGCACGAAAAAAATCAAGTACTGAAATAGAAAATATTATTAACCAATTATTGATTCAACACCCTCAAGATGCAGTAAATCTTGGAATAGCTGATGGTTTAAAATATGATGATGAAATAGAAACTGAACTTAAAAAACTAGCGAATACTCCAAATGAAGAAAAAGTGAATATTGTTACTTTTGGAAAATACAGTAAAACGCCTAAAATAAATATCTCAACTAGCGAAGATAAAATAGCCATCATTTACTGTGATGGAGAGATAATTAGTGGCGAAAGTACAGACGATGCAATGGGTAGCGAAACTATTGCTAAAGCCATTAAAAAAGTAAGATTGGATAATAATTATAAAGCCATTGTTTTACGCATCAATTCGCCTGGAGGAAGTGCCATGGCTAGTGATGTAATTTGGCGTGAGGTAATTTTAGCTAAAAAAGTAAAGCCAATTGTGGTAAGTATGGCAAGTGTAGCTGCTAGTGGTGGATATTATATAGCTGCTCCTGCCGATGTAATAGTAGCTGAACCAAATACCATAACTGGTTCTATTGGTGTATTTGGGTTAATGATAAATGCAAAAGAACTTTTAAATAATAAAATTGGGGTAAATGTAGAAACTGTAAAGTTTGGTGAATATGCTGATTTAGGTTCTATTGATAGGCCTTTAACAACTGCCGAAAGAGCCATTATTCAGAAGGGTGTTGATAGAATTTACGATGATTTTATTACCAAAGTAGCTGAAGGAAGAAAGCTAAAAAAAGAACAAGTAGATAGTATTGCACAGGGAAGAGTTTGGGTAGGATTAGATGCTAAAAAGATTGGTTTAGTAGATGAATTTGGTGGTTTAGATAAAGCACTTGAAATAGCTAAAAACAAAGCAAAACTTACGGATTACAGAACAGTAAGTTTCCCAGAATTAAAAAACCCTCTTCAAAATTTATTTTCAGATGTATCGGAACAAGCAAATATGTATTTTGCTAAAAAAAGTTTAACACCTGAGCAATTTAAGTTAATTAACAGTATTGAAAAACTTATGCATTACCGCGGTGTACAAGCCCGAATGAGTTTTGATATCAACGTACAATAGTTGATTTGAAAATTAATAAAACAAAAAAAGCTGCTTTAATAAAAAGCAGCTTTTTTTGTTTTGTTTAAAGTATTAGTGATGAGCGTGTCCATCAGCACCGTGTGCGTGGCCATGAGCTAATTCTTCGGTAGTAGCTTCTCTAATACCTACTATTTCACCTTCAAATTTTAAGTCAGTTCCCGCTAAAGGATGGTTAAAATCCATTTCTACGTAAGTATTGGTAATGGCCAATACAGTACCTGTAAGTTGGTTTCCTTCTTCATCGTTCATAGGAACAACTGCGCCAACATACACATATTCAGTTTCCATGTTTCCATCTTCATCTAAAAATGCATCCACTGGAATTTGAACTATTTCGTTTGGATTAGGATTGCCATAAGCATTTGCCGATTCAATGGAGAATTCAAAAGTTTCGCCAATGTTTTTACCATGTAAGTTTATTTCAAACTCAGGAATTACAGCACCTGTGCCAAATAAAAATACCATTGGATGTTCTGGAGAAGTTTCTTCAATTTTTTCTCCTGTTTTGTGGTTAGATAACTTGTAATTTAAAGTAACAACCTTATTTGCTTCTATTGCCATTTTATTTAAAATAAGGGCTGAAAGGTAGGTATTAAATAACACTTTCCTAAAATTATTGATTAGTAAGTTGTTATTTAATAAGTTTTGTGAAATAATTTAGGTCTTTAAAAAAAGTCGCTTTGGTTTTTAGGTCCAATTAATCGCATTTGTTTGAAGATATATAACACAGTTTTGTTATAAAACTTTAAAGTACTTTTCCAATAAAGTATCATACTTGTTTTTACTATTCAATATATTCAATTATAATATTAAATTCGATTAACTTTAATTCGAAAAACAATGAAAAAACTTACCACATTTTGGATATTATTAATATTATTTATTAGTATCCTAAAAGCGCAAACTAACGCACAAACAGAACGTACTTTTAGCAACATTAATATTAAGCCTGCTGATTTAATAGTGGAGGGGCTAATTACAAATATTTCTTATTTTAGAGATACTACCGAAGCCATAAAAAACTATGGACTAAGAAACCCATCACGAGACAATGACGATGCTATTTGGTTTGTTAAATATACCATTGAAGTACAAAAAATTTTTAAAGGGCAAAAAATTACTACTGTTACCGTAATTGATCAAAATAGAGATAGGGAAATTTACTTAAATAATAGAGAAATTACATTAAAAATAGGAAGACAATTACATGGTGGTAATTTAAGTAATTTTCCATTAAACTCGTTAAGTATATTTTTTCTAAAAAAAGATTTTGTTCCTAATTTAAATGCCATAAAAAATGAAAATATTTATAGTTTTACTGAAATAAGATGTGTTGGTGATTATAATTCTTTACGTGAAACTAGAATTAGTATAAGAGAAAAAGGTTTTTTTGATGAGGATAAAGAGTTTGAAAACTTAGAAGAATTTTATAAATACTTAGAAAAAGAAACTAAAACTAAAAAAATAGATATTACTCACAAGCATTTTTTTGTAAATAATACCCTAGAAAAAGAAAGAAATTATATTGGCACCCATTTTGGCGATAGCAGCAACTCAGAATCATTTATGAAAAAAATTAGAAATGGTACTATTAACCAATTAAACGCAGATAGTTTTTTAGTAAAACAAAAACCACCTCTAACTAAAAAAGAACTACGATTACAGAAAAGAGAAAGAATACGCAAAGGCGAAGAGGCTAAAATAAAATTTAAAAAAGCACAGGATAAAATTAAAGAAGATTTAAACTATTACAAAAAAACAGGTAGTTTAAACAAGTTAGACGAAACATTAACTTATCGTAAAATTTGTTTGTCTTGTATTTTGGCGACTATAAATACAGAACATATTGCACCAATAGTAGCATAAAGCATATCCGATTGAGTATCCCAAACATAACCTTGAGTTCCTAAAAATGCATCTCCCGATTCTCCTGAAAATAGGGCTACAAACCATTCTAAAAATTCGTAAAAAACACTTATTGAAACACAAATACAAACTATTATAAATGGTTGCCAACTTTTTACTTCAATAATATTTTTCCTTACAAATATTTCTCTAATAATGAGTGCAGGAACAAAACCTTGGGCAAAATGTCCAACTTTATCATAATTATTCCTGCTTTGGTCAAAAACCATTTTTATCCAATTAAATAAAGGAACTTCGGCATAAGTATAATGTCCACCAATAAAAAGAATATAACAATGTACTAAAATAAAGGAGTAGGTAAAGTAGGTGAATTTAAATTTACGGTAGGTAAATACAAGCACAACAAAGCCAATTATTGCAGGGAAAACTTCAAGTATCCAAGTAAAATAATCGTGTGGACGAATCCCGGAAATTATTAATCCTAAAAAGAATAAAGCAATTAATAGATAGTGTTTTTTCATTTATAAAAAATTTAAACAAAGCCTAAAAACCTATCAACTAACAACCGTTAACCATCAACTAGTCTTCTGGTTCTACCTCCACAAAAGTGGTGTCAAACTCTTTTTTGTTATTGATTGATTTTTCTAATGAAAGCAATAAAGAAGGAAGTAATAACAAATTCATCAACATACCAAAAATTAATGATAATGATGTTAATACACCTAAGGCTATGGTTCCTCCAAATGAACTTGCTGCAAAAATAATGAAGCCACCAAAAAGTGCTACTGCAGTATAGATAATACTTGGACCAGCTTCAGTTAAACTTTCAGGAATGGCAATTTTCATATCCCAATTATTCTTTTTTAAACTATGCCTATATTTAGCCAAATAATGTATGGTAAAGTCAACCACAATTCCATAAGCAATACTAAAAATAATAATGGTAGATGGTTTTAACCTAATATGGAAAAAGCCCATAATACCTAAAGTAACAATTAAAGGAATGATGTTTGGCAATAACGAAATAAGCATCATACGCCATGAAGCAAATAAAAATATCATCATAAACGAATTAAGTAACAATGCCCAAAATACAGAACTTAACAAGTTATTGATAAGGTAATCGTTTCCTTTTAAAAATATAGCGCTGGTTCCAGTAAGTTTTACCGAGTATTTATCTTTATCAAAAATAGAATCTACTTTTTGTTGCACCATTTGATGGATTCGCTTAATATCGGTTGAACCTACATCGGCCATTTGAATACTAACCCTAGCCGTTTGAAAAGTGCTATCCACCATTGATTTTAACAAATTAGGCTTACCTGCTTGTTGTTTGGGTAAATAATTCACTATTTCGCTAATAGCCAATACATCTGGTAATTGGTAGTAACGTACATCGCCATTATTCATGCCTTGGTTGGCAAATTTTAAGAAATCAACTACAGAAGTAGCTTTGCTAAACTCAGGAATTTTAGCCAATTCTTTTTCTAATCTGTTAATTTTTTGAAGCGTTGCATAATCCTTAATGCCATTTGGACGTTTGGTATCAATGGCTATTTCGTAAGGTAAAATACCTTTCAAGTTCTTTTCAAAAAACTTCAAGTCTTTGTAAACCTTATTTTCTTCAGGCATATCATCAACCACATAACCAGTTCCATCAACCATTAAAGCACCTCCAACACTAGCCAACACCAATAAAATGGTTGATATGTAAATAGCCTTACGTTTGTTATACACCAAGTAATTACAAAACGCTAATACTTTATTTAAACGCTTAGCTTCTAAATGTTTGGTATGTTTAACTTTAGGAGGCGGTAAATAACTGTAAACTATTGGAATAAATACCAAACTGATTACATAAATAAGCATGATATTGATACCTGAAACTACCGAAAACTGGTCTAGTACGGCACTTCCCGAAAAACTAAATACACAAAAACCAATGGCAGTAGTAATATTGGTTAAAAATAAAGCCAAACCATTTTTGGCAATTAATTCTTTAATGGCCTTTATTTTATCGTTGTGTTTTAAAAACTCTTGATGGTACACATTGAGCAAATAAATACAATTTTGCACCCCAACTATTACCATTAAAGGCGGAATAATACCTGTAAGTAAACTAATTTTATAACCAAACAATGCTATGGTACCAACAGTACAAATTACACCAACTATTACAACTACTAACGAAAGAATAACTGCACTAATAAACCTAAAGAATACAAAAATAAAAATGGCAGTTACTAAAATAGATAGGTAAATAAAAATTTTAATTTCATCGGCCACCTTGCTGCTCATAACGGTGCGCACATAAGGCAAACCTGAGTAATGCATTTCGCATCCATACTTTTTACCAAATTCATTAGCAGCTTGTTCTATACTGTTAACCAGCGGAATACGTTCTTTGCTATCTAACTTTTCCTTTTTTAAAGTAATAGCTAAAAGCGTAACATTACTTTCAGGGTTGTATAAAAATCCGTTATAAAATTTTAAATCGGCTACTTGATTTTTAAAACTATCAAGTTGGCTTTGGTTTTCTATTTTGCTTTTAAGTAATGGTTGTAAACTAAGCGTTTGTAAGCTATCGTTTCTGTTAATGGTTTGAATATTGCTTAACGATACTACTTTTTCAATGCCATCAATTCCTTCTATTTGCTTGGTTAAATTACTCCAATCGTTAAAAAAATTGTATTCAAAAATTTTGACTGATTGAACACCAATTACCAAAACATTTCCATCTTCGCCAAAAGTATTTTTAAACTTGATGTAATCAATATAATCGGGGTCATCGGCCGGAATTATCTTAGCAAAATCGTAAGTGAGTTGAACTTTACCAGCATAGTATCCAAAAAATACGGTAGTAATTGCAATGGCTAAAAGACTTTGCCATCTATATCTTAAAATAAAATCAGCTAATTTGCTCCACATAAAACTTGCGCAAAATAAACAAATAATTGAGGCTTACCATTTGATTTCATATAATTGTAAAATAATTATTCAAATGAAACGTTTGAGAAATAGTTTTTATTAATTTGCCCTATAATGATTAAAAAAATTTGCATCACGCTATATCTGTTTTTACCCATTTTTATTTTAGCCCAACCTGCTGGTGGCCTTGGAACTTGGCGCGTCCATTTGCCATATTGGCAAAATAAAACCATAGCTGCTATTGGCAGCACAGTTTATGTTGGTTCATCAAGTTCAGTTTTTTCATACAATGAAGCCGATAAAGAATTAGAACGCATTTCAAAAGTTAATGGACTTTCAGATGTGGAAGTAAAGTTATTGCGCAGCAATCCTAATAATAATTTACTATTTATAGTTTATGAAAACGGAAATATTGATTTGCTCCAAAATGAGGTAATTACCAACATGCCACAGATTTTTCAACGTAATGTAATTGGCAAAAAATCTATTAATGATTTAACCTTTTACAACGGAAAAGCTTATTTGGCTTGCAGTTTTGGTATTGTTGTAATTGATATTAATAAAAAACAAATTGTTGATTCGTACCAAAATATTGGTGTTAATGGTAGTAATATTGAAATTTTAGACGTAGCCATTTTAGATAATTTTATATACGCATCAACTTATAATGGTGTTTATAGGGCTAAGTTAAACAGTGGTAATTTGAGTGATTTTAACTTTTGGAGTCTAGTTAAATCATCTACAAAAAGTAATAAAATAGAAGCTTATAATGGAATGTTGTATGCCGAAATTGATAGTGTTTTAAATACTTTTAGCAATAATACTTGGACAGCAAGTAATGATTCTGATTTGAATAATGTACTTGATTTAGTTATTAGTAATAATAAATTAATTGTCACTACCTATCTTAATGTAAGTGAAATTGCTGCAAATAATGTAATAACTAAAACAGGGAAAGCACTTAAAAACTCCGCAATCCAATTACCTAACAACCGATTTGCTTGTGTAGATAATTTTGCGGGCATCCATCTTTTTCCGGGTGGAGAGTTTAATGGGTCTGACTTTATTTATCCAAATGGTCCATACAATAAAATTGCCACTGATTTTAAATTTATTAATGGAAAAATATATGCTGCAAGTGGTTATGCACCTTACTTTAACGAAAGTTTTAGTCACAATGGTTTATATATTTTTGATAATAATATTTGGACTAATACCAGTCAAGGAAATGCAATTACACCTGATTCCATAAGAGATATTTTGTCGATAGCTTACGATAATGTAAATGATAAACTTTTTGCAGCCTCTTATGGTTCAGGCTTGGTTAAAATGGATTTGACAGGCAAAGTAGAAGCGGTTTACAATAAAAACAATAGCATTTTGCAAGAAGCATTTGGCGGAAGTTGTCGTGTTCCTGCATTGGCTTTTGATGCTGATAATAATTTATGGTTTACGAATCATTCTAGTGGTCAACCATTGTGCGCATTAAAGTCAGACGGTACGATGCAATGTTTTTCAGTAGGTAACGTTTTTGGCGGAAGTAATTATGTTACTGCAATTGCCATTGACGATATGAATCAAAAATGGGTAGCTCATTCGCGTGAGGGAGGTTTACTTGTATATAATAATGGACTAGATATTAATAATGCAAATGATGACGCTTATAAAGTATTGAATAAAGATATTGGAAATGGAGCCTTAGCGAGTAATCAGGTTAATTGTTTGGCAAAAGATAAAAATGGAGAAATTTGGGTTGGAACAAGCGAAGGTCTGAGTATTTTTAGTAGTCCTGAAAGTGTATTTGATGGTTCTGATAAAACATCATTCGATTCTCGCCAAATTGTAATAAAAACAGGCTTGGTGTATTCCAATTTTTTAGGCGGAGAAAATGTAACTTGCATAACTGTTGATAAAGCCAATAGAAAGTGGATTGGAACTAATAATGGTGCTTGGTTAGTATCAAGCGATGGATATACTGTAATTCATAATTTTACTACCAAAAACAGTTCATTAATAGATAATAATATTTTGAGTATTGGTGTAAATGATAATACCGGAGAAGTTTTTTTTAGTACTTTAAAAGGTATGGTTAGCTTCATGGCTGATGCTACTGAAGCTAAGGAAGACTATAATGCTGTAGATATTTACCCAAATCCTGTTCGTCCTAATTTTATTGGAAATATTGCTATCAAGGGTTTAGCCGAAGCAAATGCAAACGTAAAAATTACTGATATAGCAGGCAATTTGGTGGCAGAAACGCAATCTTATGGAGGTTTTGCAACTTGGGATGGTAAAAATTTCGCAGGTTCAAGAGTTTCAACCGGAGTTTATTTAATTTTTTCTGCAAGTAAAGATGGTGCTAAATCGTTTGTAGGTAAAATTGCATTTATCAATTAATTATTTTCAATTTTTAAAATATTCATAAATTAATTTTTAGCAAATTGGTTTTTTGCCATTTTGTAAATCAATCTTATATATTCGTACTTCATAAATTTTAGAAAATGCAAATTAGTGTAGCGCAATTAGCGCAATTGTTAAACGGGACAGTAGTTGGAAACCCTGATATATTGCTTCATACGGTAGCAAAAATTGAAGATGGCAAAGAAGGAGCTTTGTCGTTTTTAGCTAATATGAAATATGAATCGCATATTTACGATACCAAATCAAGTGTGGTTTTGGTAAATAACGATTTTATCCCTAGTCAAGAAATAAAAGCTACTTTAATAAAAGTAGAAAATGCTTATGCTTCGTTCACCTTATTGTTAGAACAATTTGCAGCTTATGCCAATAAAAAAGAAGGAATTGAAGAAGGCGCGGTTATAAATAAATCGGCCGAGTTAGGTACAAATCTATACATAGGAGCGTTGGCTTATATTGCTAAAG
This sequence comes from Bacteroidota bacterium, assembly GCA_947464275.1. GTDB lineage: Bacteria > Bacteroidota > Bacteroidia > UKL13-3 > UKL13-3 > JAAFJM01. The sequence goes on from CANHVU010000002.1 coordinate 176,720, forward strand.
GCGTAAAAATTGGAAACAATTCACAAATTTACCCAACAACATATATCGGTGATAATGTAACTATTGGCGAAAATTGTATCATTTATGCAGGTGTGAAAATTTACAATGACTGTTCAATTGGCAATAATGTAATTATTCATTCGGGCACTGTAATTGGTAGTGATGGTTTTGGTTTTGCTCCATTGGCCGATAGGTCGTATAAAAAAATTCCGCAAATTGGTAATGTAATTATTGAAGATGATGTTGAAATTGGCAGTAATTGCAGTATTGACAGGGCAACAATGGGTAGCACCATTTTAAGGAAAGGTGTAAAATTAGATAATTTAAACCAAGTGGCTCATAATGTGGAAATAGGTGAGCATACTGTGATGGCTGGGCAAAGTGCCATTGCTGGAAGTACCAAAATAGGTAAATATTGTATTTTGGCTGGTCAAGTAGGAATAGGAGGGCATTTAACCATAGCCGATGGAACTGTACTTGGTGCTAAAAGTGGCGTAAACAGTAATGTTAAAAAGGAAAATCAAAGATTATTTGGTGCACCTGCTTTTGAGTATGCAGAGTCAATTAAAGCATCAATTGTTTATAAAAAATTACCACAATTGTATAAAACGGTAAATGAGTTAGAAAGAAAAATAAATGAAAAATAATTTTAGACGGCTGTAACTTTTTTTATTTACAAATCGTTTCAGTTGTAATTTTAACCCAATAGGCTTATTGAATGACTATTACTGAGTACAATACATGCGTTAAAAATTATGCTGATGCGGTTTACCGATTCATTTATAAAAATATAAAAGATGAGGATAAGGCTAAGGATATAGTGCAAGACACGTTTGAAAAAATGTGGCTAAAGGTGGATAATATTATAGCTGAAAAGGCTAAATCGTATTTATTTACCGCTGCCTATAATACCATGATTGACTCTATAAGAAAAGACAAACACAAAGCAACCTATGAGGAACATTACGATGACTACTTAACTACCAATAATAATTACAACGATTTGAAAAAAGTGATTAATTTAGCTTTTAGTAAATTGAATGAAATTCAAAAAAGTGTAATAATGTTAAGAGATTACGAAGGTTACTCGTATGAGGAAATTGGAAAAATTACTGGGCTTAACGAAAGCCAGGTTAAAGTTTATATTTATAGAGCTAGGCTAAATTTAAAAGAATACATTGGTTCGCTAGAAAATGTGGTATAAAGCGGTTTTAAACAAATAAGGAACATGGAAATAAATATTAATAATTACGAAGAGATTATAATTGACTTTTTGGATGGAAAGTTGGATGATAATACTGTGGCTAAACTATTTGTATTTTTAGACCAAAACCCTGCTATTAAAGCAGAGTTTGATTTGCTTAACGCTAATCAAGCTACTTTACCAGCCGAACCAATAGCTTTTGATTTTTCGGATTTGCTTAAGCAAGAAAAAATAAATGTAGCCGATTATTCCAATAAATTAATAGCGCTTTTAGAAAACGATTTAACTCTAGAAGAAACCAAATCATTAGAAGCTGAAATTAGCACTTACCCTGAGCTAGCTGCTGAATTTGAATTATTTAAGAAAACAAAATTAGTTCATGAAAATGAAATTGTTTTTGCTAATAAACAACTTTTAACTAAAAAAGGTGGTTTTACTATCATTCCTATATTTAACCGTTATTCAGCCATTGCTGCTGTTTTTATTGCTGTAGTTATGGGCATTTATTTCTTTACCAATAATAAAGGTGAGCAAATGGCCGATAAAGTAGATGCTACCATTGCTAAATCAAAACAAGATTCAATAAGTGAAATACTTAAATCTAAAAATAACGTACAAAATCAGTTAGAAAAAGAAACTGAACGAAAAATGTTGGCATTTGGAGGAGTTAATGTAGCCAGTGTTCAAAAACAAAACAAAAAAGCAGTTTTGCCAGCAAATAAAAACCCACAAAACAAAAAACCAGTTAAAGAAAATCCATTAAATGGAGGTGCCAATCAATCTGTTGTGCCCAATAATAATGCGCCTAAAAAAGTGGTGGCTGAAAATGGTGGTGGAATGGGTAATTTCGCAAGTGCTGATTTGCCTATAGTTAACAATGATTTTAAAGTTCAACCTAAAATAGTTGAGAATGCTATTGGAAACAATAATAATGAACAAATTATTGCTTCTAATCCTATTGATAACAATAAAAATGTAGATTTAAGAGATTATGTTAAACAACAGCTAAAAATTACTGCTCAATCTGAAGTAATTGCGGTAAATAGACCAACTAATTCAAACGAAAATATTTCATTGGCAGAGTCAATTGGTTTGAATGTACTTTCTCTTCTTAATAAAGTTTCCAATCGTGATGTGAAAATTAAAAAAACATACAATAACGATGGTGAAGTAGAAAAAGTAAGATTGGTAGCTAGTGGCTGGTAATTAAAGTGATTAAAAAACACAGCTTTTTTATTATATCTTTAAAAAAGTAAACGTAATTCTTTTAAACTTTAGGCCGTTTTTCAAGTATTAATTTATTATTACTTATTCTATTACTTCCCTCTTTTATTGATTTTTTTTGTCAAAAATGGATTTTTATCCATATTTCTTCTTCATAATTAGTTCATAATTACATTAATAATTTTTAATACTAGCGTCTAATTATCTTATTATTAAAATTTTACTTTTTTTTGTGTATTTTACTTTGCATATTGAACCCGTAAAATTACTACTTTTTGTGTAGTTTAAATTGAAACCAATAATCAAATAATAAATATGAACAAATCTACAAAACAAGAGTCCTTTGTGAAAAGGTGTTTAGGTTCAGCAAAAGTCACGCTTTTGCTCTTTCTATTAATGTTTGGAGTGATGCAAGTTCAAGCGCAGCTTACGGTTAGTGTAACTAACCCAAGCAATGCTACACCCGCATTATCAGCTTCCTACTCTTCACTTGCTTCTGCTATTACTGCTTTGAACTCATCAACTGCATTTAGTGGCCAAGTGATTTTAACTTGTTCAGGTACTTCTGAAACAGCACCAGTTGGTGGTTTTAGAATAGCCTTTACAGGAACTACTACAGGAACTAACAATGTAATTATTGATGGTTCTTCTACTACAGTAACTGCAGCTAACTTATCTGCAACTACTGCAGGTGTTAGAACAGATGCCATTTTTAAAATTGTAGGTAGTGATTATGTTACTATCCAAAATTTTACAATGACAGAAAATGCTGCTAACACTACAGGTGGTGCAATTGGTGTGCAAAAAATGACTGAGTTTGGTGTAGCATTATTTGCTTCATCTAATACCAATGGTGCTCAAAACAACACCATTAAAAACAATACCATTACTTTAAGCTCTGCTACCAAGTATCAAAATGCAATTGGTATTTTTTCTAGTACAGCTTCATCTGAAACAAACTCAGCGCAAGCAGCAGCTTCAGTGGCAGGTACCAACTCATTTAACATGATTTATGGTAACACTATTTCTGGAGTTGCCACAGGTATTTATTTTGTAAGTCCTGCTCAAACAGCTACTGTTTTTGAATCAGGTAATGATATTGGAGGTACTTCATTGAGTACTGGTAATACTATTACTTACGGTTGTTCAAATACAGCTGGAGATTTAGGTTATACATCATATTCAGGAACTACAGCTGCAGGTGTTTATTTTAGAAACGTAGTTGGAAATAGTGTTAGATACAATACTATTACAAACGTATCTACTTTAACTTTAACAAGTGGTGGTATTTTTTCAGCAAACGGTACAGCCCCTGTTTCAGTTCCTGTTTATACCTCTAATTTTAGTAATAATACCATTACCATTACACAAACTGCTTCAGTAGCCATTACAGGTATTGATTTTGGTTCAGGCACTGCCAATGGAACTATCACTTGTGATAATAATAAAATTACAATTAACCATACCATAATTGCAGCAAACTCAGCAGCAGATAATGGTATCAAAGCCAATTATACTTGTGCTGGTGCATCTTTAAGTTATAACACAGTAAATATTAACCAAGCAATTACAGCTACCGCTTCAATAGCATACGCAGGAACGCATTATGGTATTTGGATTCCTGGCGGATCTACTGCCAATATAACTGTTTATGGTGATTCAGTAAATATTATCAAATCGGCCAATGCTTCTGCTACTTTTACTGCTACTCATAGTGGTACTGTTTATGGATTTAGTACATCAACCGCAGCTAGTTCTATGATTATAGGTAACTCAACTCCTGGAAATGGAAACGTTTTTATCATTAACGACAATCCTTCTGGTGCTGGTACTTATGCAGCAAGTTATATAATTTACGGTTTTGATGGTAATGCATTGGCACACAATACCTATAGATGTGAGTATAACTATGTAGGAACAGGTAGAGGAAACTCTAGAAGTTCGAGTACTACTTATGGTTATTATTTACCTTCAGGAGGAAATAATACCATGTTTATTACTAATAATACGCTTTCTTTAGACAAAACAGGTGTAGCCACTGCGGGTGGAACTACTTATGGCGTTTATGCAGGTGGTGCGGCTACCAATTGTCCAAATTACCGAATTGGCAACAATAACTTAACTTATAATAACCAAACAGCAGGAACAGCTACTGGTACTTTTTATGGTATTTATACTTTTGATCAAAACAGTATGTTAACCAAAAAATACCAAACCAATAATGTTGTTTCAGGTAGTGGTTTGTTTACAACTTGTGTTGGTATATACCATTATTATGGAGATAATGTAGATTCTAATAATACAATTACTCTTACATCATCATCACCTACTACAAGCCCCGCACTGACTGGTATTAGCTGTATCAATACTACACCAGCAGCATACAATGTGTATAATAATACCATCAGTTTAACTGCCACTGCAGGTAGTACCTCTGCTACCAGTCCAACTTTAATAGCAATTAACATGGCAGGTACCACTACAGCTAATTACTGCCACGATAATATCATTACCAATTTATCTACAGGAGCTACTACAGGTAATGCTACTGTTTCGGGTATCATTGTATCGGGTGGTGTTGAAAATAATGTTTATAGAAATAAAATATACAATTTATCAGCAAGCACCACCGGTGCAACCACTAGTATAGCCGGGATGAGAATTTCTGGTGGTACTTTGGTTAAAGTGTATAATAATTTAATATCACAAACCAATGCATTAACTGGTATCAATAATCCTAATGCAGTATTTGGTATTAATATTACTTCTACTTTAGCTCTTTCGGATATTAGAGTATATTACAATACAATCTATTTATCAAGCACCAATTCAGGTGGTACCAACTTTGGTGCAACAGGTATTTTTCATACTTCAAATGCAACAGGAACGACTGCTAATTTAGACTTAAGAAACAATATTATTGTTAATAATATTACCCCTTCTGGAACTGGTCTTTCCATAGCATTTAGAAGAAGTTTAGCTACATTAGCCAACTATGCTACTACTTCAAATAATAACTTGTTTTATTGTACAAGTGGTTTATATGCTGATGGTGCGACAATCGATTCTACAGCATCAGCTATGATTTCGAGAGTTTCGCCAAGGGAAGGCAATTCTGTTAGTGAATCTTTATCTTTTTTAAACACAAGCTCACCTTTAGGAGCTAATTTCTTAATGTTAGATCCATCAATTGCTACGCAAGTAGAAAGCGGTGGTTCATCAATTTCAGGTTACAATGATGATTATTTAACCAATGGTGCACGTGCATCATATCCATTAACTGGTCAAGTATATGGTGGTGGAACTGCCCCTGATAGAGGAGCACAAGAAATGGATTTAACTCCAGCCGATTTATCGGGTCCTGCTATTTCTTATACATTAGTGCCAAATACTACAAACACAAGTACAGTTTCATTAAATGCAACTATAACAGATGCAAGTGGTATACCTACTACAGGTGCAGGCTTACCAACTTTATACTGGAGAGTGGGAACAACAGCTCCTTACACTGCGGTAACAGGTACTTATGTAAGTGGTTCAACTTATAATTTTGTATTTGGTGGTGGTGCAGTTAATGACTTGATTAGCTATTACATAGTAGCACAAGATAATGCAGCAACTCCAAATGTAACAGTATCACCTGCAACAGGTTCTGCAACACCAACCATTAATCCTCCTGCAGTAGGTACTGCTCCAACATCTCCAAATACTTATACTATTTTGGATGCATGGAATGGAACTTATGTAATAGGTGGTAACGGTGCTGGTTTGGCAGTAGGTGCTAACTATGTTTCTTTAACAGAAGCAGTAGGTGAAGCTTTACCAAATAGAATTAAATCAGTATATGTCACTGCAGGAGGAACAGGTTACACTTCTGCCCCTACTATCAGTTTTACTGGTGGTGGTGGAACAGGTGCAGCTGCAACTGCTGTTGTATCGGGTGGTGTAATTACTAGAATTAACATGACAGCTTATGGAACAGGATACACATCTGCTCCAACTGTAGTTATTACCGGTGCTGGAACAGGTGCTACTGCTACAGCTAATTTATCAGGTGGTAGAGCATTGTCAGGCCCAGTTACTTTCTTATTATCATCTAATTACGATGGAACATTATATGAGTCAATTTTCCCTATTACCATTGGTGATATTGGACAAACTGCTACCAACACAGTAACCATTAAACCAGCTACTGGTGTTAATGCTACTATTAGTGGTTCATCGCTTACAAGTATCATTGATTTATATGGTGCTGATTATACTACTATTGATGGTTCAAATAATGGAACTGCATCAAAAAATTTAACCATTACTAATACTAATACATCTGCGAATACAGCGGTAATTAAAGTAACTAGTTTAGGTGTTGGTTTGGGTGCTACTAACAACACTATTAAAAATTTGAATTTGTCTAATGGTTCAACTAGTGTAGTTAATTTTGGAGTTTTTGTAGGTGGAACAACTATCATTTCATCAGGTGCAGATAATGATAATACAACGATTCAAAACAATAATATTACTAATGCGACCACTGGCATATATGCAATAGGAACTACAGCAACAAGTTCAGGTGGACTTGATAACTTAATGATTGTTGGAAATAATATTTCTTTTACAGCATCTGTTACCGGGGTATATGGAATTAGGGCAGGATTTGCATTAAATGCTTCAATTAGTCAAAATACAATTGATATTGAAACATCAACAGCCAGTCTTGCTGCCATCTCACTTGAAACAGGCTTTGTTTCTTCCGTAGTGAATGCAAATCGTATTACAAAGGTTAAAGCAACTGCTGCTGCCACTATACCTATCAATAGAGGAATAGTTATAGGTACGGGTCAAACAGGAAGTAATGTTACCATTTCAAACAATGTCATTTACAATGTTATCTCAACATACGCAACTACAAATGTTGGATCAAATTGTACCGGTATTATGATTGGTGCAGTTGGTGTGGGTACTACCTATTCGATTGTAACAGGTGGTATTAATTTATACCATAATAGTATTAATCTTTATGGCAATGTTGATAGAAATGCAGCATGTTTTCAACATAATGTATTTATTGGATCAGCAGCTACTAGCCTTGACATCAGAAATAATGTTTTTACTAACTCAATTGAGAATACAAATGCTTCAGGAACGACATCAAAATCATATACCATTTATTGTCAGTCTGCTAATACTGCTTTCTCAAATATCAACTATAACGACTATTATGTTTCTGGTTCGCAAGGTGCATTAGGTTTCCTAACATCAGCTAGAACAACCCTTGCTGATTTAATAACTGGATTTGGTGGAAATGCGAACTCATTAAATGTTGACCCTGCTTTCAATGCTAATAATGTTTTGTTTCCTCAAACGGGAGCTCCCATATTGGGTGTTGGAACACCTATCTCGGGTTTAACTACTGATTTTTTAGGTACAACAAGAAGTTTAACAGCTCCTTCAATAGGTGCCTACGAAAATGGTGGTGACGGTGCTGCACCGGTAATTACCTTTAGTTCCTTAACCAATAGGACAGCAAGTGCTGATAGTACTATAATTGCTACGATTCAAGATTTAGGTACATTAGCTGCTGGAACTGATTCAACAGTTAATAAACCAAGATTATATTTCAAAAAATCAACTGATGCTAATACATTTGGTGTAGCAAATGATTCAACTGGTAACGGTTGGAAATATGTTACCACTTCTTCAGTTGGTTCTCCTTATACTTTAAGTATTGACTACTCATTATTACGTTCTAGCTTAAATAATGCTGATATAATTCAATACTTTGTGGTTGCTCAAGATTACGCAGGTAATATTGGTGCCAGTCCTTCAACAGGTTTTGATGGTACAACAGTTGGTAATATTGTTTCAGGTCCAACAAATCCAAACTCATATATTATTATTGGGCCTCCAATTTCAGCAGGAACCTATACTATTGGAACTTCGGTGGCTAGTAATTACCCTACCATTACAGCAGCGGCAAATGATTTTACGCTGCGTGGAATTGCAGGTGCGGTTACATACGAATTAGTTGACCCTGCTTATAATTCAACCACAGGAGAAACTTTCCCTATCGTTTTTGGAAATACTGTGGGAGCAAGTGCTTCTAACACCATAACCATTAGACCAATTGCTGGTAACAATGGAGTGGTAGTTACTTCATCAAATGGTACTGCTACTTTCGACTTAAATGCTTCAAAATATTTAACTTTTGATGGAAGACCAGGAGGAACTGGTTCATTTACTAGTGGAACTAACCTAGTTATTAGTAACACTGCAACTACCGCTCCGGCTATCAGATTAATAAACGAAGCAAGTTATAACAATATTCTATATTGTGATTTACAAGCTAACAATACAACTGCAACAACAGCTACAGCTGGAGGAGGGGTAGTTTGTATTGGAGGTACTACTGGTGCAAATGGAAATGATAATAATACAATTTCATATTGTGACATACACAATGCAGTAGGAGGAAACCCGCTTATGGCTGTTTATGGTTATGGAAGTGCAACAAGCGTTGCTGCCAATAATGACAGTAACTATGTAACTAATTGTAATATTTATGATTTCTTTAGTGCTGCCACTGCCACCGCGGGTGTTTATGTTGGTGTAAATAATGGTTATTGGAGAATTAATAACAATCGTTTCTACCAAACCACAAGTAGAACTTTGACTGGTGCAGTTGTTCATCGTGCCATTTGGTGTACTCCTAATACAGGAACTTTAACATCAGCAAGTGGATTTACAATTAATAACAATTTTATTGGTGGTAACAGTGCTGCTGGTACTGGTATGTATACATCAACTTCAGCAGTTGCTTCTTCTTTCTTAGGAATGGATGTTTCAGTTGGTCAAGGTGCTTATACTGAAATACAAAATAATACCATTACTAACATTAACCAAACTTCAGCAAATACTAACTCTGCTGTTTTAGTAGGTATTAAGATTGCAAATGGAAATGTGAATGTAGGTACCACTAGTGGTAACACCATTGGTTCGACTACAGCAAATAGTGCGATTATCTTAAACACATCTGTTGCTGGTGGTGGATTTATTGGTATTCAAACAACTGCCGGACCAAACATCAATATTTCAAATAACCGAATTTCTGGTATTGAAATGACAGGTACAGTATCAACTGCTGCTTGTGAATTTTTTGGATTGGCTTTGTCTGGAGGTAGTAACCTTAATGTAACTAACAATGTTATTGGTGACTCTAGCTTAGCTAATAGTATTAACTCTTCATCTGCAGCATCTACTTCAACATTTGCACAAAGAATACAAGGTATAATTGTTAATCCATTATCTGGTACTCCTAATTATAATATTTCAAACAATTTGGTTGCAAATATTAATAGCAATTACTCTGCAACTGGAACACAGGCAGCAAGTGTTATTGGTATAAACATGGCAGCTGCCTTTGCTGGTACTTATAATATTACCAACAATACTTTTAGAAATTTATCTTCTGCTACTCAAACAACTGGAACAGGTGCAAGTGCAGCAATTACAGGTATTTCTGTTAATACTGCTACTGCTAATTCAAACGCTACTGTGACAGGTAATACTGTCCATACTTTAATTGAAACTGGCGCTACAGCTAATTCAGTAAATGGTATTTATTTCTCAGGTGCCGCATCTGGAACCTATGCATTTACTAAAAATTTCATTCACTCAATCAAAGTAAGTGGAATAGGTTCAAGCATAAGAGGATTTACAGCTGCAGCAGGTATTTCAAATATCAATAATAATATGGTTCGTATTGGTATTGATGAAACAGGGGCTGATATGACTACTTCGGCCGGTATTCAAGGTATGAGCATGACAGGTGGAACACACAATGTTTATTTTAATACTGTTTTAGTTAATGGTTCAAATGTAGCTAGTGGATCGGATAGTACTTATGCTATCAGAAGTACAATAGCCTCTGGAACGAATATTTACAAAAACAATATTTTTGCTAATACTCGTCAAAATAGTGCTTCAACGGGTAAACATTATGCTATGTCGTTTGCAGGTACTACTGCGCTTCCTAGCGGCTTAACATTAAATAACAATAATTATTACACAGTTTCTTCTCCTCTTGCTTTATACAATGGAGTAGATAGAAATGACCTGAATTCATGGAGAACAGCAGTTGGTTTAGATGCCAATAGTATGGTAGAAGCACCTGTTTTCGTATCAGCAAATGGAACAAATAGTACGGTTAACCTTCATGTAGTTCCAGGAACACAAAGTTTAATGGAATCAGGTGGAACTGCTATCAGTGGATTAACTACTGACTTTGATGGTGATGCTAGACCAGGTCCTGTGGGTGCAGTGAATGGTGGAGGTTTAGCTTCTGATATAGGAGCTGACGAATTCGATGGTTCTATGTTCCCAATCAATATGGGTGTTCAGATGCTGGTTTCACCTGTTGGAAGTTGTGCTATAGCTGGTAAAACAGTAACAGTTAGAATTAAAAATTACTCATTGACTCAAACTATCAATTTTGCTACAAATCCTGTTACCATAAACGGAAGTGTTTCAGGACCTAACCCTACTACTTTTGGAACTATCACTTTAAACAGCGATACTTTAACAGTTGGTGGAACCTTAGACATTACATTTACCACAAACTATGATATGAGCAATTTAGGTACTTATACCTTTGATGCTTACACTAGTGTTACAGGAGATGCAAATAGTTCTAACGATGCTATGCCGTCAACAAACATTGTTATTACAAGTTTAACAGCAGGAACAGTTAGTGCAAACGAAAATTCTTTCTGTAAATTAACTGGCCCTCCTACTTTAACTACTAATGCCTCTGGAGGAGATATTCAATGGATGTATTCAACTGTTAGTAATGCTGGTCCTTGGACAAATGTAGGTTCAAATTCAACAAGCTATACGCATTCATCTTTAATTACAACTAGTACCTATTTCATGGCAACAGCATCTTGTAATTCAACAACTATTTCTGCTGGTGATACAGTGGGTGTAATTGTTCCTGTAATAAATTCAACAACTCCTGCCACCCGTTGTGGAACTGGAACTGTTAATTTAGGAGTTACTGGTGGTGTTGGAAACATATTTAATTGGTATACATCTAATACTGGTGGTGCTCCAGTTGGTACTGGAAGTACGTTTACTACTCCTACTATAACTGGAACCACAAATTATTATGTTGCTGCTTCAACAAATGGATCGGGATTAGCTTCTACAGGATTAGCTTCTCCGGTTTCAGGAACATCAGGTGCAGGAACAACAAATTTTGGAATTGTATTCGATGCATTAGCTCCCTTCACACTATCACAAGTAACTATTTATCCTGTTAGTGCAACTAGTGCATCAGGTACTGTAGTTATTGATGTAGTAAATGGTGCTGGAACCATTTTGAATACAATGTCAGTTCCGGTAGTAGGTTCACCAGGAGGAACAGTAGGGCAAGTTGTAAATTTAAATTTCAATATTGCGGCTGGTACTAATTTGAAATTGCGCCCAGGATCATATACAGGTATTACTGGTTTATTATTTGGGCCTGCTGCAGCTGCACCAGGAGGTAACTACGGTTATCCTATGGTTGTTTCAGGTGTTGTTTCAATTAATACAAGTACCCTTACTGCTGTTCCAACAAATACAGCTAGAAACGATTTATATTATTACTTTTACGATTGGAAAATTGTAACAGGATGTGAATCTGCACGCCAAATGGTAACTGCTACAGTAAATGCCGCACCTACTCTTTCACTGAGTGCAGCAAATTCAAATATTTGCAGTGGTTCAAGTAGTACATCTACCATAAATATTACTTCTAATATTAGTGATTTTGATACCTATAATTGGACACCAAGTAGTGGCGTTTCGGGAAGTGCAGCAACAGGATTCACATTTAGCCCAACCATAGCTACCAGCTATGTTTTAAATGCCTCGCAAAGCACAGGTCAACAATGTGTAAATTCTGCAAGCTTATCTGTAACTTTAGATCCATTGACACAAGGAACGGTATTGTCTAGTGATGCACAATATTGCGGAACTACTGGTAAGCCAACAATAACAACAACTGCAACAGGTGGTGACTACCAATGGTATGAATCAACTGAAAGTCGTAACGGTCCTTGGACCCCTGTTGGAATAAATTCTAACTCATACATACCTTCAACTAATGTTAATACCACTACTTATTATAGAGCAACCTTAACATGTAATACTAGCTCGATAGAAGCTGGTGATACCGTAACTGTATTAGTTCCAACAATTCTTACTACTACTCCTGGAAGTCGTTGTGGGGTTGGTACTGTTACTTTAGGTGCTACTCCTAGTGCTGGTAATTCTATAAATTGGTATGCTGCAAGTACAGGTGGTACCCCAATTGCATCAGGAAATACATTTACAACTCCAACCATTAGCGCTACTACATCATACTATGTAGCTTCTTCTACCAATGGATCATTCTCTTCTAGCATGGGATTGGCAAATAGAGTGGGTACTACACAAAATACTGGCTATGCAGATATTGGATTAATGTTTGATGCCTATACACCATTTACTTTGACGTCAGTGAATATGTATCCGGTGAATTCAACTCCCGGAACGGCAAGTATGACCATTCAATTAAAAAATTCTGCGGGTACCGTACTTCAAACCACAACTGTTAGTGTAGCTACAACTGTGGCTCCGGGTGTTAAAACACTTATACCTCTAAATTTCTCAGTGCCAGCTGGTACTGGTCATCGTCTTGTTATTACTGCCGCAACTGGCTTAACAGGATTAACACGTGAGGCTACAACTGGATATACCTATCCATATACCTTAGCAGGTATAGCAAGTATTACCTCTGCATATACTGGTGGTGCTTCATCAGCTTTCTATTACTATTTCTATGATTGGTTAATTGGAACAGGATGTGAATCTAATAGACAAATGGTAACTGCTACTGTTAATCCAATTCCAGCTGCTCCAAATTTACCAACCACTGTAAGCAAAACTGGTTCATCATTTGATGTTTCTTGGAACGCTGTATCTGGTGCAACAGGTTATAAATTAGATGTAGCAACTGATGCGGCATTTACTTCAATGGTAAGTGGTTACAATGATTTAAGTGTAGCTTCTACAAGTCAAACTGTAACAGGTTTATCATCTGGAACTACCTACTTTATGCGTGTAAGATCATTAAATTCGTTTAGCTGTGCTTCAGCCAGCTCATCTGTTCTAGTTGATACTACTTCAGCAAGTGGTGGCGCCACTTTAAACCTAACGGCCTTTTTACAAGGATTATACTTAGGAGGCGGAGTAATGATTTCATCACCATTCAATGCAGATGGAGTAAGCTCACCAACCGTAGCCGATACAATTACAGTAGAATTACGCAATCCAGATTACAGCTTAGCATATAGTGTAAGCGATACATTAAGTACCACAGGTCAAGCACGCATTACCTTCCCAGGAAGCGCAGTAGGCAATAAATACTATGTAGTAATCAAACACCGTAACTCAATTGAGACATGGAGTAGCGATAGTATATTGATTGGTAGTACAACAAGCTATGACTTTAGTAGTGGAGTAAGCCAAGCATTTGGAGACAATATGGTAGATGATGG